>NZ_JBDWLR010000093.1:0-97334 GCF_039973035.1 Sedimentitalea sp.
CCGGGGCATGCCTTGCCCCATCAGAACTTCAACTTGCCGCAACTTCACGACAATCTCTTCCGGCTTGGGTCTCTTGATAGCCATTCTTGGTCCTCCGCTTTCCTAACTATAGGGGCGGACCACTTCAAAGGGGGAGGCTCAGGCGGGCCGGTCGAAGAGTTCAGGCAAGTTGTGCCATGCGTAACTCCTGAACAATTGACGGGCCGCTATTCCCGTATTGTACTGGCCGTCAAAGCGCATGCGACCGAAACGGCCATGACGCAATTGCTGCCTGATCTGCACGATGATAAGTATGTTCTGTCGGCACAGAACGGCCTGAATGAACGTGTGGGCTCTGCACGTACCATGGGTGCATTTGTGAACTATGGGGCGGATTGGATTTGTCCGGGGCGTATCTTGTTTTGCAACCGTGGCGCCGTGGTGGTTGGGGAAGTCGATGGCTCACCTCGACACCGAACAACCGAAATGCACAGGCTCTTGCAGATATTCGCACCCGAAGCTGTCCTGACACAGGACATCTTTGCCTACCGCTGGGGGAAACTCGGCTATAGCGCGATGCTGTTTGCCACCGCGCTCACCCCCGACAGCATGCAGGCGAACTCTGCCGATCCGGCACGCGCTCCGGCTTTGATTGCGTTTGCCCGCGAAGTGATGCAAACAGCTGTGGCTGAAGGCGTCAATCCAAAGCCATTCAACGGATTTGAACCCCGCGCCTTTCTGCCCGGTGCAGCAGACACCGCCGCCTTGCAAGGCCTTGCCGATCTGGCGTTTTTCAACTCTAAGACCGCAAAGACGCATACCGGCATCTATCGAGATCTGGCTGTGCGCAAACGCAAGACCGAAGCCGACCCGCAGGTCGGTGCGGTCGCAAATATTGCAGCAGGCCATGGTATCGACACACCGGCGCTTATCCGGCTTGTTGAGCTGATCCACGATATCGAAGATGGGCGCAGAGATATCTCGGCCAAGACCTTCCACGAGTTGACCAAGGTACTGACATGACGCGGCACATTGCTCTTGTTACCGGCGTTGTCGGCGGTATTGGCGCGGCTATTGCCAAGCGGCTGTGCCAGGATAGGGCCCGCGTCATCGTAAGTGACTTGCCCGGGGCTGCATTGGACGACGCCGCAAATCGGCTCGGTCTGCCAGCCATCGGTGCCGATCTGGGCGATCCGAGAGCAATGACTAGCATGCGCGATCGGATCATCTCGGCTCATGGTGCGCCTGACATTCTGGTGAACGCCGCAGGTGGTGTGCGCAATCAGGTTGGCACGCCACTTGAAAAGGTGGTTCCCGAAGAATGGCACAGCATTTTCGCCGCGAACGTGGATGCATCGCTGTATCTGGCTCAGGCTGTGGTTCCGGCTATGAGAGCGTCCGGTTGGGGCAGGATCGTGACCATAAGCTCCGGTACTGGGTTGCGCCCAAGTTTGACTGGCATCCACGCCTACACGGCGTCCAAACATGCATTGGTGGGTCTGACCAAGCAGTTAAGCCTTGAGTTGGGCCAGCACGGTATTACCGTCAACTCGATCGCGCCCGGCTTTGTCTTGTCCAATCCGGCCACACAGCGCCAATGGGAAGCTTACGGCCCCTACGGACAGGCAGAGCTGATAAGGCGAATCCATACCCGCAAGCTGGGCACCCCAGAAGATATCGCCGCCGCCGCGTTTCTCACATCCGAGGAGGCCGGATGGATCAGCGGCCAGATCCTGAGCGTTGATGGCGGTGTGAGCTGACATGGACGACAGGGGATCGCGATTTGTATAAGAATGGCACTCGCACTAGTTCTCGATATCAGTCCGCAAGGTTAAGCAATGGCTAATGCTCGTTATCGGATTGATCCATCACGAGGTTCTCCGGAAACGCGATAAATTGCTCCTGCGCTTCGGTATACATCTCTTTGAAGCGGGCTGACCATTTTGGATCATTTTACTTGAAGTCACTTTGAGCGACACGTTCAAGAACAACTTCGCCCAAAGCCGTAGTTGCTGATCCGCATGCGATCATCGCACACAGTGCAATAAGTCTCATTCTAGTCCCTCGCGCCCCTTCAAAAACTGTGCAGAGAAAAATCGGGCCTGAAACCCTTTGCTCAGAACCGCCCAGAGCCGCGTAACAGCGCCTCTTAGTGGGGCATCGTGCAACCCCCGTTAGGTTGGAACGCAAGCACACTACGAGTCAGGCCTTAATCTTGAGGTTTCCTACGGTGCGGGATCTCGGGCAGTTCGGGCACTTTCGGATCCGCGAGGTCTTCATGGCTGGCGGTTCCGTCAGCTTCGGGTGCGGCCGGGACCGGACCCGTTTCGATCATCCCTGTTGTGGACAGTGGGTCGGCCTGCCCGTCTAGCCCGTCCGGCACAGGGCTCAGAGACAACGGCGTTACATCCAACTGATCCAACGCTGATAGCTTGGTTGAGGCGGCGTAGGGCAATCCGGTAAAGCTGTCTTCGAGCGTAAAGACGAGGCGGTCACCCTGTCTGCTTGGTGCCGCAATTGATGTGAAGTCGGGGACGCCGAAGTCAACCCGTCGCGGGTGATCCTGGCGCCAGGGTTTGGTGGAATCCCCCTCTGCCAGTGCGGCCCGATAAGCTGCTTCGAATGCCTCCGGTTCGCTCACCACGCGAAACGCCCGGCCTTTTGCAAAATGCGTAACAAGGCGCGCAAGAGCAGCTTCGTTACCCGGATCGGTCAATGCAGGATACGCCTCCAATAGCTCCGTCATCGAAGTAAAGCGATCCTCGCCACAGCTTGCGAATGACGTCCCGTCTTCGATGTGAACAAAGGTCGAGATTTCAGGGATATCGGTCATTTCAATCTTCCTTTCTCAATTTAGAGATTTGCATACCACTTGGCGGCAAGCCAGTTTTCGTCGTTCTCCATTGGCATCAACTTTCCGGGCGGGTCGATTTTCCTGAACAAACGGGGTTGGCCAGACAACGGATCGGGGGCGAGCGCGAAGAAGACATGGCCTTCCGGGCTGCCCCAGTTGGTGTCGGCCAATACGATATGGGGCAGCTTGAAGTCGGCGATCAGCCGGTCGGTAAGCGCGCCGTCGCGCCAGTCTTCGAGGCCTGTCTTGCGCTTGGTCTTTTCTGCGGCCAATGCGGCGGCATCAGGCTGCCTGCCGGCTGCAATCTCGCGCGCGTTCCAGCGGTCGGCGCCGGCCTGTGCCTCATCATCGGCCCATTGATCGGTCGCAGCGGCGAGGTGATTGGCGAATTCGCGCGGTGTCATCGCTATTGTCGGTGTGTTCGCGGCCCAGGCGAGTTTGAGCGTATCGCGCGCGTCGCCTTCGGCCCCGCCGACCAGTGCCTCCATTTCCCTGTCAAAGAGATAGACAACCCGTTCTACAGGCATAGTCGTCGCTGCCGCCTGACGGCCCGGCACCAGCATCTTTGTCTCGACGTTTTCGGCCACCGTGTCTGAATCAGGCGAGTAGAACGGAGTCATCGTCGGATGATTGGGCAAAAGGTTGAAGGCGTGATTGTATTCGCCGCTTGTGCTGGCTCCGACGGTGGTCTCCCGGGTCAGACCGATATGCCCAGTGATATCGGCGACGAGTGCCTTGGCCCGGTTGCCCCGGTCAAGCGTCGCGGGATCGACACGCTCATTCATTTTTTCGGGCACCGTTTCCCGGCCTTCGAGAACAAGCGCGGCCTCGTCGTCAAAGCCCCCTGACTCAAGTGCCCAAGGTGTCTCTCCACGAACCGTCATCGCCGCTGCAAATCTAGGGTCCGCAGCGATTTTCCGCAGGCGCGTCATTTCGGATTTGCTCAGCTTGCCCTTGCGATCTGCCAGAGGCTTGACCACAGCGGCGACAAACGCGAGGGGGCTGTCGATTTCGCGCCCGTCCGATTTGCGCGTCAGGACGAAACGCCCGCGAGAGGACTGACCATCACCGCCGTCCGCTATTGCGTCTTGGCGATATTGGAAATCGACAGCATCCATCATCTGCTGATGGACTGCGTCCTGTTCGTCCTTTGGCAATTTTACTTTCAACGCCTTGCTCAGAACCTGAGCGGCGCGCCCTACCATTTTGCCAACCTTCTTCCGCTCCCGGCTGTCAGCCAACCGCGCGGTGGCCGTGGCAGCAGTGTATTCGAAACTGCGCATCAGCGCGTTTTCCTCGCGCGAAACATTCTGAACAGCGGGCAGCGGCTCGCCCACTATTGGCTCGAAAACACCTTCGGTTGCGAGTTTTGCGAACCCCCGCATAAGATCCAGGGGTTCGTCATCGCGCAATTTGAGCAGCGGACCCGTGGTAAAGCATGACCCGACGGGTCCCTGATAGACCGGAGTCATCATCGCAGTTACGACCGCGACCTGTGCATCCTTTTTGTCCACCTCGTTCATCGGTTTGCGGTTTGCACCCGCAAGCAGCGCTGCACCGCCGCCTTGTGGATCGGGTATCCGAAAGATCACGTCCTGCGCATCGTTTGACCCTTCGAGAAATTCCAGCGTCTCGCTCATGTGCTGCACTTGCGCCATCGACGGCGACGCGGTCACTGCATCGGGGTGGAATGTGACGTCCTGAAATGCAGCACGCGCCTGGTCAAAATCGAGCCTTCCGTCGTCACCGACAAGCGCCTTGCCCACATGGTCCACGCGCTTCTTGCCAGTGTATTCAGCGCTGTGCTCTGCAAGAACTGCGGGAACCGGCTGCAGATGGCGGTCGGCGTCCAAATAGGCGCCGAGCTCGACGGCTTGATCCGGCGCCAGACCCGCTGACATGTTCACGAGCGCTTCTGCATAGCGCTGCGCACCGGCATCGGTCGCCAGCGAACCTTGCGTTGCACCAAATTTCGTATCTACCCGGGCCGCCGCGCATTGCGCGACCGAGACCACGCTTTCAGGATGCTCTGCGCCAGCAGCGCGCTTGGCGGCACGGTCGGCGAGTTGCGGATTGACTCTATAAAGCTGCATTAGCGCGACTTGGTCTGCCGTAGACATGGCCGTCTTCCGCTCAGGGGACAGCGGACCGAATGCGATCGCATCAAGGAGGCGTTTCTTGCCTTCGATGCATCGTTGTTCTTCCAGCGCTTCATCGCGGTCGGACTTGGCGGTGACCAATTCGGCGCGCGTCTGATTGAGCGCTCCGTCCGCCGCCCGAAACTGCGCCGTTTCATCCGCAAGCAACCGCTGACGTTCCACGTCAAGCTCTGCTTTTGCGGCCTCGTACGGCGCCTCGAATTCAAGCTCATAGCGGTCCCAAACCGCGTCATAGTCATCATGGGTGTCATCTTCCATAATGACCTTGTTCCGCTCGTAGAAATCGGTCGCGGCGGCATTGGCCTCATTTTTGCGCATGATGATCGGGCTCTCGGCATCCCAACGTGCTTGCCGCAGAGTCGTTGCAAGTTGCCGCTTCGTCTGATCCGCCGCGTTGCGTGCGGCGCGCTTTAGGTTTACTTCGGTCTGTGCGTCTTTGACGCGCAGTTCAGCACGCATGACATCGGCCTGATCGACGGTGCGGCCTTGCAATGTCCTGTCAAAGTCATCGAGCGCGGCGGCAGCAGCATTCTTCAGTTCCGGATCAGCGACCGCAAGGTTTTTAAGGGCCTCGATCTCTGATGCGGCGCGGTAGCGCATGATCTCGATATCCAGCATGTCGTCCTTGAGCGCGGTCGCCGTGTCTGCGGCAAGCTGATCGAGTTGCGCGCGCACCTCGTCGATTTCCTCGACGTCACTGCTGAGCGGCGCCAGGTCGGTGGTCATCACAGCCTCTCTCATCGCGTCAATCTGTTCAACGAGACGGGCTGCTTCGCGTTCGAGCGTGTCTCGGCCGTTACCCTCCGCAACCCTGTCGATCTGCGCTTTTATCGTATTGAGCCGCGATCGGGCCTCGCGTTCGGCCTGGCTCAATAACAGCGCATCCCGGTCCCGGTCGCGCACTTCCGTCTCGGCGTTCGCGCGCAGATTCTTCAGGCGGGTGAGATCGGTCTCTGCAGCGTCCATGTCCTCAGTCGAGGGCGGATTGCCAGCGAGCGCCGCGGTGATCCTAGTCACCGTGTCGGTCATCAACCCGCGATACACGGCGCTGGCGGGATCGGGGATCGCCGTGCCATTCAGGCGTTGCAGGAGCGCGTTCTTACGCTTTGCGCGACGGTCTACTTCGGCTGCGTCAACGAGCGCCTGTTGCGCGGTGGCAAAGGCCTGATCGAAATGGCTGGCATTCTTCTGGTCCGTCGCTGTGCGCAGCAGCGCGGCGATCCGCGTGGCGTCGGGTCCGGCAGGATCAAGCTTGCCAAGGTACTCCTGCGCCGCCGCCTCGACCTTGATGAACTTCTTGTAGGCTTCGGTTGTTTCCCGGTCCTTACGCGGCACAAAGAATTTTCGGCCCGTAATAAACCTGCGCAAAAACTCCATCTGCACATCTGTCAGCACCACATCTGTTGCCCCGTCCGCCATGCCGTCTCTCCGATCTTCGTTGAGCGCAGATTGAGGCCGTTCAGCTCCGCCTGCGAGAAGTCCACTATCGGGGCAACTGCCCCATGTTGATCAGAGGTTGGTCGCGTCAGGTCGCTATTTGGTTCAAAGAAAATCGCGTTTTCACGAAAATATCTGGAAACCACTAGCCCTCTTTCCTCGCGGAGATTGCGTTTGGGCTGAGTTGGCGAAAGGGAGTCACATCGGGTGTTGTACGTGATGGAAGTAGGTATCTGCTATGGAGACCAGCGTGCGGTGACACTTGTTGGCCGACGAGCAATGGGCGCTTTCTGAAGGTTCCGTCCTCGTCGAAGAGGCTTAAACCCATGAACCGTCGCTACAAGGTTCCTCAGGGAGCGATCCGTCCACCTTTCCATGAAACTATCTTTTAACCTCATGCAGCGCATGAAAGCCGGGTCAGCCGCTCACTGTGCCGCACGGCGCCTTGATTGGAGAGCTATTGCGTGTGGCCGCGCAACCAGAAAAGGCCGGCAGAACCGAAAATATGTAAATAATTATTACTGAAGATAGCAGCATATGCATTGCAATTCTCAATAATGCCAACATTTATTATTACTAATCTTGACATATACTCACATTTTGCATACTGATTCTCGACAACTTGTTAGGGGGATGGGGCGATGCGTAAGCATTTGAGATTCGGTAGCGGGCGCATCACTGTGGACCGCAATGACAGCAATCGCGCGATGTTTAGGGCGACGCCTCGGTTGATTTAAGCCCAGCCCAATCGATCTGCCCCAAGGACGACGCAGGTCGATGCAACCGGATACCCGAAAAGCGGTGCGCGTTTGGGGGCGGGGCTCGTTGACTGAGTTCCTCTCGAGGTGAAGGCGCATCAAATCACGATAACCATGGCTGGCCAAAGCCACACAATAGGAAGAGACAATGACCGATTACATATTGTCCGATGAGACACGGGACAAACTAAAGAAAGTCTCCACGGCGTCTGTTGCAACGGCTCTGTACAAGCGCGGACTGCGCGGCCAGTTCGTTCAGGGCGTTGCTCCGCTGGAGAGGAAACCAGTCGTCATGGTTGGGCAGGCGTTCACGTTGCGCTATATCCCCGCCCGCGAAGACCGCAACCCGATCACCGTTTTCCGCAATCGCGATCACAAACAGCGCGTAGCAGTAGAAACCTGCCCTGAAGGTCATGTCCTCGTGATGGATGCGCGCAAAGATCGCCGAGCGGCCACAGCCGGATCTATCTTGGTGACCAGGCTGGGACAACGCGGTGCCGCAGGTGTCGTGTCGGACGGTGGAGTGCGCGACGCGGCAGGTATCGGTGCGCTCGACATACCTGCCTATTTCGCCTGCGCATCGGCCCCCACAAATCTCACGTTGCACGAAGCCATTGAAATTAACGTGCCGATTTCTTGCGGCGATGCACCGGTCTTTCCCGGCGATGTGATGTTGGGTGATGGCGATGGCGTCATGGTGATACCCGCGCACCTTGCCGATGAAATCGCCGACGAATGCACGAACATGGAATCGTATGAAGACTTCGTGCTGGAGCAGGTGAATGAAGGTGCCGGGATCATCGGCCTCTACCCGGCGACCGATGAAGAAAGCCTTGTGAAATATGACGCATGGCGCAAACGGACAGGACGATAGCATGACCTTTAGTCCCCATGGCGATCATTTGATCGCAGGCAAACGCGTCAGTTCGGAGACGTGGTTTTCTTCGGCACCCGCTACAGGCGAGGCCTTTGACTACTCGGCCGGCTCTCCTGATCTGGTGGCCCAGGCCTGTGCGGCGGCCCACGCGGCATCTCCTGGCTTTGCGGCCACGTCGCGCGAGGACCGCGCCAAGCTTTTGGAAACCATTGCGGATGAAATTGACGCCCGTGGCGAACAGATCACAGAGATCGGAAGTGCCGAAACCGGCTTGCCAGCAGCGCGCCTGCAGGGGGAACGGGGCCGGACGACTGGTCAGCTCCGACTCTTTGCGTCGCATATACTGGCCGGAGATTTTCTGGATCGACGACATGACAAGGCGCTGCCCGAGCGGCAGCCGCTTCCGCGTCCCGACCTGCGGATGATGCAGCGTCCGGTTGGCCCGGTGGCGGTCTTTGGGGCGTCCAACTTCCCGCTCGCCTTCTCAGTGGCCGGAGGTGACACTGCAGCCGCACTTGCCGCAGGTTGCCCGGTGGTCGTCAAAGGGCACGGCGCACACCCCGGCACCAGTGAAATTGTCGGAGATGCTATTGCTGCGGCGCTCGAAAAACTCGGCATGGATGCGGGCATCTTCAGCCTCGTTCAGGGCGGAAACCGCGCCGTGGGCGAAGCGCTGGTCACCGATCCACGCATCAAGGCCGTTGGTTTTACCGGCAGCCTTGGTGGCGGGCGCGCTCTCTTTAATCTTTGTGCGTCACGTCCCGAACCGATCCCGTTTTTCGGGGAACTCGGCAGTGTGAACCCTATGTTTGTCTTACCGCATGCAGCCTCTGATCGTGGCGCGGACATCGGTGCCGGCTGGGCTGGAAGCCTGACGATGGGCGTCGGACAATTTTGCACGAATCCGGGCATCGCGATCGTGATCGACGGTCCGGATGCGGATGCACTCGTCAAGGCGGCCACAGAAGGGCTCAAGGCAGTTTCCGGGCAAACCATGCTGACCGATGGGATGGCCGAAGCTTATCGTGATGGCGCCCGCCGGGTGTCTGAAGGCGCAGGTGTCAAGCCGTTGTTGGTGACGAACTGTGAAGGACGGAGCGCAGCACCGTATCTTTTCGACGTATCGGCAAGTGACTGGCAGGACAATGAAGAACTCTCCGAAGAAGTGTTCGGTCCGCTCGGGCTGGTGATCCGCGTCAAGGACGCGGCCCAAATGAAGGAGATCGCGGAGAGCTTCAAAGGACAATTGACCGCAACACTTCAAATGCAAGATGGTGACATTGACCTCGCTCGTGCCCTTTTGCCGGTGCTTGAGCGCATGGCTGGCCGCGTTCTGGCCAATGGCTTTCCAACTGGTGTCGAAGTCTGCGATTCCATGGTTCATGGGGGACCATACCCGGCAAGCACCAATTTTGGCGCCACTTCTGTCGGCACACTCTCCATCCGCCGGTTCCTGCGACCGGTGTGCTATCAGGATCTCCCCGAAGCGCTCCTCCCGGCCGATCTCGTGGAGGATTAACTTTCTCCCGGATCGGCACTATCGGCCCGCCACCGCGTCTGGTCGCGTTTGGCGGGCCGTTTTTAGACCGCGCTAGGTGCTCTCCAAGCGCATCGGAATGATGCCTAGGCAGCAACTAACAGAACGGTATACTCAAAGTTGTTATTACTAAGTACCAATTTTCCGATATATGCCTGACTAAATCTCAATATTAGTAATAAATTGCGTTGATTTGTAAATCTTGCTGCAGTATGGTGATTCGAGCTTGCATGAGCTTCCCGCCTGACGCGCTGACGGCATGAAAGGGGACAGCTCTGTAACAAATGGGAGGGGTTCTAGACTGCACCAGAGGCACTGATTTGCGTGCTTTGCGAAGTGCAATGAAGTGACTAGCTGTCGACGCGAAATTCGCCAGCTAATTTAACCCGGTCATCTTCAGAGCGCTCAATCAATATCCGGGGATGCTCCCCGCTTTCCATCCTGGAAAAATTTCGAAACCGAACTGGCGAGGCACCCTGTTTTTCCGGGCCAGTCGGTTCGTTCAACTAACCAGATTTATCTGGATGACGACATCTGAACTGGAGGAATATGATCATGCTATCTACAAACCTGAAAAGCAAACTCGTGCTGGCTCTTGGGGCCTGCATCGTCGGCACCACGGTCGCCGCTGCAGACTTTCCCACGCGCGACATTCGCCTGATCGTTCCGTGGCCGGCTGGCGGCGGGGCGGATGCGATTTCGCGCAAGATCAGCAACATCGCCGAGCAAGAACTGCCGAAATCCATCTATGTGGAAAACATCGCGGGCGCCGTGACTGCGACGGGCCTGATCCAGATGACCGGTTCGCGCCCTGATGGGCACACCGTCGGTGTTCTGACCTATGACAGCATCATCACCTTGCCGCGTGGTCAAATGGTACCCGGCTATTCGCTGGATAACATGACCCCCATCGCCCGCATCACAAGCGAAGCTGATGCAATCGTCGTTTCCAAACATTCGAGCATCAACACCTTTGAGGAACTGGTTGAAAAGGCCAAGGCCAACCCCGGCGAAGTGCGCGTCGGCGTGGCTCCAAAAGGGTCTGGTCCATATCTGTCGGTCAGCCAGCTCGAACAGCTGCTGGACGTCGATTTCAACGTGATCACCTATGCTGGGTCTTCCAGCGCCGAAGCCGAAGCGCTTCTGTCGGGTGAACTTGACGCGGCAATCTCCAGCCTGGGTGATTTCAGCGGCATTATCGGTTCCGGCGATGCCAAAGGCGTGGTCGAATTGACCTCGGTGCAGAACCAGACCTACACAGATGTGCCCACGATCAGTTCCAAGGGCTTTGATCTGCAAACCGGTAGCTTTATCGTTCTGGCAGCACCGAAAGACACGCCTGCTGAGTCCATCGCAACATTGGAAGCCGCATTCAAATCGGCCTACGACACCGCAGAGTTCCAGGATTGGTTGAAGCAGGTCGGCGTGACCGCCGATTGGCTTGGTTCTGATGGCGTTAATGTCTGGATCGACGAGCTGCAGAACAAGACGTTCACGCTCATGGATCAGCTGAACCTGTAATCCACCGAACAAACCTGTCTCCGGTCCAAGAGATCGGAGACAGGTCCCATTGTCCACGATCCCTGACGGGTTGTGTCGACATACGTTGCAGTGAAGCAAGACGGTTTGGACCAAGTTTGACCCTACGGCTTCTTCCGACCTGACACATACAGTCGCTTGGTGCTGACGCACCCCATCAAACACATCGCAGGAGAAGACGATGCTCTTGAACAGACAATTGTTATTTCTGTACGTCACTCTTGCAGTGTCGGTTGGTTATCTCATTACGGCTCTCAGCTTGGGCGCCCCCATTTCCGAGGGCAGACTGACGCCGTCCTTCTTCCCCATCGCTGTTGGTGCCTCGGCGATCGTCTTTGCCAGCATTCTCATCGTTCAGGCGCTACGTTCCGAACCCGATGACGTGCGATCGAGCGATCCGGGAAACTACACCCATGTGTGGGTTGTCGCGGCCATTTTCGTCTACATCGTGGCGTTCAAACCAGTTGGATATTTCATCTCGTCCGGCCTCTTCGTCTTTGCGCTGATCGTTATTTTCTCGTCCTTTGAGAAGCTTCTGGTGAAGGCCGCAATATCCGCCGCGATCGTGGTGATCGCCTTTGTCATGTTTCAGCAATTGTTCGGGGTTCGCCTCCCGACCCTGTGGGGTTAAGTCATGGATTTCATTTTACTTGTTTTCAGCAGCTTCTCGCTTCTGCTGGACCCGTTCAACCTGGCCTATGTGATCCTTGGCTTCATCATCGGCACGATCTTTGCCGCAATTCCCGGTTTGACGGCGACCCTGGCAATGGCGCTGTTGCTGCCGCTGACCTACACGCTCAGCGTCGAAACCGCGCTCATGGCCTGCGCCAGCATTTACATGGCGGGCATGTGTGGCGGCAGTATCACGGCAACGACGATCAACATTCCCGGCGCGCCGTCGTCGATGATGACTGCACTCGACGGCTATCCCATGCAGCAGCAGGGCAAGGGCGCCCTGGCTCTGGGACATGCGGCGCTAGGTTCCATGTTTGGTGGGGCCGTGGGAGCGCTTCTCCTGATCGCCCTTGCGCCTCTTGTGGCCGAGGTTTCGTTGCTCGTCAAAACGACAGGCAAGTTCTCTCTTCTGGCCTTTGCTATTATCGTTGTCGTGATCGCACAGCGCGGCCGCATCCCACAGGCCGGTCTCGCCGCCTGTATCGGACTCATGCTGGCCACCGTCGGTCTCGACACGATGGAGCCTGTCACCCGGTTCACATTTGGCTACAGTGACCTGACGGCCGGCATTGCCTTGATGCCCGTCATCATTGGCACATTTGCCATCGCAGAAGTGCTCATGCAGGCCAGTTCTTCGCGCGACCTCAGCGCTATCACTGCAGCCGCCAATAAGGTCAAGATCAGACGCAGGGATTTCCTGCCGCCATTGTCAGACATCCGTAAGATTGGATTTGGCTGCTATTTCAAATCCTGCTTGATTGGGTATTTCGTCGGCACCCTGCCGGGCGCCGGCGGTTCCATGGGGTCTTTCCTCGCCTATACCGAAGCAGTGCGCACCTCGTCCGAACCTGAGACATTCGGCAAGGGCAATCCGAAGGGCATCGCCGCTTCGGAAAGTGCCAACAACGCCGTCTGCGGCGGAGCGATGGTGCCGATGTTGACCTTTGGCATCCCGGGTGATCCGATCACGGCCATCATGCTTGGCGTTCTGGTGATCAATGGTATTCAGCCAGGGCCGCAGCTGATGACAGATCAGGCCGGACTGATCGCACCAATGCTGGCTGCGCTTCTGTTCAGCGCCGTGGTGCTAATCCCGCTGACGCTCTACCTCATCGGTCCGTATTTCATCAAGATTGTGTCGGTGCGCAAGGATGTGCTTTACGGCGTCATCGCTCTGCTCGCTGTCGTCGGAAGCTATGTTGCGACCTTTTCGACCTTTCAGATGTTCATGGCTCTGGCGATGGGTATTCTCGCCTTCTATCTGCGGCGCAACGGGTTCCCGGTGATCACCATGCTGCTGGGTTACATTCTGGGTCCCAATCTCGAGGAATTCCTGCGTCGGTCGCTGGCCCTCTCCAATGGTGATCCGACCACCTTTATCACCAGCCCGGACAGCCTGTTCTTTGTCATGTTGACCTTGGTGTTTTTCTACTTCCTCGTGATCAGGAAGCCAGCAGAGAAATCGCCGGTGACCGAATAGCAAGACCTTAAGATCAATCCGTTCCCGTGTTGGCATGGTCGTCATCATGGGAACGGCTATTCCTCGCTAACAGCACTAGGTGCGTGGCGGCATAGTCACGGCATCCTTCAAACGACGACATGCACGCCGGACCGTTACAACTGCCTGCTGCTGGCTTATAAGGGTTCTCATGCGCTTGGCCGGCATAAGTTCTGGTCGGTACCGAACCAAAGGAGATCACGTTGTCAGAGACGCGGCGCCCCACATTGGCGGATCAGGTTTACGATCAACTGTTGGCAAAAATCCTCGAGGAAGCATACCCGGTGCACAGCCGGTTGCCTGCTGAAGAGGTCTTGGCTCAAGAGTTCGGTGTTTCCCGCCCGATCGTGCGCGCGGCACTGTCCCGGCTCCGCGATGATGGAATTGTCCAGTCCCGTCGGGGCTCTGGCAGCTATGTTCTGCGCCGTCCCGATCGGCAATTGATCAGCTTTGTACCGCTGGAATCGATCTCTGATGTTCAACGGTGTTACGAATTCCGCATCGACGTCGAAGGCGCGGCAGCCGCTTGGGCGGCGCGTCGACGCGACGACGAGGACCTCGCTGCGATGGATCAGGCCTATGAGGTGATGGAGCAAACCTATGAGCAAAACGCCTTGGGTGTCGATTCCGATCAGATGCTTCACCTTGCCATTGCGCGTGCCTCGAAAAATCCATTCTTCGCGTCGGTTCTCGAATCTCTGGGGGAACAGATCGCATTTGGAGTAAAGCTCTCGCGATCCCTAACGCTACTGGATGCGCCGGGGCGTCAGCAGTTGGTTCTGGCAGAACACCGTGCAGTGCTCGAAGCGATCCGTCTCAAGCAACCCGCAGTCGCGGAAGCCACCATGCGCCACCATATTACCGCCGCCAAGGACCGGATGTTCGTTGGTACACAAGACTCCTAGGTGCCAAACCTGACAGATCCCGATTCCAAAACTTGGCCCTTAGTTAGCGACAGAGCCGCTTACATCAAATCCAGCGCTCGGGGAATTGCTAGCGACAGGTCCGGCCAAAACGTTGTCATCAGCATGACCGGGAATGCGACAAAGGTCATCAGACCGAGTGCGGGCATAACGGCCTGCATGATCGGTGCCCGCGTGATCTTGCAGGACAGAAACAGCGTCGGCGCGACCGGCGGGCTATTTGCGCCAATGACGACAGAGCACCCGACGATCGCGGCGAAATGCACAGGATCGACGCCATTCGCCACCATCAGGGGCAGGAACAACGGAGCAATCACAACAGTGACGGATATGTCGTCCATCAATGCGCCCGCGACGATCAAAACCAGATTGACGATCAACAACGCGCCGATCGGGCTGGTTACAACTGATTGGATTGCCTCGGTCAGATCCTGCGGCACGCGTTCAAAGGCCATAATCCGCGAAATCATGAAGGAAAACAGCAGGATCAGGATGATCGTTCCGGTTGTTTCAGCAGCTTGTACGACACTGCGGGTCAAGCTGCGCCATGTGAACTCGCGATAGATCAGCCCGCCGACAATTAAGGCCGCGACCGCTGCGACAGCGGCTGCTTCGGTCGGAGTAAAGACGCCGCCATAAATACCGCCAAGAATGATGATCGGCAGTGATAGTGCAGGTAATGCATGGAGCGTCACCTTACCGAAACTTTCGCGTGGCCCCGTACTTTCATCCGCGGGGAGCTCTTCAAAGACGCGTCCGACCAGAAAGCGGTTGTAGAGGATAAGACCAATGATCAGCAGAATCGCGGGGCCGATGGTGGCCGCAAAACAGGCCGCAACCGACTGACGGGTCACCACTGCAAAGAGGATCATGGTGATCGAAGGCGGGATCAGAATTCCCAGCAGTGATGATATCCCCAGTAACGCCGCAACCCGCCCTCGTGGATACCCGCGCGCGACCAGAGGTTCCGTCATGATGGACCCGATAGAAGCGATGGCCGCGGTCGCCGTGCCGGCGATAGCCCCAAAGACGCTCGATGACAGCACCATCGCGGAACCCATGCCGCCCTTGCCAGTCGCCAGACGCTCGATAAAGGAAATGATGCGCTGCGCAATACCGCCAGACTGCATCAGGAACCCCGTTAGGATGAAAAGTGGCAGCGCCACCAGCACCAGCGAGTTTAGCGAGCGAAAACCTTGTAGCATCAATGTATTAAGGTTCACGTCATAGATATAGGTCAGATAGGCCAACACCCCGGCAAAGGACCAGGCGACCGGCAAACCGATCCCCATGAGGAGGATGAGAAGCGGAAGGGCGACGAGTGCATACATTCAGGCACGCCTCAATCTTAGGAACGCGCCGATGACATCGCGCACTGCGTAACAAAAACACCCCACCGCGGCGAGGCCGATGGCCATCTGCGGTACCCACAGCGGGATCTGGTAGGCCGGGGTCGTCTGCGGACGCTTGAGCCCCCAGGAGAACATCCAGTAGGCCCAGACAATAAAGAATATGGTGATGATCATCGTCAGCGTCGCAATCAGCAGGTCATGCGCTGCCTTGCGTCGCGGGTCGGTGATGTTGCCGGCGATCCAGTCAACGGTCAGGTGATCGCGTTTGCGCGACGCAATGACCGCTCCGGTCATATAAAGCGCAACAGCGGCAAGCATGATCAATTCATGCAAGCCGACAACGGACAGGCCAAGCACGTAGCGGGCGACAACAAGAAAGGCCATCAGACCCGCCACGACCAAGGACGAAATGATTGCCGCGAGGTCGAGTATACGTGCAATGGCCCCGCCAATACGGGAGGTGGGGCCAATTTGTATGTCAGAGCTCTCCGGCATTGGCCCGGATTTTATCCATGATGTCTTTGCCGACACGGTCTTCCATCTGCGGCCAGACCTTTTCGCGCACAGTCTTGGCCATGGCCTTCAACTGTTCGTCCGACGGTTCAATATAGGTCATGCCAGCGTCCTTGGCCTGCTGGACGTAATACTCGTCGCGTTCCTTGGCCTGTTCGAAGGCTTCATTCATGACCGTGTCTGCCGCATCTGCGACAGCTTTTTGCTCGTCCTCGCTCAGCGAGGCCCAGGACCCTTCATTCATCGTCATGACGCCGGTAACGAATTGCATCTTGATCTGGTTGTAATAGTCCAGCACATCACGGAAATACTCATAATCCCAGTAGATGATGTTTGCGCCGTCCCCATCGACGACCCCGGTTTGAATCGCGGTGAACACCTCTGACCAGTCGATGGTCGCAGTTTGATAACCCAGAGCCTGCAGCGACTCGGCCATCGGGAACATCGCCGGAACGCGGATCTTGAGCGCGCTCGCCTCTTCCGGCGTCATCGCGAATTTATCACGCGAGGCAACTCCGTTGAAACCTTCGGGCCAGGGACCAAAGAACTTAACACCAAGATCGGCCCAAACTTCGGTCAGGACCTCGTTGACCCATCCACCCGGCTGGTAGGCTTCTAGGGCCTCTTCCCAACTGGTGACCATATATGGGGTGAAGAGCACACCAAGACGTTCGTCATATGCAGTGATCGGCCAGTTGATCATCATGTCCAAATCGCCGGCAACCAGCAGATCCAGAACCTCGGCCTGGCTACCCAATTCGTTCTGATAGAATACTTCGACCTGCACTTCGCCGTCAGTACTTTCCTCTATCAGCGCAGCCCAACGATCAAGCGCATCACCTGATGGCGAGCCTTTGGCCCCTGAATCCGTGGCAAGTTTCAGCGTCGTTTCGGCCACCACGGGCGCGGCCAATGCCAAGGCCATGGCGGTGCCAAGGCCTAGAAGAGTCTTGAAGAACATTTGCGAATTCCCCTGTCAAACAGACGCAACGGTGCGCCGAATCCTGTTGTGAGCCCACACTGGGCAGAACTGTCTAATTCTGTCAATAAGGATTTTTTGATCTGCGTAAAACTGTATTGCCCATGTCTTACGAACCATATTAGTTGCAGTGGCCCTGCCCTTCGGTTTGTAACTATCTGTATATCGCTTCCCTAAGGATCAAGCCTTTTTTTGGCGCAATATTAGCACTAGACAAGAGTGTCCAATTGGGGTCACGATCAAAAGACATTATTGTCTATTGCGTCAGCTGTGACCTGCATACTCAAGAGACACAGCGAAAATCAGGGAGAAGACCAATGCAGTCACATTACCGTGCCGTGGTGATCGGAGGCGGCGTTGTCGGCGCTTCGGTTTTGTACCACTTGGCAAAATTCGGCTGGAAAGACGTCTGCCTGATCGAGCGCAACGTTTTGACCGCAGGCTCAAGCTGGCATGCGGCGGGCGGATTTCATGCCCTGAACGCAGATCCCAACATTGCATCGCTTCAGGCCTATACGATTGATCTGCTGTCGGAGATCGAAAAGGAATCAGGGCAGTCGGTCGGGATGCATATGACGGGTGGCATGACGCTGGCCGGCACTCCGGATCGGTGGGAATGGCTGCAATCTGCTTACCGCACTTTTCAATCTATCGGCATCGACGATGTGCGGCTGATAACGCCGAAGGAAGCCGGAGAGTTGAACCCGCTGGTGTCGACCCATGGCATTCTGGGTGGCATGTTTGCCGACCGTGAAGGGTACGTCGACACCACAGGCACAGTGCATGCCTACGCTGGGGCCGCCAAGAAACACGGCGCCGAAGTGATCGAACATAACCGGGTGCTGGAGCTGATCCAGACCAACGATGGCTGGAATGTCGTGACCGAAAAAGGCACGATTCATGCCGAACATGTTGTCAATGCCGGGGGTCTCTGGGCCAAACAGGTTGGCCGCATGGCGGGGATCGAACTGCCGGTTTCCCCGCTCAACCACCACTATCTCATCTCTGACACGATCCCCGAGGTCGCAGCGCTCGACAAGGAAATGCCTCTGACGGTCGACCTTGAAGGCTTTACCTACATGCGGCAGGACCAGCAGGGCATGTTGCTGGGGATCTACGAAATCGATCACGAACACTGGATGATGGATGGCGCGCCGTGGGAATATGGGTTCGAGTTGCAACAGGAAGATACCGACCGGATTGAAAAAGAGCTTACGCTCGGCTTTGAACGCTATCCGGCGTTGCAGAATGTCGGCGTGAAAACCTGGGTCAACGGGGCCTTTACCTTTGCCCCCGACGGCAATCCGCTGGTTGGGCCCGTACGGGGCAAGCCCGGCTATTGGTGCGCCTGTGGTGTGATGGCTGGGTTTCTTCAGGGCGGCGGCGTCGGCAAATCGCTGGCCGAATGGATGATCCACGGCGAACCCGAGGCCGATGTCTTTGGCATGGATGTGGCACGGTTCGGCCCCTATGCGGCGAACAAGGAATACATCAAACAGACCACCGGGCAATTCTATACCCGCAGGTTCGTGATGACCTACCCCAACGAACAGCTGCCTGCTGGTCGCCCACTTAAGAAAGCCCCCGCCTATTCCGACATGACGGCGGCAGGGTGCCGTTGGGGCGCAAGCTGGGGGCTGGAGGTGCCGCTCTACTTTGCGCCCTCCGAAGATTTTGTCGAAACGCCGACCCTCAAACGCTCGAACGCCCACGCGATCATCGCGGAGGAGTGCAAAGCTGTGCGGGAGGCTGTCGGCCTGTTGGACATCTCGGGCTTCTCGCGCTTTGAGGTTTCGGACGCTGGAGCAGAGGCATGGCTGAATAAAATCATGGCTTCCAAACTGCCGGCCCCCGGTCGCGCCCGCCTCGCCCCGATGCTGTCCCCCGAAGGCAAGTTGAAGGGTGACCTAACCATATTCAACTGGGGTGACGGTACCTGGTGGATCATGGGCAGCTATTACCTGCGCGAATGGCACATGCGCTGGTTTACCGATCATATGAGCGAAAACGTGATCCTTCGCGACATCTCCGATGCAATCGTCGGCTTCAGCCTGTCCGGGCCCAACAGCTTGAAGGTTCTGGAAAAGCTGACGGATGGCCCGATTGCCGACCTGCCGTTCATGGGATGCGGCACCTTTGACGTCGGCCTGATCCGCGCCAAGGTCGGGCGGCTCTCGGTTTCTGGTGAATTGGGGTACGAGATCCACTGTTCGGCCGCAGAACACATCACGTTGCGCGAGACCTTTCTGGCAGCAGGCGCGGATCTCGGATTGCGCGAGGTCGGCTTCAACGCGTTGCTCAGTCTGCGGTTGGAAAAGAGTTTCGGCATCTGGGGCGCGGAGTTTACCCAAGGCTATACAGCGGCGCAGACCGGTATGGATCGCTGGATCGATTGGAGCAAATCCGACTTCATCGGACGCGACGCGGCTTTGATAGAACGTGATGGTACTGGCCCGGAACAGATTATCGTGACGCTGGAAATCGACGCATCGGATGCCGATGCCAGCGGGTATGAGCCAGTCTGGAAAAACGGCACATTGGTAGGCTTTGTCACCTCGGGCGGCTATGGTCATACGGTAGGCAAATCGCTGGCAATGGCCATGATCGACCGAACGGCCAGCACCGAAGGGACCGAATTGGCCGTGCATATCGTTGGTGCCGAACGTCCCGCGCGGGTGATTTCGGCCTCTCCTTATGACGCCGAAGGCAAAGGAATGCGAGGCGCAGGATGACACCCGAAACCCCGCCAGAACCACGGGCAAGGAGGCGACGCGGGCGCGGCGATGGCAAGCCACCCCCCTCAAAACGCGCAGTCAACTACAGCAAGTTGCGCAACCCCTTTCCCACGATGAACGTGTTCTCGGACGACGAGATCGAGAACATGCATCAAACCGCCCTGCGCATTCTTCAAGAGCTAGGCGTCAAGATCCTCTTGCCCGAAGCGCGCAAAATCTATGCGCAAGGCGGCGCGCGGGTCGATGAAGTCAGCCAGATGGTCTATCTCGGGCATGATATGGTGAAGGCGGCACTCGCTTCGGCCCCGAAATCGATCAACTGCATGGCCGGGGCGCGGGCGCGCGACATAAACATGGAGCTGGGCTGTCTGACCTTCCAACCCGGTGCTGGCTGCCCGAATGCAACCGATCTTGAGCGCGGACGCCGGCCCGGCAGTGGCAGCGATTTCCGCGAATTGATTCAGCTCACCCACCATTTTGACGTCTTCCAAATGGTTTCTCCGCTAGTCGAACCTCAGGATATACCAACCAACCTGCGCCACTATTTCACGGTTGAGGCGCAGCTGACCCTGACCGACAAATTCCCATTCTTCTTTTCGCGCGGCACGCCACAAGTCATGGACAGCTTTAAAATGCTGAAAGACTTCCGCGGGCTGTCAGACGACGCGTTTCAGGCCAACCCTTACTGCTACACGATCATTAACACCAACAGCCCTCGTACGCTGGACATTCCCATGGCGCAGGGGCTGATCGACTTTGCGCGCTATGGCCAGATGCCGATCGTCACGCCGTTTACCCTGATGGGGGCCATGGCGCCGATCACCGTGGCCGGGGCCATCACGCTTAGCCATGCCGAGGTGTTGGCCGCGATCACCCTGAACCAGCTTGTCCGTCCCGGCGCGCCGATCTGCTACGGCACCTTCACCTCGAATGTGGACATGAAATCGGGCGCGCCCGCGCTTGGCACCCCCACTCACTTTCAGGCAAGTCTAGCCGCCGGGCAGCTTGCTCGCTTCATCGGTCTGCCATGGAGGTCGGCAGCAGGGTCCGCCTCCAATCTTAACGACGTACAGGCGGCGAACGAGAACCAGATGGGGCTTTGGGGCTGTCTCATGGCGGGTGCGTCAGTGGTCATCCATTCCGCAGGCTGGCTCGAAAGCGGGCTGACCGTCTCTTACGAAAAGCTGATTACCGATGTCGAAGTCTTGAACATGATCGCCGAACTTTGCGCGGGCAACACCGCAAGCGCTGACGAAATCGGGTTTGAGGCGGCGATCAGCGAAGTGGACCCAAGCGGGCATTTTTTTGCCACCAGTCAGACGATGGCGCGGTATGACACGGCGTTCTACGAACCCGTCGTACATGATTACGCCAATTTCGGGACGTGGACGGAACACGGCGCGCCTGATGCCAACACCCGCGCCACGGCGGTCTGGAAAGGTATTCTTGCCGCGGACAACCGCCCTGACATCGACGAAGCTAAGGCCGAGGCCTTAGATGCCTTCATAGAAAAGCGCACCGCTGAGGGCGGTGCACCGACGGAGAGCTGATATGCCCGCAAGACTTACACCGCTTTTACATCGGGATGACCCGGACAAGGACCCGCTGGTCGGCCATGTAAAGGTCACACGCGAAGACTGGCTGAACGTGGCGCGCGACGTCCTCGTCAGCGAGGGAGTCGCCGAGGTCAAGGTTCTGGCGCTCGGCAGGCGCCTTGAGGTGTCCCGTTCCAGCTTTTATGGCTACTTCAAGAGCCGCAAACACCTGCTCGAAGCATTGCTGGACGACTGGGAAAACCGAAACACAAGGTCGATTGTGGAAAGCGTTGAGGCGCCTGCCGACTCCATTTCTGAAGCTGTCTGCAACTTCTTTCGCTGCTTTTTAGACCCGGGATTGTTTGATCACGGACTGGACTTTGCAGTCAGGGAATGGTCGCGCCGGGACGGTGCGGTGCGTCAACGCATCGACGCTGCCGATGCGGCACGCCTCAAGGCCCTCAGCGCCATGTTTGAACGCTTTGGATACTCTGAATATGACGCTGATACCCGCGCGCGCATTCTCTATTTCATGCAGCTTGGCTATCATGCGCTGGAACTGCGCGAACCGATGTCGGAACGGATCGCACGGCTCGAAGGTTATCTGCGCGGCTTTACAGGGGTTGACCCTGATCCACAGGTGATTGCCGATCTGCGTGATTTCGTGATCGACCTGAACACACAATGAAACGTTATTCTGCTTTCAACCTGCTCCGCGAAGGTTTGCGCGGTCACACCGGCTGGGGCAAGGCATGGCGCTCTCCTGTCCCTAAACCCTCTTATGATGCCGTGATCATCGGGGCTGGCGGCCACGGCTTGGCGACCGCATATTACCTTGCCAAGAACCACGGCCTGACCAATGTCGCGGTGGTCGAAAAAGGCTGGCTGGGCGGCGGCAATACCGGACGTAATACCACGGTGATCAGATCGAACTATTTCTATCCCGAAAGTGCGGCGCTCTATGATCTCTCGGTCAGGCTCTATGAAAACCTGTCGCGCGATCTGAACTATAACGTCATGTTCTCGCAGCGGGGCATGGTGGTGACCGCGCATTCTGACCCCGAAATGGAAATGGCGGCGCGGCAGGTCAACGCCATGCGGCTCAACGGGGTTGATGCGGAACTGCTCGACCGCGATCAGGTTCGCAAGCGGGCACCCTTGCTTAACTTCGGCGCAGATATGCGTGCGCCGATCCATGGTGGCGTGCTGCAACCCCGCGCAGGCACCGGACGGCATGACGCTGTTGCATGGGGCTATGCGCGGGCGGCAGACGCCTTGGGCGTCGACATCATCCAGAATTGCGAGGTTCAGGATTTCATCTTTGAGGCCGGGCGTTGTGTCGGCGTTCACACGTCACAAGGCGACATTCGTGCCGGTGTTGTGGGCGCGGCCGTGGCCGGGCATTCCTCGGTCCTTGCCAAGATGGCCGGGTATGACCTGCCGATCACCTCTTACGCCTTGCAGGCTTTTGTGTCGGAACCGCTCAAGCCGGTTCTGGATACGGTCGTTCTCTGCCCGCCTTACGGCACCTACGTCAGCCAATCCGACAAGGGTGGGTTGGTGATCGGTGGCGGGCTGGACCGGATCCCGTCTTACGCGCAACGCGGCAATCTGCCGGTGCAGGAAACCGTGTTGGCCGGATTGGTGGAAATGATGCCCGCGCTCGCGTCGGTCAAATTGCTGCGTCATTGGGCGGGCATCGTGGACGTGACACCCGACAGTTCGCCCATCATCGGTCCGTCCGGCGTCGACGGGCTGTATCTCAACTGCGGCTGGGGTACGGGTGGGTTCAAGGCGATCCCGGCGGGCGGATATCTATTTGCCCACATCCTCGCGACCGGCACCCACCACGAGATCAGTCGCCCGTTTGACCGCAACCGGTTCGTCACGGGTCATCTGATCGACGAAGGCGCGGCCTCTGGCATCGCACATTAGGACAGGCACATGCAGATTTTTCCATGCCCCTTTTGCGGCCCCCGCAACGAGACCGAGTTCCACTTTGCAGGCGAACTGGGCAAGCTCAGACCCGAAACCACTGAAAAGGTCGTTGAGCAGGACTGGGCCACCTACCTTTACGCGCAGCGCAACGACAAGGGCCTCGTGCGCGAGGTCTGGATGCATCTGACCTGTTCCGAACTCTTTGAGATGGAGCGCGACAGCGTGACCATGCAAGTGCTGGGCAGCCAATCCTTGAGAGAGGATGCAGAATGACCTCGCATCGTACATCTCGGGTCGCATTGATCGACCGCGCGCAACCACTGCGGTTCTCCTTTGATGGCCGCGATTATCAAGGCTTTGCAGGTGATACCCTTGCTTCTGCTCTGCTTGCCAATGGCGTACGCGTCATGGGGCGAAGCTTTAAATACCACCGCGCTCGTGGGCCGTGGGGGGGCGTGGGTCGATGATCCCAATGCGATCATGACCGTAACGCTGAACGGGCAAACATTTCCTAATTGTCCGGCAACCACGACACCGCTTGTTGATGGCATGCAGGCCCGTGCGGTCAATGCCTGGCCCTCGGCGGCCTTTGATATCAAAAGCGGTCTGGATGTGTTGCACCGCTGGTTGAGTGCCGGATTTTACTACAAGACATTCATGTGGCCCAACTGGCACCTGTTCGAGCCGATGATCCGCAAGATGGCGGGTCTGGGCGATATCAGCCGTGAAGTGCCCGAACGTTACAGCGCGGATCAAATCCATGAACACTGCGAGGTGCTGGTGGTCGGCGGCGGTGCTGCGGGGCTTGCGGCAGCCCGCACGGCGGCCGAGGCAGGCAAGGACGTTGTGCTGGTTGATGATCACCCAGTGCTGGGCGGCGGCCTGCACCAGATGCCAAAGGTCGAAGGCCTCGCGCCTGCTGATTGGATTGCGGAACAAGTCCGCGCGATCACATCTGCGGGTGGGCGCATCCTGACCAAGACAACGGCATTCGGCGTCTATGATCACGGCTTGGTCGGACTTGCCGAAAATGGCATCTTTGGCACCGCGCCGCGCCTGCGCCGGATGCGCGCGGACCGTATCGTCCTCGCCACCGGCGCCCTTGATCGGCCCATCACTTTCGCGGGGAACGACCGTCCCGGTGTGATGTCTGTGGACGGGGCCTGCGAGTATTTAGCGCGCTACGGTGTACTTGCAGGACACCGGATTGCGCTGGTCTCTAACAAAAGCCTGGCCGATGCGGCTGAAGTTCTCCTGACGAACGCCGGTACTCAGATTCTACGCTTGAACCCCGATGATGGCCGCTTGCGGGCATTGGGTGGCAAGCAGATCAAGGGGATAGCCCAAGGGGCGAGGCACCATGATGTCGATACGATCCTCGCTTCGGGCGGGATGAACCCTCTTGTGCATCTGTGGCGTCATGCGGGCGGCAAGCTGGATTGGTGCGAAGCGCGACAAGCGTTCCTGCCCGGCACGGCACCGGATGGAATGGTTGCAGTCGGTGCCGTGAACGGGGCGTTTGATCTTGACGTATCCTTGTCCGAGGCCCGAGCGGCCGGGGATGGCAACACTCCGGGCGTGTCGTCGACCAGTTATATGCTTGCCCCGCTCTGGCCCGATCCCGGCAGCAAGGGGCGGCAATGGATCGATTTCCAACATGACGTGACGCTCAAGGACGTCGAACTCGCCGCGCGCGAGAACTATGTCTCGGTCGAACATCTCAAACGCTACACTACCCTTGGCATGGCGTCCGATCAGGGCAAGACTTCGAACATGGCGGGGTTGGCGGCGATGGCTGCTGTGCAGGGACGCCCGCTGCCCGAGGTCGGCACGACAACTTTTCGCCCGCCATTCGTGCCGATGCCGCTTGAGATGTATCACGGTCTGCATACAAAACAGCTCTGGCATCCGCTCAAGCGTCTCGCGTTAGAACCTCAGCACCGTGCGGCCGAGGCTGCGCTAGGAGAGTTTGGTGGCTGGTTGCGGCCCGCATGGTACGGCAAGGGCGAGGCCAAGGACCTGATCCGCCAAGAGGTTCTGACCGCACGCGCCTCGGCAGGGATCTTCGATGCCTCGCCTCTTGGCAAGATCGAAGTGATGGGACCAGACGCCGAGGCATTTGTAAATTTCATCTACTACAACACGATCCGCACCCTGAAACCGGGCCACATCCGCTATGGCTTTATGCTGACCGAAGGTGGAATCGTCATGGATGACGGGGTGATTGCCCGGCTGGGTCAGGACCGTTTTGTCATCTCCTGCTCGTCCAGCCATGTCGATAGCGTATCCATGCATCTTGAGGCATGGCGGCAGGACGGCAATGACCCCGACCGAATATTCATCCATGATCTGACACAGCATTGGGCGACGATCACCGTCGCAGGCCCTAAAGCGCGCGAGATCCTTGCCGCGCTGGCGCTTGACGTTGACCTGTGCCGCGAAACCTTTCCGCATATGACCTTGCGAGAGACGCGTTTCAAAGACTCCCTCCTGCGGGTCGCGCGGGTCAGTTTCACCGGCGATCTCAGCTATGAGCTCTCCATTCGGCGGACCAAGGTCCCCGCGCTCTGGGATGCCGTGATCAAGGCTGGCACCGCGCAGGGAGCTGCGCCGATTGGAATCGAGGCGCTTTCGATCCTGCGCGCCGAAAAGGGCTATATCATGGTCGGCAAGGACACCGATGGCGAAACCATGCCCCATGATCTGGGCTTTGGCATTCCCCGTCTCAGGAAGGCTGCGGCTTTCATCGGCGACCGCAGCCTGCACTGCGACAAGGCCAATGCAACCAACCGCAAGACGCTGGTCGGGCTCGCCGTTACTCCGGACGCGACCCCTTTGCCCACTGGCGCCCATCTCGTCGAGGGCTCACCACTTCGGTCGCTGGGCTATGTTACCTCCAGCTACGACAGTCCGACACTTGGCCATCCCATTGCTCTCGGGCTGGTCGAAAACGGGGCGTCACGGATCGGGGAAACCATCACGGTCTGGCATTTGGGCGAGACTCAAAAGGCCACGATATGCGCGCCTTGCGCGTTCGATCTCAAAGGAGAGCGACTTAATGCGTGACGACAGTGAAAGATGGGACGCTGCTGACCCTAACGGCTACGTCCATGCGGCAAACGGCATAACGCTTGTCCCTGCCGCCGTCTCGCGGCAGACGCTGCTATCGGGATCGCGTGTTCTGACCCAAACAGAACAATCAATCGCAAGCTGGCCAGACATTGTGGCGGACGAGAGCTATGCGCTCTCAATCCGCCGGGATCGCGTTCTGCTGGTTAACGGTCCGGCGGTAGCGGAAGGTTGGCATGAAGACAGCTGCCAGGCAGTCTCCGACGCCAGCGACGCTTATGCTGTGTTGGACATGAGCGGCGAAAAATCACTGGAGGTCCTAAAACGCGGCGCCGAGCTGAACTTGAACATACCTTCCAAATCCACAGCACGGATTGTATTTGGTCTTGGTGTTTTTTTATACAGATATGACGCAGAAAACAGATTTCGCATTCATGTCGCCAGTGGTTATGCCGAAGCATTGGTTATCAGCTTGAAGGGCGCAATCGCCGCAGCGTGAGGCGTCGTTTGATCGATGCAACGAGCTGATATTCAAGCACCGTCGAGGAAGCCGCGTAGAAATCCCCGACCGAACGGTTGTTTTCTTCCTGATGCATCAGATCGAAGCCGCCGTCGATTTCGACCAACGCCCGCTTTTGAGTGATCGATCGCAATCTTTTCTGCCCTGTCGCAATCGTCGATCTTTGACACTTCGGCTTACCTTTGGGCGTCGTCAACAGGGCATCTTAGACTTGTTGTACCAATTCCCGAACGCGGGGGCGCTACGGCCGCTCGGAGAGCGGCCAATATTGGCCCGACAATCTAGCAGGGACTATGTCGAGCGGACGGCCCTTTCAAGTTGGTCCCTGTTCAGCGGCAGGCTCAAGAGTATGCGCCGTTTGAGTATGTCAGCTCGTAGCTATGACTGTAGAGTTCGAACACGATCCCGAACGGATCTTCGACATAGACCATGCGATAGGGCTTTTCGTCGGGGAAATATTCACGCACAGGCATGCGCTGTTTCCCTCCGGCCGCTACGATTTTCGCAAGCAGATCCTCAAGGTTTGGGTCCTGAATGGCGAAATGAAACATGCCGTTCTGTCTGAAGTTCAGATTGTCGTTCGGTGTCTCGTTCCCTTCGAATTCGAAGAGTTCAAACCCTATACGATCTGCCGTCGCAAGATGCGCGATACGGATGCGACTCCAGCCTTTGCCAAAGACATCCGTACACATCTGGCCGATATCGCTATCGTCTTCGATGATTTCAGTTGGTTCCATGATCACATAGAATCCGAGAACATCACGGTAGAATTCGACAGCCTTGTCCAAATCCGGAACCGAAAGACCGATATGCGAGAATGTTCGTGGTGTGGGCTTCATGGTGTTTCCTTTCAAAGCGGTTGAAAGAAATATAGATAGACCGCGCCATGATGAAAAATTATCATTTGATATGATTTTGATAAAGTTTGGTGGGATGGATGCTCAACGCGACCTGGCTTGAAACCTTCACGACACTCTGTGACGTCGGCCATTTCACGCGGACGGCGGAACTTCTTGGAATGACGCAGCCCGGTGTGTCACAGCATCTGCGAAAACTGGAGGCTCAGGTCGGCCAGCCGCTGATCTCGCAAGACGGCAAGTCCTTTACAGTCACACCTGCGGGCGAGGCCGTTCTCTTGGTCGGACTCTCGCGGCGCGAACAAGAGCGTCGTCTGACAGAGACTCTTCAAGTCGATGATCCAGACACCGGTGACATCAGTATCGGGTGTTCAGGCAGTTTTGCCATGTGGCTTTATCCGCGCCTTCTTGACCGGATGCACCAAGCGCCGAACCTGATTATGCGCGTTACCGCCGCGCCGCATACCAGTATTGTAACAGATGTATTGAACGGGAACCTCGACCTCGGGGTTGTAGCGGAACAGATACACCATCCCAGATTGGACGCGGTCAAGCTCGCCCGTGAAGAGTTGTGTTTAGTCGTCCCGCGGTCCTTTGCGACGCAAGGACCTGATCTATGCGAATTGGACGACCTCGGTTTTGTCGCGCACCCTGATGGGTATGCCTATGCAGATGACCTGTTCTCGTTGAATTTCTCCAAAGTCTACAAAGGTGCCGACCGCTTGAATACAAGGACTTACATCAATCAGATCGGCCAAATCCCCATTCCGGTCGCGCAGGGGCTGGGGTATACGATTTTACCGAAATCTGGCATCGATGCGTTTGCCAAAAAGCAGGATTTGGCGATCCTCCAACTGCCAAAACGGCGATTTCACGACCTGTGGCTTTTGTCCCGTAAAGGACGATCAGAATTCGCACGTTTCGAGGCCTTAAGCGCCCTCATCAGACGCGCAGCAGCAGAGCTTGATTGAATTCACTTGAAATTGCGAGCGCAGTTCGGCCTCGTTTGGACGCAAAGGTCATTCGGTAGTGCCGACGCTCTTTGCCGTGTGTTTCCCCAAATAGCCAGACCGAGGCCGGCAACCGAAGGGTCAGATCAGCGTGACAGACACCTTGCCCAACCCGGACATTTCGACTTCGATTTCGCCGGTTCCCCGATGGAACCAGATTGGGCTGTGTGTTCCGCACAAGACGATCTGGCCGGCCTCCAGCGTCAAGCAACGCGCGGCGAGATGACTCGCCAACCAGGCTACCGCGTCCAAGGGTGATTGCGGCGCGGCCCCGGTGACGTCATGTTCGACTTTCCCGCCGATGGTCAGCGTCGTGCGGATATTTGCCGTGTCCAATTCTTCGGGCGTGATGCCGGGCCCGCCGAGCACGGCGCCAACATTGGAAATATTCTGTGCGATGGCGTCGGGGATATGGGTGCTCGGCATATTGGTCAGGCGCATGTCCAGCAACTCCATCGCGGGAACGAACCGCTCGACCGCAGCCAACACTTCGTCGGGCTGCAACGGCGCATCGGACGGAGCCAGCGTAGATTTCATGATCGCTGCAATCTCGGGCTCGAACGCGAACTCGGTATAGTCTGCTACGTTCAACGTGGCCGGGCTGTCGTGTCGCTGATCAGCAAAGACCCGACCAGAGGCCGGCTCGTCAAGCTTGAAACGTTCCAACAATTGCTGGGAATTGGCGGCAATCTTCCATCCCGCAATCTCGCCGCGCGCGCCCGAACTCATCAGAGCCGCGACAACACCGTCTTGAATCTCATAGGCTTGGGCCACATTGCGCTCCGGTTGTGTGGCGTAAGCCTCAAACCGTGCTCCTGTCGTTACATCCTTCACGATTTCCTCGATCGTCCCTGATTGGTCGGTCATGTCATCATCCTCTTGAATTCGGACATCCACCCCAACCCTTCGGTCGCGGTGGATCGCGGATTATATTCGGCAGAGATTTCAGCGTCATAACCGATCTCCCGCAATGCGGCAAAGGCCGCGGCAAAGTCGGTGACGCCGGTGCCCGGCTCGTTCCGACCCGGTGTATCGGCGAATTGTACGTGGCCGATGCACGGTCCCGCACGCCTGATTGCGCCGGGCAGGTCGGGTTCGGTGATCGCCATATGGTACAGATCAAACTGCAGGGCCAGATTGGGGTGATCAATGCCGTCCAGCAAAGCCAAGCCGTCAGCAAGCCCCGAAAGAAAAAAGCCTGGAACATCCCCGCGATTGACCGGCTCGACCATAACGCGCACACCAATTTTCGCCATCACGTCTGCCGTGTGCATCAGGTTATGCCGCAACGTGTCCAGACATGCCCCATAGGCTGCATCCTTGGGTGGTCGGCCAGCCAGAACATTGACTTTGCGAACACCTAGCGCCTCGGCTTGCTCGGCACAGACAGCAACTGCAGCGCGATAGGCATCCTCCTGCCCCGGCAACGCAGCTAGTCCAACCGCGTCGCCCGGTCCGCGCGGGACATTGATCAACGTAACAGGTAGCCCGGTCGCATCCGAAGCCGCCCGAAGGGAGGTAACATCAGAAACCTCCGGAAACTGGATTTCGACGCCTTCAAAGCCTGCCCGTTGCGCCGCCTCCAGCCGGTCAGCGATGGCTGTTTCCGTAAACATCATCGAGATGTTGGCGATCAATTGCATGCGCGTTGCCCTAAATTCTTCGTTGACAGAAAACGACAAACGGTGGTTTGGTTCAAGTATAAATGTTCTTTGATGAAACTTTCTCCAAAGGTGACTACCCATGGCCCCGACACGCGAAAAGCCACTTCGGTCGCGCATCACTACCGATGGCATTGACCGCACACCGCACCGCGCCTTCATGCGCGCCATGGGGTTGGACGACGAAGCAATTGCCCGGCCAATGGTCGGCGTGGTCAGTCAAAAAGGCGAAGTGACGCCCTGCAACATGACCCACTATGCGCAGGTCGATTATGCCAAGGAAGGCGTCGCCATGGCAGGCGGCACACCACGTGAATTCACCACCATTTCGGTGTCTGACGGGGTCGGCATGAACCACGAGGGCATGAAATTCTCGCTGGTCAGCCGCGAGATCATTGCCGACAGCATCGAGGCGGTGATCCACGGCCACGCCTATGACGGCATCGTCGGCTATGGCGGGTGCGACAAGACGCTGCCGGGGGTCATCATGGGCATGGTACGCTGCAACGTGCCATCGGTGTTTGTCTATGGCGGTTCGGCTCTGCCGGGGCGGTTCCAAGGCAAGGATGTCAGCGTTCTGGACGCTTACGAGGCGGTTGGCGCGGTACAGGCCGGAACCATGACTCAGGACGAACTGACCCAACTCGAAGAGGCGTGTAAACCCACGATCGGTGCCTGCGCCGGACAGTTTACCGCAAATACGATGGCCATGGTCAGCGAGGCCTTGGGGCTGACGGTGCCCAATTCCGCGATGATCCCGGGCGTCTATTCCGAACGCAAGGGCGTCGGCCACCGGGCCGGAGCGTTGGTAATGGAGATGATCGAACGCGGCGGCCCGCTCCCGCGCGAGATCGTGACGCGCAAGGCGCTCGAAAACGCCTGCGCCATCGTCGCGGCAACGGGCGGTTCCACCAACACCGCGCTGCACATTCCGGCAATCGCAAACGAAGCGGGCATCAAGTTTACGGCCGATGACGTGGCCGAGGTTCTGCAACGCACGCCTTTCATTGGCAATCTGCGCCCCGGTGGCAAGTACCATGCCAAGGACGTCTATGAGATCGGCGGCGCGCATGTGGTCATCAAGGAGCTCATCGCGCACGGGTTCATGCATGGGGACACATTGACCGTGACAGGCCGCACTCTGGCCGAAGAGGTGGCTGATGCCCCCGCCCCCGATGGCGAGATCATCCGCCCCGTGTCTGACGCCATCATGGTGTCCGGCGGCGTCGTCGTTCTCAAGGGCAACCTGTGCCCTGATGGTGCGTTGCTTAAGGTAGCGGGTTTGAAATCGTTGACCTTCACTGGCACGGCGCGCGTCTTTGAAAGCGAGGATGACGCGGTCGAAGCCGTGCACAGCCGCGACTACAAGGCCGGACAGGTGCTGATCGTGCGCAACGAAGGCCCTGTCGGCGGCCCCGGCATGCGCGAAATGCTCGGCCTGACCGCGTTGATCTACGGACAAGGCATGGGCGAAAAAGTAGCGCTGTTGACGGACGGACGCTTTTCGGGGGCAACGCGCGGCATGTGCATCGGTCACGCGGCACCCGAAGCGGCGTCGGGCGGGCCGATGGGTCTGGTCCAGAATGGCGACACCATTACCATCGACGGCAAGGCCGCGACCATAACTCTGGATGTGAGCGACGCAGAACTGGACGCCCGTCGCGCCAACTGGACAGCGCCGGAAACACGCCACCGGGCGGGCCTGCTGTCCAAATACGCGGCGACCGTCGGGCAGGCGCATGAAGGGGCTGTCACACATCCGGGCAATGCCCAATGGCCGACACCCCGCAGAAAAGGGATGGACACATGACACAGAAACCAACGCTGGGCTATATCGGCACCGGTCTGATGGGCCTGCCAATGTCGGCGCGCCTGTTGGCAGCCGGATACGGACTGACCGTGTGGAACCGCACCGACGCCAAGGCGCAACCATTGGTAGACACGGGCGCGACCATGGGTGACAACCCGGCGGATGTGGCCAGCAAGTCGGACATCGTCTTTCTCTGCCTGACCGATACCAAAGCCGTGCAAGAGGCCGTGTTCGGCGAAAACGGCGTGGCCAGCGGCGCGCGCAAAGGGTCGATATTGGTCGACTTTTCATCCATTCAGCCGGACGCATCCCGCGAGATGGCCGAGCGTTTGAAAGCCGAGGCCGGTATGGACTGGATCGACGCGCCTGTGTCGGGCGGCGTGCCGGGGGCCGAGGCGGGAACGCTCGCTGTCATGGCGGGCGGCGATCAGGCGGCATTTGATCGTGTCGAAGATGTCGTACTCAAGATGGCGGCGCGGTTCACGCTGATGGGGCCGTCCGGCGCCGGGCAGACGACGAAACTGTGCAATCAGGTGATTGTCGGCTGCACCATGGCCGTTTTGGCCGAAGCCGCCCGCCTTGCCACCAACGCAGGCGTCGATGCCACGCGCCTGCCCGATGCACTGGCCGGTGGGTTTGCCGACAGTAAGCCCTTGCAGATTTTCCTGCCGCGCATGATCAATGCACAGCACGAGCCACCACTGGGACATGTCTACACAATGCTGAAAGATCTGGACTCGGTTTGCGATCTGGCGCGATCCTGTACTTCGCCAGTCCCATTCACCGCCATGGCTGCCGAGCAATTCCGACTGCTGAGTGCGCGCGGCGGTGACGAGGCCGACGCACTGGAGATCTATAAACTGAGCGGAGCGAGCAAGCTCTGATCAACATGGCCAACACGCGGTGACATCCGCCTATCAACAAGGGAGAATAAAATGAAGATATTCACAACATGGGCAGTGGCGGCGGCGATCAGCGCCGTCACCCTGCCCGCCTTTGCGCAGGATACCAAAACCATTCGCGTGGGTTCGTGGTTGCCGCCGCACCACCTGATTGTGTCCGGCATCCTGCAGCCCTGGGCCACTGCTATCGAAGAAGAGACCGGCGGCTCGCTCAAGTTCGAGATCATGACCTCTCCGCTGGGCCCGCCGCCGGCACAGTTCGACCTGTTGTTGGATCAAGCCTTTGACGTAGGCTATGGCGTTTCGGGCCATAACGCGGGCCGGTTCACAATGACACAGGTCATGGATCTGCCCTTCATGTCGCCTGATCCCTGGGCCGGTTCCGCCGCGTCCTGGCTGACCTATCAGAAGTTCGGCGCGGAATACGGCGAACACGAAGGTGCGCATGTCGTCGGCCTGTTCACCCACTCCAACCCCAATATCAACATGGCCAAGGGTCGTGTTGAGAAGCTGGACGACCTGAAGGACAAGACGATCCGGGTTGGCGGCAACGTCACCGGGCGTATGATGTCGGAACTGGGTGCCTCGCCGGTGCAGCTGCCCCCGACCGAAGCGCAAACCGCCATGTCGCGCGGTGTCGCGGACGGCATCACGTTCCCGTCCGAGTCCATCGACTTTTTCGGCATCACGCCAGTCATCTCGTCGATCACGCGCATTCCCGGCGGGCTCTATACCGACACGTTCTGGGTTGCCTTCAACCAAGACAGTTGGGACGGTCTGACCGATGACGAACGTGCCGCAGTCGAGAAGCACTCTGGCATGGCCATCGCATTGCTGGCTGGGTTCGCCTGGACCAATGGTGACATCGTTGGAGAAAAGAAGCTCAACGAAAAAGGTGTCGAATTCATCGTCCTCCCCGAAGAGGATGTCGCCGCCGCGCGCGAAAAGCTGAAATCGCTGGAAGCCGAGTGGATCGCTCAGGCGGATGAAAAAGGCTATGACGGTCAGCAGATCCTGACCTACGCGCGGGACATGGTCGAAAACTATCGCGCCGACAAAGAAGTGAACGCGGTCAAGTGACCCGTTCCGGCGGCACCGGGTCACTGGTGCCGCCACTTTTTTCTCTGACGCAGACCCAAAGGCGGCGAGGACCCGGTGACATTGGCAATTACCCTATTTGACAGGCTATGCCTGATTTTTGCATGGCTTTCAGGCCTCATCGCCTTTTTTGTGATGTCCGTCACCTTCATCGGCGTCGTCCTGCGGTATGGGCTGCGGCAACCGTTGATGGGCGGGTTCGAGATGATCGAGATTGGCATGGGGCTGATCGTGTTCACTGCAGTGCCCTTGATGATCCGCCGTCGCGGCAACGTCACAGTCACCATTCTGGCCGAAAAATTCCCGCCGATGCTGGCGCGTGTAACCAGCCTGATCTCTGATCTGATGGGTACCGTTCTGATGGGGTTCATCGCCTGGCGCGTTTGGCTGCAGGGCGAACGGCTGTTGACCTACAACGAGGTAACGATGGAATTGCGCGTTCCCAAGGGGCTGATCGCACAGGGCATGGCCGTGCTGCTGGCTGTCGCCGCGCTGGCGTTTCTGGTTTGTGCAATCGAGGCGCTGCGCCGCACCCCTCCTCCTTTGACCGAAAAGCCGGGCAGCCTCTGATGGGTGTCTGGGAAATCGCCGCGATCTCCTTTGGAGGCGTATTCGTGCTGATGATGGGTGGCATGCCCATTGCGTTAGCGATGCTGCTGGTCGGACTATCAGGCATCTGGATCAACATATCGGAACGCACGGCCATGGGCATGATCGGGCAATTGCCGATCAACGCCACCATGTCCTATGAACTGTCTGTCCTGCCGATGTTCATTCTGATGGGCGTGTTCGTGACCCGAGCCCGCATGTCCGAAGACCTGTACCGCCTGTGTCACGGCTTTGTCGGACATATGCGCGGAGGACTCGCGGCGGCGACCATTCTGGCGTGCGGTGGGTTCTCAGCCCTCAGTGGCTCGTCACTCGCCACAGCAGCCACCATGGCCAAGGTCGCCGTGCCTGAAATGCGACGCTATGGCTATTCCGACGGGTTTGCGGCCTCTGCCGTGGCGGCGGGCGGCACACTGGGCATTCTCATCCCCCCATCGGTTATTCTGGTTCTTTACGGGATCGCCACGGGAACAGATATTGGTTCCCTGTTTATTGCCGGCATTCTGCCGGGGGGTCTTGCCATCTTACTCTACCTCGCTGCGATCCGGATCACGGCGCAGATCGATCCAACCTGTGCGCCCGCAGCGCCGCGCGTCGCATGGGCCGAACGGGCGCGCCACCTGCGTAGCGTCGGGCCGATCCTCTTGCTGTTTCTCGGCATCATCGGCGGTTTGTACAAGGGCGTGTTTACTCCAACCGAGGCAGGCGGAGTCGGGGCCACCGGTGCACTGGCCTTTGCCTTGTGGCGCAGGTCGCTATCTTTTGGCGGATTGATCGCCTCTTTGGTGGAAACCGTGCTGACCACCGCCAGCCTGTTCTTGGTGCTGATCGGGGCGCTGGTGTTCGCCAATTTCATGAACCTTATTGGATTGCCGGCTGCGCTGGCGAACCTGATCACGTCTCTGGGTTTGGGACCGACGGCAGTGATCCTGGCGATCGTCGTGATCTACCTGATCCTCGGCATGTTCATGGAAAGCCTGTCGATGATCTTGCTGACCATCCCGATCTTCTTCCCCATCGTGACGCAACTGGGCTTTGACCCGGTGTGGTTCGGCATCTTTGCCGTGATGGTGACCGAACTGTCGCTGATCACGCCACCCGTGGGTCTGAATCTGTTTGTCATCAAATCGGTGATTGACGACCTGTCGGTGGGCGACATGTATCGTGGCGTTTTACCATTTGTGTTGGCCGATGTCGTTCGTATCCTCATCATCATCGCCTTCCCATGGCTTGTCATGGTATTGCCCGAGCTGGCGCAATAGCCATGGCTGCCCCAAAGAACCGGGACGCACCAGAGGACGAAGTTCTCTCCTATACTTCGGCACAGGCTCCGGACAGCGCGACACTGGACCACGGGATCCTGCATGAATTCGTCGGCATGTACCTGCGTCGTGCCCACGAAGTCGCCTATGAAGACTTCCGTTTCCGGTTGGGTCCGGACGCGCTGCAACCGGGGTACTTCACAATTCTCACCCTGATCGTACGTAACCCGCGCATCAGCCAGACCCAGATCGGCGCCGCATCGGCGCGCGACAAGTCCAGCGTCACCAAGGCGCTGCGGTGTATGGAAGATGAGGGATTGATCCTGCGCCTGCGGTCGGCCCGTGACCGGCGGATCCACCTGAGCGTTGCGACCGAAAAGGGTATCGCGCAACAGGCCCGGATGGAGGCAAAGGCCGTGGCGCATCTCAAGGCGCTGGACGATGCGATCGGGGCAGACAGATATGCCACATTCATCGCTACGTTAAAGGAACTGATCGGCAATCTGGAAAAGATGCGGTCATAGGCATTGGCAAGCGACGCCAGCAAATTGATGCGATAAACTGTTTTGCAGGAATGCCGTCCTTGGATACCGTGGCCAAATTACTATCCCGGCTGATCGGCATGAAGGTTTGCGCGACGGCCTACCATTGGGTTCGTGCGTACAGGCTCCTCCCGCCCGCCTAAGTGAAGCGTGACGTGAAATGGAAAGCTAATCCGTGCAAATTCTAAAACAGCGCGATCTAGTCGACGTTCCATGGAAAAACGGTGGCGGCATTACACGCAACATCGCCAGAGGTATGCGTGCCGATCAAGCCGTTTGGACGATCAGCCGCGCCGACGTCGCGCAGGATGGCCCGTTTTCGGATTTTGCCGGAATGATGCGGGTACTGACAGTTGTATCAGGCGGCCCGATGATCCTGGAAACACCGACCGCTGCTATCGACGCAGCACTGTGGCAACCAGTGCGCTTTGATGGTGGTCTCAAGGTTAATTCACGTCTGACGGGTGGCCCGTTGACCGACCTGAATTTAATGTTTGACCCGGCGCATTGCGACGGGGATGTTCTGGTGCGCCAAGGCGCGTTTGAAGATGAGATCGCCCGTCCCAAGCATGGCCTGCTCGCCTTCCACATTCTGTCAGGTGAACCTTTGATCGATGATACGCGTCTGACCACTGGCGATACGGCTATTGTCGACCAAGACTGCGCCGCAGTTCAACTGAGACCAGACGACGCCCTATTGGAAATTCGCCTGGCCTATCGGTCTCAAAGTGACGCGATCAAGCTTTGCATCGCCGATCGATAGGCTGCTGTGATTTCGCCGCGTTTGACGTGGCGACCGGATTGAACTGCGTGTCGTCCGGCGGACCAGACTTCGGTTACGACATCGTCCTTGGACGCGAACACAAGACCATCCAAGATCTGATCATGACGCAGAGCACATAGTGACGGAGCCGTGCTGTCAATCGCCACCAGATCGGCCAGCCCCCCGACAGAAATATCGCCCGCACCTCGCCCCAATGCCTGAGCACCGCCTATGGCCGCGCCACAGTAAAGTGTTTCACCGACCGAGCCTTCGTCAACAACCATCACGTTGCGCGCGATGTCACGCAAGCGTTGCGAATACTCCAATGTCCGCAACTCTTCGGTTAGCGAGATCAACACGTTGGAATCCGACCCGATGCCAAATGCTCCGCCAGCGCTCAGATATGCGGGGCCATTGAACGGTCCATCGCCGAGGTTCGCCTCGGTCACAGGGCAAAGCCCGGCAACCGTACCGGATTTGGCCAGGTTCGTCGTTTCATCTGCGGTCATGTGTGTCGCGTGAATCAGACACCAATCCGGTGTCACCTCGACATTGGCGAGCAACCAGTCAACCGGCCGCGCGCCGAGCCAGCCCTCTATATCGGCGACCTCTTTGGGTTGCTCGGCGATGTGCATGTGAACTGGCCCAGAACGATGTGCACCCAACACCGTCTTGAGATCATCAGGCGATGTCGCCCGCAGCGAATGCGGTGCGATTCCGACTTGGCAATCTGTTGGCAGGTCCGCGAATATCTCATTGGCCCGCGCCACAAGTGTGATGAACTGATCCACCGAATTGCCAAACCGAGCCTGCCCGTCCTGAAGCGATACCTGACCCGCGCCGCCATAAGTATACAGAACCGGAAGATGGGTCAGCCCAATACCGGTCTGCGCCGCAGCCGCAGCGATGCGACCCGACAACTCGCCCAAATCATCATAAGGCGCGCCGCCCGGCTGGTGGTGCAGGTAGTGGAATTCACCCACACTAGCATACCCGGCTTCCTGCATCTCAAGAAAGACGAAAGCGGCGATTGCCTCGACATGCTCGGGCGTCAGATTTGCCGTGAACCGGTACATAAGATCGCGCCATGTCCAAAAGCTGTCTTTGCCTGCCATCCGATATTCAGTCATGCCCGCCATCGCCCGCTGAAAACTGTGGCTGTGCAGGTTGGCAATCGCTGGCAGCAAGGTATCGACGGAAACATCGGATGGCTGCGCTTTTTGGTTGGTCTCTATCTGCGTGACCCGACCATCATCCATACTCAATCGGACATTTGCGGCCCATCCGGTCGACAGCTTGGCTTGTTTGGCAAAGATCATATTGCGCTCTTTCATTTTATGTATAGACATATTGCATGTTTATGCGTACTAGAAAAGCGAAATTTGACGAATGGTGAGCGGAAATGACTGAGAACAGCAAAGTCTTTGTTGATCTGGATGTCGCGACGATGCGCGAGTCAGATGTTGCCTACGGTATGATCCAAGACGCGGCGATCGTCGTGACGAACGGGGCCATTGATTGGGTCGGTCCGATTGCTGATTTGCCCTCAGGCTATGGTACCTTGGTCCGAACATCGCTTGCGGGGCGTCTGGTCACTCCCGGCCTGATCGACTGCCACACCCATATTGTTCATGGTGGTGACCGGGCTGTCGAATTCGAGATGCGGTTGAATGGGGCGTCTTATGAAGAGGTCGCGCGCGCTGGTGGCGGCATCGTTTCAACGGTGAAAGCCACCCGCAGCGCGACAGAAGATACGTCGCTCGCAGACGCGCTGCGTCGGGTGGATGTGCTGATTGCCGAGGGCGTGACGTCGATTGAGATCAAGTCCGGTTACGGTTTGGACCGGGAAACCGAACTGCGGATGCTGCGCGTTGCGCGCGCAATTGGCAACAAGCGTGACATCACGGTCCGCACCTCATTCCTCGGCGCCCATGCAACGCCGGCAGAATACAAGGGCCGCGACGACGCCTATATTGACGAGGTGTGCATTCCGACCCTGCGCGCCGCACATGCCGAAGGGCTGGTTGATGCGGTCGACGGGTTTTGCGAGGGCATCGCCTTTTCACCGGAGCAGATCGCGCGGGTGTTCGATGTGGCGAAGGAACTAGGACTGCCGGTCAAGCTGCATGCCGAACAGTTGTCCAATCTGGGTGGTGCAAAGCTGGCGGCCCGCTATGGCGCGCTTTCCGCGGATCATTTGGAGTATCTTGACGAGGATGGCGTCAGGGCGATGGCTGACGCTGGCACCGTTGCGGTTATCCTGCCCGGCGCGTTCTACACGCTGCGCGAAACGCAGGCTCCGCCAATCGCCGCATTCCGCAAGCACGGCGTGCCCATGGCGCTGGCGACGGATATCAACCCCGGATCGTCACCTTTGAACTCACTACTGTTGACGGTGAACATGGGCTGCACGCTGTTTCGTTTGACCCCCGAAGAGGCCCTGCGCGGCGTCACCTGCAACGCCGCCCGTGCCCTTGGCTTGACAGACGTTGGGGTCATCGAAAGCGGAAAGCGGGCGGACTTGGCTATCTGGGATGTCAAACATCCTGCCGAACTGGCCTATCGCATCGGTTTCAACCCGCTCCACACCCGCATTTTCGGAGGTGCCGCGTGACCACACTGACCCTCACACCTGGCGCTGTCACCTTGGATGATCTGGCCGCGATCTTCTGGAACGAGGCATCCGTGCGCCTTGATCCGGCGTGTCACCCGGCGATTGAGCTTGCGCACGCGCGGATCGCACAAGCCGTTGCCGGAACCGAAGCGGTTTACGGCGTCAACACCGGCTTTGGCAAACTGGCCTCGGTCAAGATCGCATCCGAGGACACGGCAACCCTACAGCGCAACCTGATCCTGTCCCATTGTTGCGGTGTCGGCCCGGCAATCTCGCGGCGTCACGCGCGTCTGCTCATGGCGTTAAAACTGCTCAGCCTCGGGCGTGGTGCATCGGGCGTTCGGCTTGAGGTTGTGACTCTGATCGAAGCGATGCTGGACAAGGGCGTAACGCCGGTCATTCCCGCGCAAGGCTCTGTCGGAGCGTCGGGTGATCTGGCCCCACTTGCACATATGGCCGCCGCCATGATGGGCCACGGCGAAGCAGAGTTTGACGGCAAAGTGATGTCAGGCGACAAGGCGCTGCAAGCGGCGGGCCTCACCCCCGTCGAACTCGGCCCCAAAGAGGGGCTGGCCCTGATCAACGGCACGCAATTTTCGACCGCCTTTGCCCTCGCTGGCCTGTTCGGCGCATGGCGCGGAGCGCATTCGGCGCTGGTGACCTCGGCCTTGTCGACCGACGCGATCATGGGGTCTACCGCGCCGTTGCAGCCGGAAATCCACGCGCTGCGCGGCCATCGCGGCCAGATCGAGGCGGGCGAGACCATGCGCGCCCTCCTCGCCGGGTCCGAAATCCGGCAGAGCCATGTCGTGGATGACGCGCGGGTTCAGGACCCCTATTGCATCCGCTGCCAGCCGCAGGTGACAGGCGCCGCAATGGACGTGTTGCGTATGGCCGCACGTACCTTGGAGGTCGAAGCCAACGCTGCAACGGACAACCCGCTCGTTCTGATTGATGCTGACGTCATCGTGTCCGGCGGCAATTTTCACGCCGAACCCGTTGGGTTTGCTGCCGACATGATCGCCTTGGCGATCGCCGAAATCGGTGCCATCGCACAGCGGCGCGTCGCCCTGATCGTCGACCCGGTGCTCAGCTTTAACCTGCCACCATTTCTGACACCCAATCCCGGCCTGAATTCGGGCTATATGATCGCCGAGGTCACCACCGCCGCCTTGATGAGCGAGAACAAGCATCTGGCCAATCCTTGTGTGACCGACAGCACGCCAACCTCGGCCAACCAGGAAGACCATGTCAGCATGGCGGCCCACGGCGCACGCAGGCTGGGCCAGATGACCGACAACCTCAATCGCATTCTGGGGGTAGAACTGCTGTGCGCCGCACAGGGGATCGATTTCCGCGCGCCATTGGCAACCAGCGACACCTTGCAGAACGTCGTGGCGCGGGTCCGAGAGGACGTCGCGACGCTAGGTGAAGATCGCTATCTTGCGCCGGATCTGGAACGGGCCGCTGCAATGATCGCCAGCGGCGATATCGTTTCGGCGGCGGGCGTCGACATGCCGGAGCTTCGCACATGAAACCAGTAGACATACATCAGGGCGACAGCCCGATCGTGTTGGGCCTCCCCCACACCGGCACCTACGTGCCCGACGAGATCAAAGCGCGGCTGAACGCGCGGGGTCTTGGTCTGGACGATACCGATTGGCACATCGACCGCCTCTATGACGACCTATTGTCGGGCGCCACAACCGTGCGCGCCACCTTTCACCGCTATGTCATTGACGCCAACCGCGACCCGAGTGGTGCGAGCCTTTATCCTGGCCAGAACACCACCGGGCTGGTTCCGCTGACGGATTTTGATGGGCACGACATTTGGGAAACACTCCCGACCGAGGCCGAGATCGAAGACAGGCGGGCAGCCTTTCATACCCCCTATCACGCCGCTCTGAATGCAGAGTTGTCGCGGGTGCACGCGCGACATGGGGTGGCGATCCTCTATGATTGCCACTCGATCCGGGGCGATATTCCGTTCCTGTTCGACGGCACCCTGCCCGACTTTAATATCGGCACCAATCTGGGAGCCACCTGTGATCCACGTATCGAACACGCGACGCGGGAGACCTGTGATAACGCGACCGGCTACACCAGCGTCCTGAACGGACGGTTCAAGGGCGGTTGGACCACGCGGCACTATGGTCAGCCACAGACCGGAATTCACGCGATTCAGATGGAATTGGCGCAATCCACCTATCTGGCGCAGGAAGCTGCGCCCTGGATCTATGATCAAAACAAGGCCGAACGCCTGCGCGTTCACCTCAAATCCATCCTGACAAAACTGGCCGACCTGGCCCCGACCCTGAAAGGCGCATCATGAGCGATCCCCGCAAGAACACCCGTGACATCTATCCCGCCACCGGGTCGGAGATAACCGCCAAAAGCTGGCTGACCGAAGCACCCATGCGGATGCTGATGAACAACCTGCACCCGGATGTGGCCGAAAACCCGCATGAATTGGTGGTGTATGGCGGCATCGGGCGCGCCGCGCGGACATGGGACGATTTCGACAAGATCGTCGCCAGCCTTCAGAACCTTGAAGAGGATGAAACCCTGTTGGTGCAATCCGGCAAGCCGGTCGGCGTGTTCCAGACCCACAAGGATGCGCCCCGCGTCCTGATTGCCAACAGCAACCTCGTGCCGCACTGGGCAAACTGGGACCACTTCAACGAGTTGGATAAGAAGGGTCTGGCGATGTACGGCCAGATGACCGCTGGATCATGGATCTACATCGGCTCGCAGGGCATCGTGCAAGGTACCTACGAAACCTTCGTCGAAGCCGGCCGCCAACACTATGACGGTGACCTCACCGGCAAATGGATCCTGACAGGCGGCCTTGGCGGAATGGGGGGCGCACAGCCGCTGGCCGCTGTCATGGCCGGGGCCTGCTGTCTCGCCGTCGAATGCAACCCAGATTCCATCGATTTCCGCCTGCGCACCCGCTATGTCGACGAGAAAACCGACAGCCTTGATAAGGCGTTGGAGATGATCGAGCGTTGGACGGCGGCTGGCGAAGCAAAATCCGTAGCTCTTCTGGGCAATGCGGCGGATGTGTATCCGGAATTGGTCAAACGGGGCGTGCGGCCTGATATCGTGACTGACCAGACATCTGCGCACGACCCGATCAACGGTTATCTGCCTCAGGGCTGGACCATGGGCGCATGGCGGCAAAAACGCGAAAGCGATCCGAAAGCGGTTGAACGGGCCGCGCGCGCGTCGATGAAGGTGCAGGTCAAGGCGATGGTTGATTTCCACGCCGCAGGCATTCCAACCGTCGATTATGGCAACAACATCCGCCAGATGGCGCTGGAAGAAGGTCTGGAAAACGCTTTTGATTTCCCCGGCTTTGTCCCGGCCTATATCCGCCCTCTGTTCTGCCGTGGGATCGGACCCTTCCGCTGGGCGGCCCTGTCAGGCGATCCCGAGGATATCTACAAGACCGATGCCAAGGTGAAGGAAATCCTTGCCGAAGACAGCCACCTGCACAACTGGCTGGATATGGCACGCGAGCGTATCGCGTTCCAAGGGCTGCCCGCCCGGATCTGCTGGGTTGGTCTTGGCGTGCGTCACAAGCTAGGTCTGGCTTTCAACGAGATGGTCCGCAATGGCGAGTTGTCCGCGCCTATCGTGATCGGTCGTGACCACCTTGACTCAGGCTCGGTTGCCTCGCCAAACCGCGAAACCGAAGCCATGAAGGATGGATCGGATGCGGTGTCTGACTGGCCTTTGCTGAACGCGCTGCTCAATACCGCGTCAGGTGCGACCTGGGTTTCGCTGCACCACGGCGGCGGCGTCGGCATGGGCTTTTCCCAACACTCCGGGATGGTCATTTGCTGTGACGGCTCCGAAGACGCTGACCGTCGGATCGGCCGCGTCCTCTGGAACGACCCCGCAACGGGTGTGATGCGCCACGCGGATGCAGGCTATGACGAGGCGCTGGACTGTGCTCGCGAGAACGGCCTGAACCTTCCCGGGATTCTCTGACTATGCGTACCGCCGCCAAACCCGGGCGGCGGTGCCCATGATCAATAGTGGGTCGTCAGGCGATGACCCGGTCGATAGGTGAACCGCACATAGGTGACTGCCCGATCTTCCCACCAAGTGGACCGTTCGATGTTGAACACCGGATCACCGACCGAGCAGGACATGTAGTCAGACAAGGCCCGGTCAGCCAATCCGGCGGACAGGTTGATCTCCACTTTTGAGTACGGAATGGTTGCAAGCAACCATTCGGTTGGTCCGAGTTGCGAAAAATCTGCGTCCTCTGCCTTGGGCAATGCGGCGAGGCTGATCCATCGGTCCTCGTGCTCATAGGGAACACCGTCGGAATAATGCATGCACACCAGATGCAGCGCCCTGCCCTCGGCCGGCAGGTTTAGCCGCGCGCGCAACCAATCCGGGGCCGGTTCCACCAGCCTGTTTACCAACGCATATCGATAGATCCCGCCCTTTTCTTCGATCTCGTCGCGCACAATCGGAATATCAAAACGCGCCTGACGGATTGGCGTCATGCGTACACGTGTACCCGCCTTGCGCCGTCGCTCGATGATGCCATCATCGGCCAGTTCTCGCATCGCCCGATTGACTGTCGCTCGAGCACATCCATAGGTCGTCGCCAGTTCGACCTCGTTCGGCACAAGATCGCCGGGTCCCCAATCACCCTTGGTGATCTTGGAAAGAATGTCTGATTTGACGTCCTTGTAGGTGGCTTTCATTTTTATCCAATCCGCCGGTCGCACGCCTGCCCCGCAAGACAGACCCCTTGTATTAAGGCGCCAAATTAAACAGTCATGCAGTCGACTTTTAATTGACCGCACAGGCTTGCTCATCTCATCTTTGTATAAATCTAGACATATAGCAATCTGCTAAGACAATAAGTGTTTGGGTGTCAGTCCATGCGTCAGTGCGACACGCGCGGCATCAGCGCAGCACTCATCGATTTGTTTCAGTCCCATCGCTCATCTCCTTTGTTGCAACAAATGCTATCAATGGAGCGGCGTCAAATCGTGACAGGTCCATGTTGACGATGCCCTTAACCGCTTTAGAATCATTGGCATAGGTATCACAGAAGCTATAGGATAAACCTGTCCGTGGGGTGGTTGCGCTCACCCTCAGAACCACTTCCGCGACCAAGGTTGCAAATGTAAAAAGTTCAATGGGAATGGGATACGCTTAAAATATGACGGACAGGCAGAAAATTATTGTTGCCGAAGACAATCTTGTGCAGCGGGTGTACCTGTCCAGACTGATCGAGACGCTAGGGTACGAGGCGATCCCCGTTGATGACGGTTTGGAAGCCTTGAAGCAGGTACGTGAAACCAAGGTCCAGATCCTGATCAGCGACTATCAAATGCCCAATTTGAACGGAATTGAGCTTACCCATGAAATACGTCAGCTTAATCTAGACCACTATGTTTATATTATCATGATCACTGGCAATGAGAATGATGATATAAGGAACGAGGCCCTAGAAGCAGGGGTAGATGATTTTCTGAACAAGATGCGCAGCCCCGTGATGCTCAAGGCGCGTATTCGGGCCGCAACCAGACTCATTCATCATGCCGAAGAGCTTGCAGAGCGGACCAGAATCTTGAAGGAATCCAACGACCGGATTCAGGATGATCTACACGCTGCAGCCGCCGCTCAGCGACGGCTATTGCCCAACATTCAGAAAGAAATGTTGGGGTTCACGATCGCCTCTGAATTTGTGCCATCATCGTTTGTTTCGGGAGACATGTTCGGCTGCTTTCCACTAAATGATGACACGCTTGGATTCTACGCCATCGACGTATCTGGCCATGGGGTTCATGCCTCTCTCTTGTCTGTCGCATTGGGCTATCTGATCACGCCCGAATTTTTCGGCTATGTCGCGATGGAAGAGGGGAAACCCTTTGACCCTGCAGCATTGGTCACCAATTTGAATGATCGCTTCTGCAGTGATGACAGCGATGAATACTTTACGATGTTCTGTGGGATGATTGATACCTCTACTGGCAAGCTGGATTATTGTCAGGCCGCATACCCGTCCCCTCACTACGTCGATGCAGCCGGAAACATCCATAACGTCGGCGACGGCGGGTTTCCTGTCGGAATGTTGCCGGGGGTTCCCTACGAGAACAACTCGTTGGTGATGGATGCGGGTGGTGCCATTGTAATTTGCTCGGATGCCGCTTCAGAAGCTGAAAATGAAAGCAACAAGCCCTTTGGTCTGGACCGTTTGCGTGACATTGTGGCAACGATTCCTGATGTTGGCACCGAAAACATGCCCGCTAAGGTTGTAAGGACTTTGACCGATTGGCGTGGCGGCAACACACTGGAAGATGACCTTACGGTTGTCGCTCTTGAAAGGAATATCCCTGATGATCCACACAACGCTACATGATCCCGACATTACTGTCGTGCGGCCAGGTGTTGAGCGTCTAACAGCAGCAAATGCGACTGCCTTCAAAAGTGAAGTGATTGCGTTGGTTGACGATGGGGCAAACCAGATCATCATTGATTTTTCTGCGGTCTCGTTCTTGGACTCATCGGGTTTGGGGGCGCTTGTGAGTGCGCTCAAAAAGGTCGGGCATCGGGGTGACTTGCTTGTGTGCGGATTGAACGGAGACGTCCATCAGATGTTTCGTGTCTGTCGTATGGATCGGGTCTTTCCAATTCACAGCACTGTTGAAGCAGCCATCCAAATGCTCAAGGAGCGTCAGTGAGCCATCGTATCTTTGAGATGTCTAACAGGATTGATGCGGTGGACCCTATGGTTCTCACACTTCGGGAAGAGGTCGAAGCGGATCTTGCCGACGATACAAGGTTTCGCTTTGAAATCTGCATAACCGAAATTCTGGCGAATTTGGTAAATCACGCTCAAACAAAGATCTCTGACGCTGCCATCAAGATCAGCCTTTCTGTCAAACCGGGCAGCGCCTCAATCGAGATTTTTGATCCAATCGGCGCAAAGCCATTCGATATACGCGAATATGCAACGGACCTGTCTCAGGTGGATGCCATGGCAGAGGGCGGGCGCGGACTTGGCCTCATTATGGAATGCGCTGACGAGGTCAAATACAGCCGGTCCGGTGACCGCAACAGCCTGCGGCTCGAATTTTGGGACGAATCGCAGACTGAGACAAGCGAGCTACCCTAGAACGGAGCAAGTGAATGAAACGAACAGTATTGGTCAGGTCCGTATTGACGCTGGCAGCATCATTTGTTGCGTTGACGGCCGCGCCGCACCTGCAGGCACAAGAAACCACTGACGCACCATCTTCTGTGACGATCGGGAATATCGTTGTCGAAGGGACAGCCTACGACAGTATGACAATCCGCTCGACCGCGCCGTTGATCATCGAATTTGATGGCGATGGTGATCTGCGAAAGGAATGTAACCGCGGTGCGCGTTTTGATGCCGAGACCCACTTTGGGCGCAATGGACAGCTGACAGATCGTGAATACCAAATGGCCAAAACGGCTTGGTCATATTTTGAAAAGCGATTTCAGCCCGAAACAGGGTTGGTGAACGCTGTCGGGTCTTATCCATCAACCACCCTGTGGGACACGGCGTCATACATCAGCGCATTGGTTGCAGCCTATGAGTTATGTGTAATCGACAAGCGCGACTTTGACACACGCGCGACCAAGCTGATCAACACTTTGCGGAACCTTGACCTTTACCAAGGGGAAGCCCCCAATAAGGTGTACAACGCAAAAACAGGAGAGAAAGTGAACTATGCCAACGAGGCTGGCGAGGTTGGCATGTCTGCCCTCGATATCGGTCGCATGTTGGTCTGGCTGCGTATTCTCAAGGAACGTCATCCGCATCTGGCCAACAGCGTTGATAACATCCCGATGCGGTGGAATTTCTGCAACCTTATCAATGATGATGGCCGCATGTTCGGCTCGTTCAAACGAGGCGATGGGACAACTCGCTACGTGCAAGAGGGCCGTTTGGGATACGAGGAATACGCTGCCAAAGGGTTTGCGTTGTGGGGGTTCGATGTTGATCGCGCCCTGTCGCCAGAACCATTGGACTATACCAACATCTATGATGTGAAAGTCCCCTATGATGGTCGGGATCCACGGGTCTTCAAGAACCAGAACTATGTCCTGACAGAGGGGTATATTCTGGACGGTCTTGAGCTGGGGTGGGATCTGCCGTCAGATATCGAGAATGACGGCGAAACCGCCAGCCACGGGTGGCGCGCTGAATTTGCGAACCGGATTTACCTGGTTCAGCAGCGTCGGTTTGAACAGACGGGCATCGTCACAGCGCGCTCTGAACATCAGGTCAACGGCAAGCCCTATTTCGTCTATGATACGATCTTTGCGGATGGCTATCCATGGAACACGCTGGACCCGACGGGTGAATATCAACCTGACCGCTCGGCAATCGCTGCCAAAGCCGCAATCGGCATGTGGGCGCTGTGGGAGACGGACTATACCGACCTGCTGTTTGAAAGCGTCGCTGACCTCTATGAGCCTGATGTTGGTTTCTACGAAGGTCTTTATGAAAACGGAAACGGCTTCATTCCGCTCCAGTCATCCAACAACAACGGCATCATTCTTGCCGCGCTTTTGTACAAGGTACAGGGTCCGATCCTGAAGAAGGCGAACAACAACACCCAGACCTGGGACATGGCCTTTAACGGAACCGACATTCGCGACAACAAATGCCACCCAAACAAGATGATCAAAGAGGTGCCGTGCTGCGGATGTGAAAACCCAACGCGGATTGACCCTGTCATTCCAGTTGAAGAGTTCATCTATTGTCGCCCGGTCCTGACCGGTGGTGAGATCGGCGCAACAGAGTGCCAGCCTACCGAACATGAACTCGCTCCGCCGAAAGTGCGCAAGGTTCTAAATCAATCATGCCCTATCCCGTCTGATGATGAGCAATGAGCGGGAGCGGAAAACCCAGACTACTCTGGTTTGATTCAAACAGAGTCTTCGCCGCGATGGGCGTGGTCCTGATCCACTCTTCGACGGATTTCGCTGGCCAACCCTTTGCGGCTGCAGAGCCATCCGCGCGATTGATACCTGTTTTCCTGCGTTCCTTGGGAGAGTTCTCGGGATCAGAGATGTTCTTTATGTTCTCGCTGTTCTTGATGGCGATGCGAGTCGATAAAAAGATGCCCGATTACGGGACGGCGATAGGCCAACAGGCGAAACGCCTGCTTATCCCGTTTCTGTTCTGGACTGTTTTCTATGTCTTTTTCAGATTGGTAAAGGCGGATGCCTTTGGCTATGTGCCTTATATCTGGGATCAGATTACCGACGTCAAGAACTGGGCTGGGTACCTCATACTGGGTAAGTCTCAGTACCATATGCACTTTTTGCCCACCCTGTTTGCGCTCTTTCTGTTCTATCCCGTGATGAAGGTCGCAACACGCTATCCGGTGTTCGGGTTTGGTCTGTTGATCACACTTGGTGTGATGAACAGCGCACAGGCGTGGGTGTGGGGTCTTGATCTTGATCCAAGCGTCCGGGACTATGTTGTTCGTGCCCTCAAGATTTTTGGCTATGTCGGATATGGATTGGCCGCTTTTGCGATCTACGGGTTGTGGAAAGACGGTATTCCGCGTGGTGAATCGCGTCTTATCAGGCGAGTTGCATTCTACCTTGCCTGTCTGGCGTACATTGCCACGCTTCCGTTCTATGCGGTCGCCTATGAAACAGGTGGCTGGGGCATAAGAGGTGGCTGGGATTTCTACGGCCATTTCCTGATGCCGGTTTGTGTCTTCTTTATCTTTCTGGGCGGGCAGTATTTGCACTGGTCCAAACGTTGGTCCTTTTTGGCTCAATTCAGTTTTGGCGTGTATCTCGTTCATCCCTTGGTCATCGACCTGATTGATGTTTTCCTGTTCAAGACGGGATTGTCACAAATGATGGCACCGTGGGGCATAGTCGTATCGCGGTACTGCATGGCGCTGCCGATGTCGTTTGGCCTTGCATATGTCATATCAAAGGTCGCGCTGTTGGCGTGGACAATCGGGTTGGGCCCCACTCCGTGGGAACGGTCCAAATCCAGTTCCGCGGCAGGTACCTAGGTATGGATGACTACTTTCTGAAGTTCGAAGATCGGCAGCCCGAGCCACCGCTGCCTTACTCCGCACCGCGTGAAATGCTTTGGCAGGCACTGGCTACCGTCGCGCTGGTCGTCGGAGGCTGGTACATCTGGTGGCGTTGGGCGCATTCGCTGAACCCTGACGCCATGTGGTTCGCGATCCCGTTGGTGCTCGCGGAGAGTTGCGCCTACTTTGGCATGATCCTGTTCGTCTTTAACCTCTGGAAAGACGATCCGCTCAAGATTGAGAGCCCGCCAAAGATACTCGCAAATGTCGTCGACAAGCACCCCGAAGGTGACCGCGAAATCACCGTTGATGTGATGTTTGCAACCTACGACGAAGACCCAGAACTGGTCCGTTTAGGCATCATTGATGCCAAAAAGATGACCTACCCGCATCCAATTGATATTCGAATACACATTCTTGACGATGGGCGTCGCCCCGAAATGCGCGCCGTGACCGAAGATGAGGGCGCGAATTACATCACCAGAACCACGAATGAGGGTTTCAAGGCGGGCAATCTACGCAACGCCATGGAACAAACCTCGGGTGATTTCATGGTGATCTGTGATGCCGATACGCGCCCGTTTCCAACATTGCTGGAACACACATTAGGCTATTTCCGCGATACAAAGATGGCCTGGGTGCAAACACCGCAATGGTTTTATGACCTGCCGGAGGGGGAGCATCTAACGGCCAAGATTAGGCGCCGGTTTGGGGCAAAAGGCGGCAAGATCGGCTGCGCAATTGAACGTTTCATTGGTCCGGTCGTTTATGGTGCCGACCCGTTCGTGAATGACCCCAAGATGTTCTACGATGTCATTTTGCGTCGCCGAAACTGGGTGAATGCGGCCTTCTGTTGCGGCGCGGGTTCCATCCACCGTCGCGAGGCCGTGATGGAGGCTGCCCTGCGGAGTTTTGGCGAAAAGGTCGAGCAACGATCATTTGGGGTCGAAGAAATCGTCACCGTATCCAGCAAGGAACGCGTGATCGCACCCGATCTGCTTGCGGCTATCCGTACGGAATCCGCGGCCACAGAAGTACTGACACCTTATCGTTTTCACGTCTCAGAGGATATCTATACCTCGATTGTCTTGCACTCAGACAGCGAGCGTGGGTGGAAATCCAAACAGCACCCCATTGTTGAAAGCAAGATGCTGTCACCACAGGACTTGCTGACATGGACAGTCCAGCGTTTCAAATACGCTGGCGGCAGTCTGGATATTCTGAAGAATGATAATCCGTTGTTTCGTCGCGGTTTGTCGCTTGGCCAGCGACTGATGTATGGAACCACCTTCTATTCATACCTCGCGCCACTGTGGAACATTGTGTTTCTCTTTGCGCCAGTCATCTATCTGCTCACAGGCATTTCGCCCGTCACTGCATATTCGGATGAGTTCTTTTTTCGACTGATCCCCTTTCTGGTTACACTTGAACTCGCCATCATGGTGGGGACTTGGGGCATCGCAGGATACGCGGCCAAGGCAAGTTATCTGGCGTTCTTTCCGCTTGGGCTAAAGGCGCTGCTTGCTGTCGCAAAGGGCGAAAAAATCTCGTTCAAGGTCACACCCAAGGTCCGCCAAACAGGAAATTTTCTAGCACTTGTGCGACCTCAAATTGCGGTGGTTGTTCTAACTGCTTTTGGCGCCATCTGGGGTTTAGGTGCATTGATCTATGGCGGCACCTCGCATTCGGCAGGCGGCGTTGTCGCGAATATCCTCTGGGGCATTAACAACTGTCTGGCCATGGCCGGAATGATCCGTGCCGCTTTGTGGAAGCCGGACAACACAGAAGAGGTACCAACAGCATGAGCTTTCGTTCGAACCTCATAAAAGCGCGTAGTCATATCACATTCCTGATGGCTCTCGGTCTTGGACTGACACTTGTCATTTTCCTTGAAAGGACAATTGACGCACGCAAGGACCCTTCGACAGAAACGGCGGTTACCCCTCCCGTGGAACTCCAATCTCCGCTCGCAGCCTTCGATGATGTAACACCTTTACCTTTGGCGGTTACAGGAACCAGCGCCAAAGATGATCTCGCGTTTGCTCAGATTGCGTGGAAGTATTTTGAGAACAACACGCATCCCGAAACAGGTCTGGTCAATTCGGCGGACAGGTATCCGTCTACAACGATGTGGGAAACCGGCTCGTATTTTATTGCGGTGATCTCGGCGAATTTATTGGGCCTGATCGATAAAGAGGAGGCGGAGGCGCGCATTTCCCTTGCTCTGAAGACGCTGACGCAGATGCGGCTGTTTGATGATATCCTGCCGAATAAGGCTTACAACGTCCAAACCGGCGAGTTGGTGGACTATGGCAATCGGCCCGTAGAACGCGGTTTGGGCTGGTCTGCATTGGACATTGCGAGAATGGTCGGCGCTTTGGGACAGGTCCAGAACAGCTATCCCGATCTTGCACCCGAAGTTGCGGTGCTGCTTGAAAAGTGGGATCTGGCGCAGATGGTAACGGATGGCCAGCTGATCGGCGGCAATATTGCTGACGACAAATTACGTCGCGATCAAGAAGGTCGCGTTGGATATGAACAATACGCCGCCAAAGCCATGATGCTGTTTGGTTTTGACATGTTTAACGCCTACCGCGCCGAGGACCATCTGATGGTCAAAGACGTATTGGGCCAGCCCATTCCGGTCGATACGCGCCTGCACCGGAACGTGACCCCTGCATTCACCGTTAGCGAACCCTATATTTTCGATGGTTTGGAATTCGGCTTTGATGCCCGCTCACATCGGTTCGCCACCGCGATCTACAAGGCCCAGGAGGCGCGTTATAACGAAACTGGCGTTCTGACCGCCGTCAGTGAATCCCATCTCGATGAGGCTCCGTACTTTGTTTACTCATCCATTTGGGGCGGAGGTGAACCCTGGGCGGTGATGACATTCAAGGGCGACCGTCTGGACAGCAAGCGCACAGTCACAACCAAGGTTGCCTTTGCTTTTGATGCCCTGTTCGGAACCGACTACAGTCGTGAACTTGTTGCCGCTATCGCCCCATTGGGTGATCCTGAACGTGGTTGGCCGGAAGGTATTTACGAGATTGATGGCGCGACAAATGCGTCGATAACAACCAATACAAACGCCACCGTGCTGGCAGCGCTTGCATTTAGAGTGCACGGCCCTGTGATCCATTCAGAACCATGAAATTCCCAGCTCTCTACATAGGTCTGCTGCTGGCATGTGGCGTCACCAAGGGAATGGCCGAACCCTGCGTCTCATCGACTTTTGACGTTCCGATCCCAGGCGCCGTTGACGTCGTTACCCGACACGCGGATGTCCCGTCTCCAAAGTTTCCGGGGCTTTGGCAGGAAGGGAGCTTGGATGGCTACTTTTATGCGTTGTATGCCAATGGCGAAGGTATCCTGAAATCAGCGCGAGAAACCTCGGAGTGGGATATCCGCGTTGTATGCGAAGCAGATCAAGAGGACTGTTCAATCAAGACCAACGGCGTTCCACCGGAGGACGCGCAAGACGTAGTAGATATTCTGACTCAATGTCTGCAAGGTCAGCCACTGACCTCGCCAGAGATCCCAACACCAGACCCCGAAACGCCGCAACCACAGGAAGTCATTCCCTGCGGCCTTGCAACAATTCCTGAAGGACCAGCAGGCTTGTCGCTTCAACGTCTGCTTGTCATCGCAGGCCAAGACCCCGGCCCCGTCGATGGCCTGATCGGAAGGAACACACGAAACGCGCTGGCCGCGATCTTGGGTGCGGAAGCATACGAGATGGAGGTCTTAGAAGCTGTTAGTGCGTTGGATCGTTGGATGTGCAATCCGAGCGAAAACTGAGAGCAACAACACTCAGTAGATGGACTTCAATTTCGCCATCTCTGATCAAGTTCTGGATATTGGGCAATGATGATCCGTCGCTATCTGACTATACTTCTGGCTCACGCGTGCATAGCGAGCTTCCTTGTCACCGGGTGGGCCACGGCAGAAGTTCGGTTTGACAATGTCGTCGGCAGCGACACATTTGGACGCCCCGTCAACTATGCACTTTATCTGCCACCCGATTATGATGAGAGCAGTCGCACATACCCCGTGCTTTATCTGTTGCATGGAGGCGGTAGCGGGCAGCCCAGCGATTGGTTCACGCTCGCGGGGCTGGATCAGATTCTGGACCGGATGATTGAAGAAGGGGAAATCCGGCCATTGATCGCTATTGCACCGGATGGACGCCGAGACTCGGCCAACGAAATCGCGACATATTTTCTCGACGATCAAAACGGTGAGACCTTGTGGGAAACCATGTTTTTCGAGGATTTCATGCCTGCAGTAGAGAAGCGGCATCGCGCGATTGGCGGTGGCGAGGCCCGCGCCCTTCTGGGGATATCGATGGGCGGCGTTGCCGCGACGGTTTACCAACTCCGAGAACCCGAGACTTTCGCCGGCAGCGCCGCAATCAGTGTGGCCTTTAGGACCGAACAGCAGGTCCTTGGCCTTTCGACCGAGGCCTATCGCAGCCGTTACGCGGGTGTATTGGGCACTGATCTAGAAGGACCTGACCGTCTCAATGAGAATTGGACTGCGCTGTTGCCAGAGACGTTGGTGACTGCAACGAACACTGCGTATTTTCAACGCATACCGCGGCTATACTTTGACATCGGTGCCGACGACCCGTTCTTTGAGGCAACCGCCGATCTTCATGTAACGTTACGCGCGGCGGGGATCAAACACCGGTTCCAAGTCAATGAAGGTGGTCATGACTGGGTCTTCTGGCGGCAATCGCTAGTGGGAGCGCTCCTGCATGTCGACGCGGTTCTGACTCGCAAATACGGCGAGTGATGCAGGAAAGCGACTGACCGACTCAAAGATGGAGGGTTTGTCACGCAAGCCGACGTTGGATTGCTCGGACGACCATTTGGACGTGGCTGACAATGATCTCCACACCATCCCTGTGCGCCGCGCGCTACCGTTTCTCATCTTATACCATCGGGGAGTGTTTTATATGTGGAAGTCCCGTCGCGTCTTTTGGGATGAGCAGGCGCCGCTAACGGATACAACATCTGGAAACCCAAACAGCCTCGATTTTCACCGGATGCTTGTGTGAAGAACAGACCAAAAGCGGGAAATGGCATAAACGGGTAGGTGCCATGTTCTTGCGGATATCAAACGTGCGCAGAGGTTTAGCTTTGCCTGTTGCCCAGTTGCGGGAACTCAACAATTTTGCGATGCCCGATTACATTCGCAACTGCGCAGCTTGATACGGTGCGATTTTGCGACAACTTTTAGAAAACGCGGCACCATAGCTCAAGAATTCTGGCCAAACCTGCCACTATCGAAAGCTAAGGAGGTCCTCAAACACAGTCAGAGGAACGAAATCTTGTTATCCGCCCCGCCCATCAACCCGAGGAACAGCACAAAGTTGCGTTGTCTGGGTATGTGCGCGTGATGGAGACATATCGTTTCGGGAACTGGAAAGAGAAATTGCTGTGCGGTGCGGCGGTACTGCTGGTTGGGTCAACAAGTGGGCTGGCTCAAACAGCAGAGCAGATGGCACCAACGTCTTTGTTGGGTTCGGGCCAGGTGGATACCACAAAACCCGCGATACCGACTGCTCAGGAAATAATCCTTGATATACCGAGCGCGGTTCACATGTCGCGTCATCAGCGGGGCGAAATCAACGGGCTGCGATATGTCCTGTTTCCGGATGGTACGGGAACAGTTATGCAGGCCGGAGAATTGCGCACGGCTCTCTATCGATTGAAATGCACTAAAGGTGTTTCCTGTACGATTACCGGGGAAGGCGGCGTCAGCATAAATGTCCCCGCGCGCGGTGCTCCAGAACCGGAGCTGCCCATCGCACCAAATGGTGAGGCGCTCGCTCGTTATCTTTCGGAATGGATACTCGCCGGAACGGGAACGCCGGTCGAAACCACGCCTCCGGTAGAGGTTGCAGAAAACAAGGCGCCTGCGCCCACTTCACTTATTGTTGAGCGTGCAGGCGAATCCATCGCACAAACCTCAGACGAACCCGCCGAACAAAGCCCAAGCGAACCTGCCGCGCAAGATCCAGAGCCGGCAAAGTCGACGACAATTTCATCGGGTCAGACTCCGCCCGTCGAAGAGAGCGCTACCCCGCCCTGTCCGGTTCGGGAAGAAAATGGTGGGTGTGCCCCCGCCCCCGTCGAGGAACGCCAAGTCGAGCAAATACGCAAAGTAACCTATGAGCCCATCACACCGGCGTCTCAACCCGCGCCTCTAGCGCAAAAATCCGCTAGAAAACAAGAGCCAGCGGAACAACCCAAAGAACTCGAACGTCCTTCGTTCATCAAGCGCATTGGCTTGGCGTGTTCCATCACGGGTAGTGTTACCTCACGCTATAAAAATCATAACACTGGCTCTGAACGTTTTGGAAAGCCGCGTGTCAGCTTTGGATGTGGTGCACGTTTTTCCAAGAAGTTTTCGGTACGCTTGTCGGTAATCGGCTACGGAGACAAGAACGAAAAATCGCCATCAGATGCCGATTTCACATACGCGTTCGCTTACCGTGCCACAGATAAGATTACGTTGACGTATACGAACTACTCTGCGCGTTTCGATGGTGCGGGCGGCGGGATTGCATATCCTTTTACCTCGGGTGCCCTTCGAGCAAGCTATAAGTTGCCAAGAATTCCGCTGCCCAACGACAAGACCATAGGTTGCTCAACCAGCCTGAGCTTGCTCCGCCCACACGAGAATTCGCTAAACCTGTCATGCAGCTATCAGGTAACAGATCGTTTTCGGATCAGTGGTACCGCCTATGCATATTCTTCCGGAAAACAAGAAAACTGGGAACCCGATTTTGCATATGTTGCAAGCTACAAAATTAACGACGATTTGAACTTGGTTTATAGCAATTACGCAAACAACAGGTTCTTCTGGAATGACAGCAGCAGCCCCGGTGAAGGCATATATGGCGGTACACTATCGTTAACTTATAACTTCAAGTTCTGAACGACTTCTACGGGTGAGCGATCTCTTAGAAGCAGGCAGAAAGCTCCGCCAGTTCCGTCTGTATCTTCCGAATACACTCAGCGGACTCTTGTCCACCTGTCGGGTTAAGTTCGAGCTGTTTCGCCCAGCCCGAAATATCCGAGAACCCTAAGACCAAAGACGATCCCTTGATCGAATGAGCTTGCTCCGAGATCGTCTTGGCGTCCTCGCGTTCGACAGCATCAAGGATTTTTTCAAGCCGCGCCAGTGTATCATCAACATATTCCTGGGCCAGTTCGACAAGATTTTCTTCCGAAAACAGGGTCAACATTTCAGCTAAGGTTTCCGCCGATATCTTGGATAGAATGGAAGCACTCCCCTTTTCTTTGGGGTCGTCTTCTGCCGGGCTGACTTCATCGAGCGTTTCAGGGTCGCGATCCAACAAGGCAACCTCGAGCGCACTCTTGAGTTCATTGAACGGGATTGGTTTCGATAGAATGGTATCTATCCCGACAATTGCAGCTTCTTCTTCGATTGCATCCATCACATGCGCAGTAAGCGCCAGGATTGGAGGCATGTCGGCATCGGCCCATTTGAGCCTTATACGTCGCGTTGCCTCAAGCCCATCCATTTCGGGCATTGCAACGTCCATCAGAACCAAATCAAATTTATCGGGGTCGAACATCTCTAGTGCAATGCGACCGTTTTCAGCCAGTTCGGCCTTTAGGTTCATACGGTCAGCGTAGGTAAGCAACAGCTTTTGATTGATGATGTTGTCTTCAGCGATCAGAACCCGTTTCCCGTCCAGAACGTCCTGGGGATGATCTAGCGTTGAGGATTTTGATTTTTTACCGGAACCGGCGCCGATGACCACGGGAAGTTCAAACCAAAAGGTCGACCCAACGCCAATCTTGCTCTCGACTCCGACCGTTCCTCCGGATCCTTCAAGTATACGTTTGCAGATTGCCAAGCCAAGGCCAGTGCCTTGCGCTGCAGCCGTCAGGGGATTGGCAACCTGAGAGAAGTCTTTGAATAGGTTCAGGACGCCATCGTCCGATATGCCAACACCAAAATCTTCCACCTCGACCCGCAGCAATGCGCCCTTTTCGTGCGGTGATGCGCTGGCCCGAACAAAGATCGGACCTTCTGTAGAATAACGTACAGCGTTGTTTACCAGGTTTGAAATTACCTGCCGTATCCGCGTGGCGTCACCCAGAAAAATCTCCGGAACGCCGTCATCTACTTTGGTGATGATTGCGCGGTGGGCACTTTTTTCGTTTGAACGCGCCAACATCCGAACGCTTTCGATCAAAGCACGCACATCGACATCTTCTTCTTCAAATACAAATACGCCGGCTTCCATCTTGGAAAAGTCCAAAACGTCGTTCACGATGCGGCCAAGACTTGCCCCGGCAGTACTGGCATAGGTCAACAGTTCTTTTTTGGACGGATCAGTTTCGTCCATTGCGAGCAGGTCGATCATCCCCAGCATCCCGCCTAACGGCGTTCTGATTTCGTGACTCATCGTTGCAACAAAACGGCTTTTGGCTTTGCCAGCGGCTTCCGCTTGTTGAAGCGCCACCTCCAACTCTTTGGTGCGGTCACGCACAGCTTGCTCCAGTTGTGCAGAATGATTGCTCAATTTCTGGTTCGCCATATACAACTCTCGGCTTTTCGCCTCCAAGAGCTGCTCTGCCTCTGCACGCGCGGCGCGCTCGCGTTGATATCGACGGCGAGATACAAAATCTGCTGATTGGGACGTGTCTTCGCTCATCTCATTCGCGCCTGATTACTTCTCTAACTGGATATCAAAAGTCGTCGCGTTCGGTTGATGTGCAACAGGACAACGGTCAATCTTGGCGGTTTGATTATAGCGTTCCAAAGATGCTTCGATCATACCGTGGCAGAATTCGACGAGTGGCCGGGGCGATGAATAGGTCAATTTCAACCGATCCCCTTCGACCCGGTCCGTGGCGAACACTGGCAGTTCTGCTTCCGGATAGAGCTTTTTGACTTCGACATGAATTTCACCATCCACCGCTTCCAACAGGGAAAAGCTGTCGTCTTTTCCGCTAAAGAACTCTGAATAATGTTCAACAAAGTGTTTCAGCATCCAGTGCCCGAACATGCGCTGGAGTGCCTCCGGGCTAATACCCGAGTGATCGCTAAAAGCGACTACAATCTTGACCAATTCGGAACAGGGATAGTTTCCGACTGCGGTGAACGCCCCCCCATTCTCCAGATCCGCCTTATCCAGCACCTGATCAACGACGTCCTCACCAAATGCGTCCTCGGCCATGTTGACGAGTTCTACAAAAATCGTGCCTTTCATGGGGTGTCACTTTCTCTTTTATCGGTCGGGGCAGATCTATCGCAGTTGGCTGGTCTCAAGATCAGTCCGGCATTGTGGTTGTCGTTTTAGGCCGGCTGCCATTCGCCCGTAGTTCCAACTCAGTGTGTTCAACATACCCTATGAACTCAAGGGGAACTATCCATTTGCCCCAATCCATACCCGGAATTGGCTGAAGATGCTTGCAAGCGGAGCGACTGCAAATGTCGATCTCACGTTCGGCTCTTTAGATCATCGACGGGCCCGACCTGTTCGCCATTAAATGCAAACGGCCATTTCACAATCGGGCCGAAGACGACAGAAACAAAGCGGAAACCCTGATCTTAAGGGCTACTGCGTATCTCAGAGCATCACCGCCCGGCGACTTGTTAGACCCCGGTGCGCAGATAGCAGTCGGCGTATTCGCTGACTCATTTGGAAAGAACCCTCAGAAAAGACCCGCCTCGCGGGCAATCATCGCGGCCTGCGTACGATTTGAGGCGTCGATCTTGCGATAGAGAGTCTTCATGTGCAGCTTGACTGTCGGTTCGCTGATGTCAAAGTCACGGGCGATTTCCTTGTTCGACTTGCCTTCTGTCAGACCTTTAAGCATCTGAAGCTCGCGTTCTGACAGCTTGTCCGCCAGTGGATGCGCTGGTCCGGTTTCGTCGGCGGTCATGAAATCGAGCGGTGCGTATTGTTCACCCATTGCCATGAACTTTACCGCGTTGACCATCGACTTTGCAGGCAGCGTCTTGGGTACAAAACCGGCGGCCCCAGCGTCGAGCGCCTTCTGCGCGATTTCCTTGGTCGCTTCGCCTGACATCAGGGCAACACGCTGCCCGCCGTCGAACTCCAGTGCGCGGGACAGCCCCGACAATCCATTCATGCCCGGCATGTTGAGATCGAGTAGCACCAAGTCAAAAGGCCCGTCACTGCGGATACTTGCGCAGGCGGCATCAAAGTCAGCCGCAGTCGCAGTTTCAAAGCCACCCTGCCCCTCCAGGAACAGAACCAACGTGTCACGCAGCAGATCGTGGTCATCCGCAATCAGTATTTTCATGTTCGGCAACCCTTTTACTTAATCATACGTAGCCAGTTCACGCGGAGATTGCATCAAAAACCCGCTCCCAATCGACGAAGAACCTACCCCTTTCGGATAGGTCCGCCCGCGCCCGGATGGATTATGTTTTCCTCCGGAGAGGACGACAAGACCAACGTCCCCGCCTCCTGTTCGTTCGCCACGTTGCGATGAAAACGGCAATCGATCACCTATTGGCCAAGCCACCTTCAAACGGGATCGACACCATGATGCGCACAGAAATTGAAGCTGAATTCGCACTGACTGCTCCGGCAATCGAACCGCGTGTGAAAACAGCGTTCTGCTTGATGCTTGGCCTCGATCTTGCTGACGACGCAACGGAACAGCCGCTCGCAGCCCCGCAACAGCGGGCGTTGGACCTTGCCCTATCCTATGTCGCTATCATTCTGCTTTTTCCGCTGCTGTTGCTGACTGTTCTGGCGGTCAAGCTCGACAGTCGAGGGCCTGCCTTGTTCAGACAGACGCGCGTCGGTCGCGATGGCAGCCAGTTCACGCTGTACAAGTTCCGCTCGATGCATATCGACGCCGAAGAACGCCGCGCTGCGCTTTTGGAAACATCGGACCGTGACGGCATCTGCTTTAAGTCCCGCAACGACCCACGCATCACCCGCGTCGGGCGGTTCATTCGCCGGTTTTCCATCGATGAGCTGCCGCAAATCCTGAACGTGTTGCATGGAGATATGTCGATTGTCGGTCCGCGCCCCGCCCTGCCTTCAGAAGTTGCCGCCTATCCTCCGCATGCTTTCGGACGTCTGGCCGTAAACCCCGGCATCACGGGTCTCTGGCAAGTCTCGGGGCGGGCTGAGGTTTCGTTCGATAGAATGATCGACATGGATATCGAATATGCGAGGAACCGTAACCTGAGCATGGATGTAGCGTTGATCCTCTCGACCTTTCGCGCGGTTCTTTCGGGACGAGGCGCTTACTGAATACGACCGGGCGCTCATCCCTCAACACTCTTCACTCTGAGCGCACGATCGGGAGTGGGCCTATCCAAACGGATAGGTCCATATCCGTCGTCGTCATGGATGCAAGTGCAGAAACGTGCAAAAACGGTGCATCATTTCATAGCGAGGTTTTTCCATGCGGAATATCAATATTGCCGCTTCATTGTTTGCCGTCGCATTTACTGCGGCAGCCTGGGCCGAAGAACTTGCGGCTCCGACAGGTGAAGTGCTCCTGACGGTATCGGGAAACGTGGAGCATACGAATGTCGACGCGACCGCGCAGTTTGATATGGAACTGTTGGAGCAGCTGCCTGTCACGCAATTTGAGACAGCAACGATTTGGACCGAAGGCACACATGTGTTCGAAGGTGTCGAACTGGCGGCCTTGGTCGAACAACTGGGATTGGAAGGCGAGACGCTCTTTGCCAGCGCAATCAACGACTATACGGTCGAAATTCCGTTCAGCGACGCGGCCGAGGGGGGACCAATCGTAGCCTATCGGTTGGACGGCAAGGAAATGTCAGTTCGCGAAAAGGGTCCGCTGTGGATCATCTATCCCTATGATAAAAGTTCGGACTATCAGACCGAGGTGATCTATTCTCGCAGCATCTGGCAGCTGGATCGGATCGAAAGCCGCTAGACCCTGACTGTTCATCGGGTACCGTTGGCCCGAACATACCGGAGTTTAGAGATTGCTGTTCAAACGCCTGCCCCTCCGCATTCAGTATCTGGCGATGGTCTCTTTGGTGGTTCTGGGTATGGGGGTGTCGATCTATCTATCCTTGAATGTCGTCCGCGATCTGAACCTTCTGGATGCTGCTCAGTCGGACAACGTACAATGGAGCCTGTCGCAGGCCGAGGTTGAGGCGCTGCGGTATCAGCAGGCCGTTAGCAAGAGCCTGGACCAGCCCGAAACGGACTTGGACGACCTTCGGCGTGCCTTCGATATCTTCTACAGCCGCATCAACACTATCAAGACCGCTTCGATCTATGAAAGGCTGCGTCAAGACGAGGAACTGGCGCAGAATCTCGCGTTGGTACGGGCCCTTCTTGACGAAACGATTCCGCTGATGGACGGGTCAGATACATCGCTGAGGTGGGCCCTGCCCGGGCTCGAAGCCGACGTCGGTGAACTGCCGGTTCTGGTGCGGGCAATGTCAACGCGTGGTCTCAAGTATTTCGCAGAATGGGCGGATCAGCAGAGAGAAACCGTTTCACAGACGCTTGTGCATCTCGGTGCGGCCGTCGGGGTGCTGATGCTGACCCTGATCTTTCTTGCGCTCAATCTCGGCTCTCTCAATCGTGCCAATGTGCGCAGACGCAGGCAGGTCAAAGAGGCCTCGCAGCGCATGGAAGTTGTCATCGACACGGCGCTGGATGCGGTAATCGTTAGCGACACCTATGGTCAGGTGCTGGAGTTCAATTCGGCCGCAGAACAGATCTTTGGATACAAGGCCAAATTTGCCATTGGCCGCAGCCTTGAGCAGCTGATCATTCCTGACAAATACCGTGAAGCGCATGTGGCCGGTATGAAACGCATGCGGGACAAGGGTGAGAAACGAGTCGTGGGCAAAGGGCGGATCAGGCTGGAAGGCAAGCGCGCGAATGGCGAGATCTTTCCTCTGGAATTCGCGGTCCAGACAGCAGAAACCCGCAACGGTCAGCTGTTCGTATCGTTTTTGCGCGATATCACAAATCTGGTTGAAGCGGAAAACGAGCTGGTTTCAGCCCGCGATCAAGCGTTAGCCAACGAGCGGGCCAAGACCGATTTCCTCGCAACCATGAGCCACGAAATACGCACCCCGCTGAACGGTTTGCTCGGCAATCTGACCCTGCTTGGGGATACACCGCTGAAAGAGCGGCAGAAACTCTATGTCCAGAACATGAACACGTCCAGTGAACTGCTGCTTCGCCATGTAACGGACGTACTGGACATCACCAAATACGATGCTGGCAAGCTGCAATTGCACATGAAAACCATGAACTTGTCCAAGCTTCTGCAGGATATCGTCGACAATCAAGGAGGCGCGGCAGCAAACGGCACTGAACTGAGTTGGAACTGGGAGGGCACGCCGCAGGAGTGGATCGTTTCGGATGCGGACAGACTACAACATGTTCTGATGAACATCATTGGCAACGCGGTCAAGTTCACCCATGATGGATCGGTCACCGTGACAGCGAAATTGACTGACAATTCGCCCGAGTTGTCAGAGCTTCAGATCTATGTCGTCGACACCGGTATCGGAATGGATGAGGATCTTCGGTCGCGCATATTCGAAGATTTCACCACTGGTGACAGCTCTTATGACAGGGCGGTTGGTGGCACTGGCCTGGGTCTGGGGATCGCCAAACGGTTCGTCGACGCGATGAAGGGCGAGATCCACGTGGACAGCGAGCAAGACAAAGGCAGCCGGTTCATCATTCGCCTGCCCGTGCAGGCCGTTGAACCCCCCGAGGAGATCGAAGAGGTCGAATCCCCGCAAGTCGAGATCGTAACAGGCGCACGGATACTGCTGGTCGAAGACAATGCGATCAACCGCTTTGTCGCGCGCGAAATGCTAACCGCAGGTGGCCATAAGATGGACGAGGCCCATGATGGTCGGAGGGCGGTCGAGATGGCCCAAGAGACACGCTATGATTTGATCCTCATGGATATCAGCATGCCGGTGATGGACGGTCGCACAGCAACACGGGCAATCCGCGCCAGCGCAGGAAAATCGAGCAACACGCCGATTGTAGCGCTGACTGCGAATGCCATGGAGAGTGAACAGAAAGCCTTTATTCAAGACGGTATGAATGACGTTCTGATCAAACCGTTGTCGCGTGACACGATGTTGCGGATCATCTCCGAGCAAGTGGGCCAGTTACCGAGCGATATCGCACCCGAAGACCCCGACCCAATCGCGGAAGGTTCGCCCATAGACATGTCCTACATCGACGATCTGCGAAAGGATCTGGGTGCGGAGGCGGTCAACGAATTGCTCGTGTGGTTTGGTAATGAGGCCCAGTCTTTGCTGGATTGGCTGTCTGATCCTTCTGCCCTGCCGCTTGATGAGATAGGTCAACGCACTCACGCCATCGCAGGGAGTGCCGCTATGCTGGGCACCCAAGAATTTCACGCTGCACTTCTGGAGGTCGAGAACGCAGCCAAGGCCGGGGATGCGCCAAGTGTAAACGAAGGGTGTATCGACCTGAGAGAAGCGTGGGAAAGAACGCAAAGCGCCCTTACTTGATCAAGGTCTAAAGATGTTTTCGGGTGTGGGCGTATCTGGAACCGATAATGGTAAACTGGGCTGGGCTGAAGACAAAGCAATTGCCAGCGGTATGGACCTTTCTCACACCATTTAAATTCGACGCTTCCCCATACACAAGTTTGCGACGAGGTGGTTTGACTGTCAGATTCCGCACGGTGGTGCTCAAATTCTGAACTACGCCTTGCCATAAAATTGTCGGCAATGAGTGGCGATATTCGGATATTCCGATCACGATTTGCATGACGTTGGTCTTGGTTTACAAACAGCGCCTGAACAAGACGCAGGAGCTGATGTAAGTCACTACTTCTCGACCTCTTGGCGGCACGACGCGTTGACCTAAAGCAACATCGGGCGTGGACAGTTCTTGGCAAATCGCGGGCCGATCAAGCCCTGCCACGCCCGTGCAGCACCGTCCTCATTAACAGATAAAGCTGTCCTGGCTCAAATCGTCGAGAGCGACCGATTTGAGGATCAGCTGATCGCCCGCAAGACCGCCGTCCAATTCGGACAACTCGATGATTGTTGCCCAGCCCTGATCGGTGCTGGCGGCTCGTACGCTTTCCACATCGGTGTCATAGGCCGAGAGGTCCAGGACATCATGTTCTGCTTCGAAATCATGAACAAAGTCCCTGCCCGAGCCGGCTGCGAAGACAAACACGTCTTCCGAACCGTCGGCGGACCAGTTCCCACCCCAGATGTGGTCGTCACCAGCGCCGCCCTCCAGAACGTCAGAACCCGAACCACCAACCAGCTTGTCGTTGCCCGCGCCACCATCCAGCACGTCGTCATCCGTTCCACCGTTCATGTAGTCGTCGCCTGCGTTGCCTTCCATAACGTCCGATCCGGCTTCACCCAGCAGGCTGTCGTTGCCTTCGCCGCCGAACAGGAAATCGTCGCCTATGGATGCGAGGATATTGTCGGCCCCGGCGTCGCCATAGAGTTCATCGTTGCCGGAACCGCCGTTGATATCGTCATTGCCTTCATTCCCATAGATCAGATCGTTGCCATCGCCACCGCGCAGGGTGTCGTCACCACCAGCGACAAGCGACAGGACCGGATCACGCAGAAGAACGGCCGCATCGGCATCAACCTCGATAAACGCATCCGAAGAGCGTGGGTCGACCGCACCGTCGTTGGAGCCGGTCGCTGGAGCTTCGGACATGAATTCGGAATAGGCGGTGCCCTTGTCCCAATCCGCGTTGATGCGGAAGATCGCGCCGGTGTTGCCGGTGGAGGCGTCCATGTCTGCGTCACCGCGGTTCAAACCGTAGTAAAGGTTGCCGTCACCATCAAAGAACACCGCGCCATAGGCGCCTTTGGTCATGCCGTTCTGCATCTCGCCGTCTAGCAATGTGCCAGTCACTGTGATTTCGGAAAAGGTCGGCTGGCCACCGTTTTCAACGTCGCTGACATCGATGCGGACAACCCTGCCATTCCCGCCATAGGTTGTCGGAGCAACCACGGCGTAAAACGAGGTGGTCGCGGCATCATAGGCAAGATCGAATGTCCGGTCGGTGAACATGCCCGCAGGAAACTTGTGGTAGGTGATTTGTGGGTTGCCGTCCTGATCCCTGTTGTCGACATCGACCACGCTGATGCGGTCCAGCGAAGAGTGAAACGTCCAGAGGTTGCCGCTGTCGTCAAAGTCGCCGACGTAGTCGCCGTAAAAGCCTTCACCGATCCGATAGGTGGCCCCCTCCGAATCAACCATCACGATGTCGGATGTGCTGACCGGGTTGCCCAGCGAATCCGTACCGTTGGATTTCGCAACGCCGTAGATCAGGTCGTCTTCGATGTTGAAGCCCAAAGCGTTGATGTTGAAGCTCGGGGCATCGCCGATCGCGGTGTAGGTGTTGGCGACCGTGTCAAAGACATGCAACTGACCATCGATCACCTGATAGAGCTTGGACTGGCCCGGGGCGTATGCACTCACGGTGACGTCCGCGCCAGCGATCGTCATGGTCTTCTCATAAGAAACGATCTCACCGGAATAGTCGTATTCGATCGCGTCTACGGGCTCTACAGCGCGAAAGCTTAGATTGCCTGCCTCGCCGGTGCAGACGACATCAACTTCGAATGTGGTGTAGGCCCCGGAATTGGTTTGCACGGTCTCTACGACTTCGTCGTTCCAAAGCACTTCGACCATCGCGGCCGAATAACCGCCGGACAGGTTCGCCGCCAGGTCAAATGAGATCTTGTAGGTCTCACCGGCCAGAGTCGCAGCGGATTGCGAAATGGTCTCCTGCTCCAAATCGTCTGAGAAGGTCCATGCACTCCCTTGGGCAAGATCATTGAATGTTGTTGCGCTCCCGGCATCCACCAGGACATTCAGGCCGTTGTTGTCACCATAGATGACATCATCGCCTGCGCCGCCGTTCACGATATCGGCGCCAAAGCCGCCCTCGGCATAGTCATTGCCCTCTTCAAGGTTCAAGACGTCGTCGCCTTCACCACCAAAGAGATCGTCTGCACCGAAACCGCCGTTCAGGATATCGTTGCCAAGACCGGCATAGAGGCGGTCGTTGCCTCGGTTGCCCAGCAGAACATCATCGCCAGCGCCCGTTTCAATTACATCGTCAAAGGAAAACTCATGGCCGTAGGTGCTCACAACGATGGCAGCCGCGTTGTAAACCCAGCGACCATTCTCCAGTGCCCACTCATCGCCAACCATGTCGCCCGCAGCAAGGTCATTGCCCAGACCGGTTGCGATCAGATCGTCACCTTCGAGACCGTTCGCCTTGTCTACAACGTCTGCATTCAGTTCAAGCGTATCGCCATTTTCGGTGGCAAAGCCATCTACGATATCGTTGTTAAGCGAGGTACCCAAAATGGCGTTGAAAGGCTGGTTTACAATCGCAGGCATTGGCTAATCCGTTCTCAAGAGGCACACTATGGCGCGGGTTTACTATTTCGCAGTCAGGTAGGCTTGTGTGCCTCAGCTCAGGACCGCCGATCATTCGATGACCGAGTTCTGTCAGACGGATCGAACAAAGTGAAAACCGCAGAGGGGTAATGAATGACCCAAAAGGATAGTGGGGTTAAACTCTTGTCCCAAATTGGGACAATAAGTGTGCAACGGCTGTCTTTTGGCGTCACAACTCACGAGTTTTTTGCACGGATCATCGGGCCGCGATAAGTTTCCCAGAGCACGCTACCTTGTCGCGAATTGGTCATCATACAATGAACGTCTCCGGCGTCGCGATGATTTGACTGACAGTAAACTCGCTGACTTTGCGTGTCGGTGTTCGACCGGCAATTCGACATACTCAGGGTTTCGAGCGATCGATTGCGTTGCTGAAGGACGTGTCGCAAAGTTACGGCTTCCAGCTGCCTAGCCGTGCGTGTCGCGCCAGACGGCATGCTTTCGCTTCCGCAACCCGCCTTGGAAACGGCCCTTGCGAGTGCCGATGCTGGCCTTGGTACCGATCTCCTAGAACACATTTTCGGGAATGCGACGCACCCCAGATTGTCAGGATGATGTGCCTATGAATACCGTTTCCCAACTATGGGCACGAACCACTTCAAAGGGAGATGCTCATGCATAGTTGCCCCCGCACCGTTGCCCGATCGACCGAAGCGGACAGGGAACCTTTTGATAGGTGACGGACACGTGGCTAGACGCTTATTCGGCGTGATCGCCCCTTACAGTTCGCCGCGATCTGTTTATCCAGCAATCGTCGCGCAGGTCTTTCCTGCGCGACGAAACTTTATTTGAGGGGCAGATGATCCCTTCGCGGAGATATGTATACGTGTCTACTCTATCATATGCGCGCGATATCCGCCTTGCCGTTCCAGCATCCAGCCCGGGTATTCCGCTGGCAGCTTGGTCACCTTGTCGAGCGCATCGAGTTCCTCTGGCGCCAAAGACACCTGCGTCGCGCCAATATTGTCCGTTAACTGATCGCTCCGCTTCGCGCCCACGATCACACTGGTCACAGCCTTCTGGTGCAGCAGCCACGCCAGCGCCACCTGGGCTGTGGAGCATCCCTTTGTCGCGGCAATACTGCGCATCACTTCTATTGCTTCATAAGCGCGGTCTTTGTTGATCGGCGGGAAATCAAAGTCGACACGCCGACCCTCCGCCGTTTTTCCGTCACGATCATACTTACCAGATAGGAAACCACCGGCGAGTGGGCTCCATACCATCAGCCCGATATCTTCCGATTGCAGCATCGGGACGATCTCACGCTCAAGATCACGGCCTGCCAGAGTATAGTGGGCCTGAAGCGAAACAATCGGCATCAGCCTCCTTGCCTCGGCAATCCCCACTGCTTTGACAATTTGCCATGCTGCCCAGTTGGACAGGCCCACATAGCGGACAAGCCCCTGCCGAACCAGCGTATCAAGCGCTTCCAATGTTTCGATCATGGGCGTCGCCGGGTCAAAGCCGTGGATCTGGTAAAGGTCGATGTGGTCGAGTTGGAGCCGCGCGAGACTCGCCTTGGCCTGATCCATGATATGTCCACGCGAGGCACCCCGGGCGTTGGGTCCTTCTCCCATAGGTCCCATCACTTTGGTTGCGATCACCACATCCTCGCGAGCGACGCCGAGATTTCGTAATGACTGACCAAGGATCGCCTCGCTACGCCCATTTGCGTAGACGTTGGCAGTGTCTATGAAGTTAATGCCCGCGTCGAGCGCGGTTCGAACCAAGCCATCCGCCTCCTCTTGCTGAAGTTGCCCGATCTGGCCCCACATGCCATCTGACCCACCGAAGGTCATGGTGCCAAGACAGAGTTCGGAAACGAAGAGACCGCTATGGCCAAGACGACGGTAACGCATGATTGTATCCTTTGACATAATGCCGATCCGAGTAACGGTGGCATGATGTCAATCTAGGCGTGATCCGCCTGTATCGACCACGCCGATCCTCGCGAAATCCTGCCCAATCCTCTCATACCGGCCGACTTGCTGATGGCAAGGCTTGGGGAATTGGCTACAAAGCGGTCATGGATAATTGTTCGCTCAACGCTCTCAAGATGCGCGCATTGGCGCTTTGGCATGAACACGGCCGCGAAACCCCACTGCCTGGTCTGTTCTTCGCCGTCACAGAAGTTCCGACGGGGCCGTTTCATGGTGTCTACCAACCCTCACTCATCGTTGTTCTGCAGGGTGCCAAGATCAGCCGTCTCGGAGATCGCGCCTATCGCTACGACGCAGGAAAGTGCCTGATCGCGTCACTCGATGTCCCGATCCGCGCAGAAATCGTGGCGGCATCTCGTGAAACTCCGTATGTCGCCTTTGGGCTCAATATCGATCCGGCGGTTATTGCCGAGTTGTTATTGGAAATGGCTGGAGATACTGCGCGCGCGGCGCCAAAGGTCGATGCCCTGGGTGTCCATCCTTTGCCCGATATAATTGTCGATCCGCTCGAACGCCTTCTGGCATTGGCCGAACGGCCACAAGATATTCCGATCCTGGCTCCAATGATACGGCGGGAAATTATCTGGCATCTTCTGAATGGTTCCCAAGGAACAATGCTGCGTCAAATCGGTCTGGCCGATAGCCGCATGGCCCGCATCGGGCGCTCGATCGCCTGGGTTCGCGACAACTTTACCGAGACGGCGAATATCGCACATCTCGCGGCGCTGGCCGGAATGAGTCCGGCCACGTTTCACCGTCATTTCAAGGCTGCGACGGCGATGACCCCGGTGCAATTTCAAAAGCAGCTGCGCTTACAGGAAGCCCGTCGGCTATTGCTCTGCGAAGGATCGGACGTCGCGCAAGTTGGATTTTCCATTGGATACGAAAGCCCCTCTCATTTTAGCCGCGAGTATCGCCGAATGTTCGGTGCGCCGCCGGGCCGGGACAGCGCCGATATCCGCCGTTCTGTCACAAGTGAAACCAGCGTTTAAAGCCGTGGCCGGACCACGGTCCCGGCCATTCGCGCGTCATGCTGCATTGGCAAGTACTAGGTCGAAGCAATGCGAACGTAGAAACAGACGGCATACAGGATCGTGAATTTCGGTTGCTTTGCCCCTTTGAAACTGATCAGGACTTTCCATCCTGATACTGGTTTCCGAAAGTATGCCTATTGGACGAGGCTGGAGCCAGTTGCAGCTGCACTCTGAAAGTTTGCCACACTACCCGATCCCAGTGACGGCCATGAGGTCAGCTCAAAACGTAGTTCAGTTCTGCGAAACGCGGGTCGTAGAGTTATTGGCATTCTGCTGTTCTTGCATCAGTTGGGGCAAGATTGCTTTCCAGGCCTCCAGCATCGAACGGAAGTAGGCCGGATCGTCCTTCAGAACGGTCTGAACTCCCATGCCACGCATCAGACAGACGGTCAGATTCAGCGCGACTCGAGTTGCGTGGGGCATACCTTCGGCTTGTTTTTCGAATTCATCCCAGATGCTGTTCAATGCTGCGTGGAAGTCTTGGACGACAGGAATCATCCGGGTCCGCAACTCGGCATCAGTCCGGGCCTCGGTGATGAATTCCAATGATATATAGAAGAACTTCCCAGAGAACATTTCCCAGAGGAATTCGACGAAATCCTCAAGGCTGACTTCTTGGCTCGCTACCTTTTTGGCGACGTCCCGGATCTCGCGGGTGCCATCCCTTAAAAGGCGCTCCATCGCGGCGACGATGATGTCGGATCGGGTGGGAAAGTGGTGGAGCAGCGCCCCTCGCGACACACCGGCACGCCGTACGAATTCCGGCGTCGACGCAGACCTGTAGCCAAGATCGTAGATCACGTCGAGCGTGCTTTCGACCAGCTTCTCGCGCATCACGATACTGCGGGCTTGCGCCGGTTTGTCCTTGCGCGTCGACTCAGCCGATGGTTTTTTCATTCGTCCTCCCAGATCGATCACACCTTACCACTCAATATGCGAGTGATGGCAGCCAAAGTGTCAGGATCGGGAACAAGATGAGGATAATCAGCGTCAGCAGATCCATCGCCAGAAACCAAGTGATCCCTTTGAAGATTTCAGGCAGGGTGACGCGATTGTTTAGAGCCCCGTTGATCATGTAAACATTCAACCCGATTGGCGGCGTGATAAGTCCGATCTCCAGAAGCTTGATCACGATGATCCCAAACCAGACCGGATTGATCCCGGCCTCGTTCACCAGCGGCACGAGGATCGGCAGCGTCAGCAGAAGCAGCCCGATGCTGTCGATTAGCATTCCAAGCACTAGAAAGATCACCGACACAGCGAACAGGATCCACCAGGTTTCAGTACTGACCGACAGGATCGCATCTGCAAAGGCACGCGGAAACCCCGACAACGCCAGAAAACGAGTAAAGAATAGCGAGCCGATCAGAATGATAAAGATCGACGCCGTCGAAACCACCGCCTGAGAAACAGCTTCAATCAATGCCGCACGGGTCAGTTTGCGCCGCACGATGGCGATCAGCAACGCCGCAAAGGCCCCTAGCGCACCCGCTTCGGTCGGAGAAAATACGCCGGAGAAAATGCCACCCAAAACGACAAGGATCAGCGTAGGAAGAGGCCAGACGTCGCGAAAGGCCTCTCGCCGCTCTTCGGGTGTCGGGTCGATTTGAACGGTGCCAGCCAGAGACGGGTTCACTTTCACGCGGATCATGATCATCGCCATGTAGATCATTGCCGACAGCAGCCCCGGGATAAATCCGGCCATGAACAATTGCCCGACCGACACCTGTGCATAGACGCCGTAGAGGATCAGCAAGACCGAAGGCGGTATCAGTGATCCCAGCGTACCAGAGGCGGCAATTGTCCCCGTGGCCAGCCCGCGATCATAGCCGTTGTCGAGCATCTCGGGAACCGCCATCCGCGACATCGCTGATGCCGTGGCAACGGACGACCCAGAGGCCGCGGCAAAGAACGCGCAGGCGCCGACGGACGTGATCGCCAAACCGCCGGGCAGTCGTGCGAGGTAGAGTCGTAGGGATAAGAAGAGGCCCCGAGTCATATCAGTCGAAGAACAGATGAAGCCCATCAACAGGAACATCGGTGCGGCGGACAGCTCCCATTGGCCGACATAGTCAAACGGAGTAGCCGAGATCATCCCCCAAGCCACAGTCCCGTTGAACATGATGCCGATGCCCGCGATCGACACGAGGCCGAGCGCCAGCCCGATCGGGACACGGACCGCGATCAACGCCAGGGCGACGAAGACACCTGCGATGCCGATTTCGAGATTGCTCATGCCGGGGACTCCGAGGAAGGGGGGACGCGGTGCATCAAAGCGCTTGGCGGCGGCTGACAGCGCGCAGAAGATTGGCCAAAACTGCCAAAAGCGCACCTGCAAAACCAATGGGCAGGGCCCAGCGGGCGGGCCAGATCAAAAAGCGAAAGTTGCTCATCGCTTCTTCGGCGCGCTGTGTGGCGCGGATGGCGTCAAGCAGGGATTGCCAGAAAAGCATCCCGAAAAAGATCAGCCCGAGAATACAGGCAAAGACATAGAGCCCCAACTGAACCGACTTCGGCATCATTTGGGCAAACAGGTCGACACGGATATTCTCGTTCTTGTATTCAACATAGCCGAGCGCAAGAAACACCAGTGCCACCATGTAATAGAACGACACCCATTCCAGCGTGCCTACGATCTGCCCATTGAAGAAATACCGCACGCCGACGTCCAGCGTTATATGCATCATCATCAACAATATCACCAAGCAGGCTGCGGTGATGGTGCCAATGTTCAGCCAACGGATGATTCCGAGGACCAGTTGCATCGCGAACCTCCGCGTTCGGAATGGGAATTACAAGCGTCCTGTCGGTACCGGAACTGCTCGGAAGCAAAGGGGCCCGCGTCAGGCGCGAGCCCCGATAGGGATCAGTTCACGCCGTAGCTGCTTGCGTCGATCTTGTTGAAGATTTCCTGCATGGCAAGCGCTGTCAACGCGTCTTCGTCGGTGGTGTCGACTTCAGCGAGAAGGTCTTGCCACTTTGTCATCGTTGCCACGAAATCGTCGATCAACGCCTGAGGCTCGGCCACACCATAGTCGGTGCCGGCCTTATCCGCGGCAGCTTCGGTCGTCCGGTCACGGAACTCGGTCACATGGTCGACAAGGTCTTGCTCTGGTTCATAGACGTTGCCGCCCGCAGCCTTTGACGCCTCAAGTCCTGCATCGACCTTTTCATTGTAGGCAATGACCATGCGGGCCATGGACCGGGCCGAGGCTTCCATCAGAACTTCGCGTTGTGCAGGTGTCAGGGTTTCCCAGAACCCCGGGTTAAAGCCCCATTGAGGTCCGGAATAATACATGCCGGTCGACAACAGCGTGGTGTGTTCGGCCACTTCAAGCAACGAACGGTCCACCAGATCACTTGCCGCGTTTGTCGCGCAGTCAAGGGTGCCACGCTCAAGACCGGTATACATCTCGCTCGACGGAACGTTGACAGGGATGCCTCCGGCCTCTTCGACCCAGACCGAGACGGCAGAACCGGCGGTACGAATGCGTTTACCCTTCATCTCTTCGAGGTTGCGCACCGGGCTGGAACACATCAGAACATATCCCGGCGTCGCATAGGCCCCGAGATAGACGACCCCCTTGTCTTTCCACTCTTCCAGCTGGGTTTCATTGTTCATTGAAAAGTCGGTGACGGCAAAGATCGCGGCCATCGGATCAGAATAGGCAAAGCCCAATTCCTGCACAGCGTTCGACACCGGCAGGTCCGACGGCGTATAAACAGCTGCGTGGTGCGCGACTTGCACTACGTTGTCCTGAATGCCCTGAAGTGAGGCGCGAGGCGCCAACAGAACAGTGCCGGTAAAGACTTCGGGGACGAGATCGCCGTCCGACAGCTCCTTGACCAGTTCCGCCCAGCGGATATAGCCCTCGCCTGACATCGGCACGGCACCGTCGTAAAAGCTGTTGGCGATAAAATCTGTCTGCGCCGAAGCGGCTCCGGCGATGAGGCCGGCCAGCGCGGTATAAGTCAGCAATCGTTTCATTGTTGTTTCCCGTTGGTTAAATGTTGCAGAACGCCCCCGTTCTATGCGTGGGCGGGTCGTTTCTTAGTTATGGTCGTTCTCGTGCGCCTCGGCCATTTCCCGAATGGAGTTGAAGCGAAAACGCGTCTCGGCCAGTTGACCGGGGTCCATTGTGGCTCCAAATCCTGTCTTGGCATGACGTCGGAAAATCCAAGCGTTGTCCAGACCGTTGGCCCGGGCGGGCACATGATCATGGAACATACTTTCGGCAGTGTGGAGAAGTTGGGCTTTGGCGATCCCCATCCGCTTTATCTGTGTCAGAAGATAATCAAAATTGCGCTGTGCGGGCTTGTAACTTCCTATGTCCTCGGCGGTGAACACGCCATCCCATGCGATCCCCAGTTTTGCGGCTGCGCCGGCAAAGCTGCGATTGTCGACGTTGGACAGAACGATCATCCGATAGTGTTGTTTCAGATAGGCGAGCGCATCGGCGCTGTCTGGAAACGCCGGCCAGTCAGGTACGCTGGCACCATACCGCTCGCATTCGTCCCAATCGACGCCCAGTCGCAGCTCCTCTGCGCAGCGGCGATAGACAGTTGCCAGAAGGTCGGCATAGGGCCGTGCCGGCGTCTGCGCCTGAGCGGCGCTCTCGTTTCGTGCGTGCATCTCTAAAACGGCATCATCGGACATCTCGATGTCCAAACGATCTGTCAGTGGACGCAGCCCGGTGAGCATCCCTCTTTCCCAGTCAATGAGCGTGCCGTAAACGTCAAAACTCAGCGCGGAATATTCAGTTAGTGTGGCCATCAGAGCGAGGCTGCCTTTTTGATCGCTATGCCGTCTTTCATAATCAGCGGCATGTGCGCCCCTTGACCTGTCAGCAGGTCGAGGTTTTCCAGTGGGTTGCCATCGACTGCAACAACATCGGCAAAGGCTCCGGGCGCAATTGTTCCAATTTGCCCCTCCATTCGCAGCACCTTGGCCGCGTCCACCGTCGCTGACCGGATCACCGCATCGGAAGGTATATAGCGACCGCGCAGGGGAAACTCTCCCGATTGTTCGGTCTGCATTCCACCAAGAAGATCAGAACCATATCCCATGAGAACCCCGGCCTCATGCATTTTGTCGAGACGTTCCAGTCCCGCTTCACGCACATCGGAAACCTTGGCCACCGATTCAGGCGGCAGCCCAAATTCTGCGCCTTTCCGGGCGAGAAGGTCATATGTGATGTTGGTGGGAACCACCGGGATGCCATCTTTTGCGATGCGCGCAATGGTGTCATCAGCGATCAAATTGCCGTGCTCGATGCACTCAAACCCGCAATCCAGCGCACGCACGATCGCCTCGTCAGTGTACAGGTGACCCGTGGCATAGGTCCCGAAGCCTTTCGCGATTTCAACCATGGCTTTCAGTTCGTCGACCGAGAACACCAGATAACCAACCGGATCGGACGGCGACGAGATACCCCCGTCAGCCATCGCCTTCACGAACTGCGCCCCATTCTTGATTTCTTCACGCACAGCACGTTGAACCCCTGGAACGCCATCACAGATGCGGCCCATGGCACCCAGGCTCTGGTCATACCAGGCAGCAGACTTGTTGTCATAAGGGCCGCGATAGTCTGTGTGGCCACCGGTCTGTGATAGCGCCTTGCCGCAGATCACAAGTCGCGGTCCGACAAAGGCACCTTCGTCAACCGCCTGTTGCAACCCTCGGTCGGCACCGCCCAGATCGCGCACCGTGGTAAAGCCGCGCATCACCATACTCCGCATCAAGAGGCTGCTGCGCGCGGCTACGAGCGATGACGGAAGTGACGCATTCAGGCCAAGGTTGGCAGTTGTCGCGATGACATGCACGTGGCAGTCGATCAGGCCCGGCAATACGGTCAGGCCCTTCAAGTCGATAGCGTCATCGGTATCGGCAGTGACATTCGGACCAACGTCGCTGAACTTTCCGTTTTCGATAACGATGCTCATTGGCTCGGTTGGTTCGGTCGCGGTTCCGTCAACGATCCGGGCATTCTTCAGGAGCTTCAGGGACATCAAGTCTCTTTCTGTAGGTGCGTGGTGGGTGGGGCGGGATCTAAGAGGCGGCGGCCATCTTCAGCCCGTCGTCGCGGGTCTTGGCCCAGCGTTCGAGATAAGCGAGGGTGTAGTCAAGATCGACGACATCAACATAGCGCCGCCCAATGTCACGCAGATTGTCGTGGTGAGGCTGCTCCTCAATGTCGCCAACGCAGTCTTCGGGTACCAGCGTGCGGTACCGGTGACTGAAGGAATCAATGGATGTGGCCCGAATACATCCGCTGGTGTTGCAGCCAGTCACGATCACCGTATCAACGCGCTCTTTTGCAAAATAATCAGAAACGGGCGTGTTGAAGAATATAGACGGGCCCTTTTTGCAAACCACCAGATCATACTCAGGATCATGAATTCGCGGGTCTAACGCGGCGCTTGGATGGTCGTGACGAAACGTCTCGCGCACTGCTGTGATCTTCCAATAGGGCATCTCGCGTTCGTTCATGTAGGCTGTATTGCAGCTTGCCACCGGCACACCGTAGGCCCGCGCGACCTTCAACAACTTTTCGGTATTCGCCAATGCCCGCATGACCAAGGGGGCGCCACCTAGCGGATACTTCTCTTCGGTAAAACCCTTTTGAAAATCCACGACCACGACCCCCGGCTTGGCACCTGTGCCCACCGGGATCTCGCCATAGCTACGGTTTTGATAGTCGTCTTGAATAGTCATCCCGTCATTCCTCGCCAATAAGATGAGATTACGATAATCCCCAATAACAAACAGTCAAGACTGTTTGTATATACGCTATCATGATTCAAACTGATCAACCCAACGACATGCCCACGCCGATATTTCCTGAGAAACATTGGTTCTGTCGCAGAGCATTCGCCGAGAGGTATGCTCTAGGATACTGATGAAATGTTCCGTTCTAGGAAACGCGATCAAACAACACCAGTCGCACATCAAGAGCAGGCAATTCATATTGTAAGCCGGAGGGCGCGCTCGACGTGACAGGCAACGCAACTCAAATACGAAACTTTGCGGCACTACACTCAGCAATGCTCCAGAAGCCTGGCAATCCAAGACCAGTTGTCCGCTATCGTCGAATTGGGGCGGCCGCGGTCGAGCTTCGCACCACCAGCGAACCGGGCAGCAGCAGATCACTCATGTTTTCAGCCGAACCGAAAAGCGCTGCAATTGCGGTCTCGGCCAGCTTGGTGACAGGTTGGCGGAGTGTCGTAAGGCGGGGCACAACAAGTGATGCCAGTTCGATATCGTCAAAACCCGCAACAGAGAGGTCGTCAGGTACCGAAATGCCCAAGTCGCGCGCGACACGCAGGACACCGATGGCCAGTTGGTCGCTGGCTGTTGCAATCGCAGTAGGCCATGTGTCGGCGCGACCGGAAAAGATTTGCCGCGCGATGTCTTCGCCGGACTGGTAATCGAATTGACCTTGGTGGGTCTGCAACCGCAGTTTCTGGTCCTGTCGGGCAAGGTTTTTGATCCGACCTTGAAAGCCAGTGAGTCGTGCGCGTCCTGCCATCGTGTTCTGGGGGCCTGCGATATAGGCAATGTGCCGGTGCCCAAGTTCAAAAAGATGATCCGCGATTTGAGCCGCGCCATCGGCATGGTCAGTGGAGATCAGGGGGTAGTGATCCAGCCGACGGTCGATTGATAGAATTGGTATGTCGCTTCTATAGGTAGGAGCACCCTCATCCGACGCAGAACAGATCACGATGCCACGGGGGGAACGATCCAGAAGCGCCAATAATTGCCGTCTCTCGGTGTCCGGACAATCGTGGGAATTGGCCAGCATGACTGTGTGGCCCCGACTGGCCGCCTCGGTCTCAATGGCCTTGGCAAGTTGCGCAAAGAAGGGGTTGGTGATGTCTGGCACCACCAATCCGATCACGTCGACCCGGTTTGTGCGAAGCGCGCGTGCAGCAAGATTGGGGCGGTAGCCCAACTGGTCTATCGCGGTCATGACCCGGTCGCGCAAAACTTTCTTGACGGTTGGATCGCCGCTCAGAACCTTTGAAACCGTTCCGACAGACACACCAGCAGATTGTGCAACATCCCGGATCGTGGCCATTCTCTACTCCAATTGATACGCCGCTCAGCAGCCCTAGGGCGACGTCAGGCTCGTTTGGAACGCCGTCACTTGGTCCAATGTTGGCAAAGACGCCGACGCTCCGCGTCGAGTGGTTGCGAGCGCACCGGCTGTCACCGCAAAAGAGATCACATCAGCAACCGGCCCACCGCGCGCGAGTGCTACGGCAAGCGCGCCGTTGAAGCAATCACCTGCGGCAACAGTATCGATCGCATCCACAGACGGTGCAGGAATGCGGCCAACCTGCCCGTCTATACACCAGACTACGCCTTGGTCCCCCATCGTCACAACAGCGCCGCGTGCGCAAAGGCGGGCAAGAGAAACGGCAGCCGTTTCGGGCTCAGCGCTGGAATTCGAACCCTTTCCAAGCAGACCCTGCGCCTCCTGCAGGTTGGGCGTGATGATGTCAAAGGCCGCATAGGTATCGGTCCCCCAAGGGGGATCGGGCACCGGAGCAGGATCCATGATGACAACAGCGCCCGCCTGCCGCGCGGCCTCTGCGGCGGCAAGCGACGCGCGAAGCGGAATCTCGTTCTGAAGCAGGAGCACTTTGCAATCGCCAAACAAGCTCGCCTGGCTTTGCACTATTTGGCCCGTCAATTCGGCATTTGCTCCGGGCAAGAGCCGGATCATGTTGCGCCCATCGGGACCCACATCGATGCAGGCGATGCCCGTGGGCGTGTCTGGAAAGCACTCGGTCTGCAATGCGATGCCCGCATCAAGGAGTTCTTCAGCGGCCTGGGCACCAAAGGCGTCGTCACCAAGCGCGCCCAACATTGAAACCCGTGCACCAAGCCGTGCCGAAGCGATCGCCTGATTGGCGCCCTTCCCGCCCAGCGAAATGGCGCTGCTGACAGCGCTTATGGTCTCGCCCACTTCCGGCCAGCGATCCAGATACAATGTTACGTCCATATTGATGCTGCCAACGACCACGATGCTCAAAACGCAACTCCGCTAACGAGGATGAGATTGGCATAGGGCGTAACCTCGCCGGTACGGATAATCGCGCGGGCGGCCCCGGTTTCAACTTTGAAATCTTCGTGGCCAGTTGCGCGTCTGTCGATCTCGCGCCCTTGATCTTTGGCCCAAGTTGCAAGCGCCGTGTCAATGGAATTTGACAGGTCTGGCGACGCTTCGGTAGCGCGTGTCGCAGCCTCGATCATCAATTCGCCTTTGATCGCGTTCAGGACATCCAACAGAGTGGGGAGACCGGCGACAACGGCAAGATCAATGACCGGAACGCCGGGAGGCATGGGCAGTCCTGCATCGGCGAGAACGATCCGGTCCCCATGGCCAAGCGTCGCGATCAACGCGCTCAGGTGGCGATTTAACAACGGCGTACGCTTCATGATGCAGAGTACTTTGCGCGATAATAATCGAGGATAACTGCGATGATGATGACAACGCCGGTGATCATCTGGCGCATGAAATCACTCAGCCCCATCAGGATCAGGCCGTTGGCCAAGACCCCGATGATGAACGCCCCTAAGAGCGTTCCGATCACCGATCCGCGCCCTCCCGCGAGACTTGTCCCGCCGATGATGACGGCGGCGATCGCGTTCAGCTCAAAACCGATACCCGCGATCGGACTGGAAATATTGAGTCTCGCCATATAGATGATCGCCGCAATGCCTGCCGCAAGGCCGCTGATCGTAAACGCCGCAACCTTGTACCAAAACACTGGGTGCCCGGCGAGGCGGACCGCTTCTTCGTTGTTGCCGATGCCATAGAGCAGGCGGCCGAAAACTGTTCTGTTCAATACGAACCAAGCGATCAACGTGATGACCAGCGCGACCAAAAACACCACCGGGATCCCCCAGATCAGCGCCGAACCGAACTCCTCAAAGGCGAAGGGAAAGGAATAGATCGTCTTGGCTTCGGAAACCTGAAGCGCAGCGCCCCGCGCAATGTTCAGCATTCCCAAAGTAATGATGAACGATGGCAAGCCCCAATACGCGCTGATGACACCATTCATAAGGCCACAGATCAACCCGGTCGCCAGCCCGGCGACGCAGGCCAGCAGGATCAGTTCGGTATCGCCCATGCCCGGAATCGTGATGGCCTTGCCCGCGACGACGGCGGCGAATGCCATTACTGATCCCACCGACAGGTCGATACCTCCGATCAGGATCACAAAGGTCATTCCGACAGCCAAAATCAGGTTGATCGTGATCTGAGTCAGAATGTTGGTGATGTTGTTGGGCGTCAGAAAAAACTCTGTAGAGAGTGAGAAAAACGCAATCAGAGCCAGCAACGCCAGCCCGATACCGGCGTTGTTGACCAACGCGCGCAGCGTAAAGATGCGCGGATTGGCACCGGTTGGATCATCGGTTTGGATGGCCATCAGATTGATCCTTTGTGAGTAGTGTTGTCAGTTGGGGTCGCTTGCCCATAAGCCAGCCTTAGAATTTTCTCTTCTGAGAATTCACCCCGGTCGAGGGTGCCCGCTATGCGGTGGTTCGCCATCACCAGAATGCGATCAGACAAGGCGGTGAGTTCAGGCATTTCGGACGAAACGATCAAGAGAGCGGTTCCTTTTGCGGCAAGGTCGCGCAGGATGGCATAGATCTCGGCTTTGGCACCTACATCGACACCACGTGTGGGTTCATCGAGGATCAGAACGCGCGGCGACCGGGCCAGCCATTTGGCCAAGACCACCTTTTGTTGGTTCCCCCCCGACAGGCTGGACGCATTGTCGGTGACCGCACCGCATTTGAGGCGCAGCTTCCGGCCGCCCTCCTCCGCTTGCCTGCGTTCGCGCCCAAACTGCAACAGCCCGCGGGTCGACACCGCATCCATACTGGCGAGCGAGATGTTGGCAGCGATCGGCATGTCGAGGATAAGTCCCTCGTCCTTGCGATCTTCGGTGACGAAGGCGATGCCCGACGCTATGGCGTCTGCTGGACCCTTGAACCGTACCGGAACGCCGTCGCGTTCGAGCCCCCCGGATAAGACGGGGTCCGCTCCAAAAATTCCGCGCAACAGTTCGCTACGACCTGCGCCGACCAAACCGGCAATACCCAGAATTTCGCCATAGCGTAGGTCCAAACTCACCCCCACTTCATGCGGGTCGGCCTGCACACGCAGGGATTTCAGCGAAAGGGCAACCTCACCGAATTCGTGAGCGATGCTTGCGGTACCCATTTGCACCTCAAGCTCGCGCCCAACCATGTGATGGACGACCTTCTGCGGCGTTGTCTCGGGTATATTCTTGGTGACAATGGTCTGACCGCTGCGAAAGACCGTGACGCGGTCGCAAATCGCAAATACCTCGTCGAGGTGATGGGTGACAAACACCACCGTCACACCGCGATTCCGAATGCCATTGACGATTTCGAACAGACGACTGGTTTCGCGTTCGGTCAGTGTTGCGGTTGGTTCGTCAAGAATGAGGATCGCGCTTTCCGATTGCAGCGCGCGGGCAATCTCGATCAATTGCCGATGCGCGATTCCAAGCGCGCTGACAGGCGCGCGGACGTCGACATCGCGCAGCCCGATGGCATCCAAGGCCGCGCGGGCGCGGCAGTTCATTTCCGCCCGGTCCAACAGGCCAAGACGCGTGCGTGGCATCGCTTCGATCGAAATATTTTCGGCAACGCTCAGATGGTTGAGTAGGTTGAATTCTTGATGCACGACTTGAAGCCCGTGGGCCTTGGCATCGTGAGGATGGGCCGGTTGATATGACTCCCCGTTCAGCATGATTTGCCCGGCGTCAAAGGGGAAAACCCCCGACAAGATCTTGATCAGCGTCGATTTTCCCGCGCCGTTCTCACCGACGAGCGCATGGATTTCTCCGCGCCGCAAGGAAAAGCTGACCCCATCCAGGGCGCGCACGCCACCAAAGTGCTTCTTCAGCCCGGTGACATCGAGAATCTCGTCAACGCCCGTGGTTGGATCGGGAACAGTCTGGGTCATGCTCATAGACACGGCCGCCTGTGTTGTTGGTGGCGATCTGCGGCGCGCCTGCTTGGCAAGCGCGCCGCGCGATATTTACTTGGTCACAAGCTCAATGGGGGTTTTCACCCAGCCTTCCAGTTCCGGACCACCCGCAACAACTTCGAGCGCAAGATCGATTGCGTTTGCAGCCATCTGTTGGCCAAACTGATCGACCGAAGCCAACATGCGACCATCTTCGATCATTGGCAGCACAGCGGGAATGGCATCAAATCCGACAACGACAATGTCGTCGCGTCCCGCGTTCTCAAGCGCCTTAACAACGCCAATGGCCATGGAATCGTTGGCAGCCATCACGCCTTGTAGGTCAGGATTGGCTGTCAGCATAGTCGAAAAGACCTGATTTGCTTCCTCTGTCTCCCAATGTGCTGTGCGGCTGTCCAGAAGATCGAGATTGTACTCCGCGACAGTATCTTCAAAGCCCAACCGACGCTGGGTTGCGTTGTCTGCGCCGGGGTTGCCTTCGATGATCACGACCTTAGCGCCCTCGCCGAGTGCCTCGGCCAGAGCATCGCCAGCCATTTTTGCGCCACCGCGGTTATCCGGGCCAACGAATGCAAGTTCCAGACCCTGTTGTTCCTTGGCATCGGTATCCAGCGCCACATCAAAGTTCACAACGACGATCCCCGCCTCGATCGCCTTTTTGATCGGCCGCACCATCGCCTTGGAATCCGCCGGAGCAATCACGATGGCCTGGACACCCTGCGTGATAAAGTTTTCAACCGCGTTGATCTGGCTTTCAAAATCGGTCTCGTTCTGCATGCCGACGGCCCGCAATTCGTAATCGCCCCGCTCTTCTGCATGAGCTTCGGCACCGACCAGCATGTTCTGAAAGAATTCGTTGGCAAGCGACTTCATGACCAGACCGACGACAGGCTTGTCCTGCGCAGCCACGGGAGCGGCAAGCAAAGCAATAGCGGTCGCAGCCGTGGCTGCGATTTTGATGAATTTCATTGGATCCTCCCAAAGATATATAGCGAGTCGGCACCCTAAGAATGCCAATCTCGGTGACGGGAGCAGATCATAAGGGTCGCGGCTCTGTCAATATGAAACGTTTCATAAATGACGCGCAAAGGCGGCACCCACTCCAATCCTGAGGTTGGCAGACGGGATGCAATCCAGCCTTTGGTTGCGAGTTGGTGTTTGCAAAATGCCTGCAAGCGACTAAAAAATGACGCAAGAACGCCGTCTTTAGGCTTGGTCAGTCAGGGACCTCCGGGCGGGGTTGCCCCGCCCGGAAATACGAATTGAAATCAATTGCGTAGATACGCTTCCATGCTATCGTCCAGCGCATCTTTCCACGGGGTATGGTGCACCGGAGCAAGCGTTCCTGTGATGACAGATTTGTAGCTATTGTTGCGGAACGACATGATGTCTTCGGATTTGTGCTTTTTCCATTCGTAGAACGCCTCGCAGGCGCCATCGATGTCAAAGCTTGGATAATCGGTCTCTGCAACAAGTTCCTGCACGTAGTCGGCCTGATACCGGATGGCATATTTCACGTCGTCACTGGCCTCTTCGCGGTCTTCACGTTCCTTCACATCCGCCAGCATTTCTTCTTTGGAAATGTTGGAGATGTCGATCTTGCCCATAATGGCATCGCGGACCCACCACGCCTGCGCGTCAAACATATTGAATGTGAACCATTGGTCTTGCATGCCGAGATAGAATATCGCTGGATTGTGCACAAAAACGACACCCTTATAGAGATCCGATGCCGCCAGTCGGTTGGCGGTCTTCAGGCGCAGATCGTCGGGCAGGAAGTTGAAGAAATGCTTGTATCCGGTGCACAGGATGATTGCGTCGACATCGCGGGTCGTGCCATCCGAGAAATAAACGGTGCTGCCATCCACCTTCTCCATCGCGGACTTTTCTTCCCAGTTGTCGGGCCATTTAAAGCCCATGGGCGCCGAGCGATAGCATGACGTGACGGTCTTGGCGCCGTACTTCCAGCATTGCGATCCAATGTCTTCAGCGGAATAGGACGAGCCGACCACCAGAATGTCCTTGCCTGAGAACTCACGCGCGTCGCGAAAGTCATGGGCGTGTACGAGGCGGCCATTGAATGATTCAAATCCGGGGTAATAGGGTACATTTGGAGTTGAGAAGTGGCCCGACGCACCGATCACATGGTCAAACTCTTCGGAATAGGTGTGGTCCTTGGTGTGATCATGAACCGTCACGGTAAATTTCCGTGTCGCGTCATCAAAGGTCACCCAACGCACGGCGGTATTGAAACGGATCCAATCGCGGACGTTCGCCTTTTTCACGCGGCCTTCGATATAGTCGAAAAGAACGGCGCGAGGTGGGTAGGAGGCGATCTGCTTTCCGAAATGCTCCTCAAAGGAATAATCCGCAAATTCAAGACCTTCCTTGGGCCCATTCGACCAAAGATACCGGTACATCGAGCAATGGACCGGCTCTCCGTTCTCATCCAGACCAGTGCGCCATGTATAGTTCCACAGACCTCCCCAGTTATCCTGCTTTTCAAAGCAAACGATGTCAGGGATTACTTCTCCTTTTTCTGCCGCGGATTGGAACGCACGAAGTTGTGCCAAACCGGACGGGCCTGCACCGATGATTGCGACGCGTTTCTGGGTCATACATGTCTCCCTGGAGAGCTAAAGCTTCAATTGGTTCTTTTTGGTTGAACCAAATGTCGCCTCTGTTCAGGGCACATGTCAAGATTTTTTCACGTCAGGGAACAATGTTCCCTGACAATAAAGAGCATTTTGTTTTGACTCGATAGGTTTGGGTGGTAGCAATTGGTATGCTCAACACCAGCTTCGCACATCGTATCGCACTGTCTTCATTGTTTCCCAACGACCAGGTTGGGATGACAGAGCCTGTGAGCATAGGCTTTCTCGCCCCCCTGACCGGCCCTGTCAGTTCGTGGGGGCTTCCGGGGCTGAACGGGGTCCAATTATGGGCTGAGTGGCTCAACCGGGCGGGTGGTATTCTGATCGGTGGCAGGCGGTATCCGTTGCGGATTGTGCCCTTTGATTGCGGATACGATCCTGAACGCGCGGTCGAAGGTGCTCGCCACCTTGTTCTGAGCGAACAGGTCAAATTGCTGATGATGCTGGGGGGCGACACCTTTACTCCCATCCGCAGCTTTCTAAATGAACAGCGGGTTCTGACATCAACACTTTTGCCCAGCGACCTGTCCCCTGACACGCGGTATTTGATCGCGCCGTCAGAGGTGCATCCCGTCTACAACGTGACCGGGGTGCAATGGCTGGCCCGGAACGAACCGCACCTGAAACGTGTAGCCATGTGCAGCCAGAAAGATGCGCTCGGCCTGCCGTCTACCGCCACCTATCGTGCGGCGTTTGAGGCCGCAGAGCGCGAGGTCATTAAAGATATCCAGTATTCCCCAGAACAAACGGACGTCGCGACCATTGTGGGTCCTATGCTCCAAGCGGCCCCAGACATCCTGTGCTGGTGCACCAGCTATACGCCAATGGTCCATGAGATGACAGAATATGCCTATGCACAGGGTTTCAAAGGGCGAATCCTATCCTGCACATTGGACAACTACCAAAGGATCGTTGCGCGCACGTCACAGGATTTTATGGACGGAACTGTCTTTCAGTTTCCGGATTTCGACGATCCCAAGCTGGCGCGCAAAGCATTTTTCTTCAACAGACCCAGCACGTTTTTCAAAGAATACAACGCCCGCTATCCCGGTACTTGGAGCGCCGTGAGCTGGGAATACGTGTCCATTCTCGAAATCTGGCATGCGGCGGTTGAAAAGATTGCCTCGGTGAATCCTGTCTCCGTTTTGACAGCGATGAAACAGATGGAACCCGTGACCCATGCCTTTGGGCCAGCCAATTGGTGGGGCGAGCATCTCTTTGGAATCGACAATGCGCTGATCGGGGATTGGCCTGTGGTGCGGCTGCAGGACGGGAAAGCGCGGATTGCCGATTTCCTTTCAATTCCCGCTTGGCTTGAACAACACGAAAACCGCCTCCGCGATCATATGGGCAAGGTGGGGCAGCTCTGGCAACAGAGGATCGAAGCGGGCGCGCAGCAACCGGGGCTGGCTGCGCGGGAATTCGTGGATTGAACGCGATATTATAGGCTTAGCAAGTATTTGGTCAGCCGTTGTGCAGGAACAGTTTCTGCTCTTCCACCAGATGCAACTTGGTGATTTCAACCGCCGCCTCGACATCACGTGTGGCGATGGCGTTGAACAGCGAGTTGAACCGCGTCTGATAGGTTTGAATGCGCCCCGGTGTCAGGTGCTTGCGCATCAGCGCGGTTCGAAAGCTCTGGCGGCACACATCGATCGTCAACTCATAGCACGCTTCAAGCAACGGATTGCGGGTGGCCCGGGCGATGGAGCGATAGAATTCTTCCTCACATCGGATGAATTCGTTCAGATCGGTGCGCACGGCTTCAATCTGGGCAACCACCTTTGCCAATCCGTCGAGGTCTTTTGGCGTCATGTTCATCACTGCCATGCGTATCATCTCGGGCTCGATGATTGACCGCACGATCAAATGATCCAGGGGGCTGGTGCGTTCACCGACTGAGCCGGGAACGGGCGCCTCGGTGCGGTGCGATTGATAGGTGACAAAGCTGCCGCTGCCCTGCCTGCGACGGATCATTTCGCGGCTTTCCAACACGTCCAGCGCTTCGCGTACGGTGTTGCGTGACACGCCCAGTTCGGCCGCCAGCGCACGTTCGCTGGGCAAGCGGGAGTCGGGCGGGTACTCGCCGGATTGGATCGTGACGAAAATCTTGTCCGCCACGATACGGACTGTTTCACCGATCTTCTGATCGGTCGCCAGGTCGGCTTTGCGGATAGAGCTCATCTGATTTCTGTCGCGACTTCTGGTTGGGCACTGGATGCAATGATAAGCAATAGGTCATCCAACCCGAAAGCAAAAGGCCCCGGCGCGAACCGGGGCCTCAGCAGTTCGTGCTCTACGCGGCGTCCCTCGCAATGGGGCGCGGCACGTCGTCGGCATGGGTGACAACGTCTGGCTCCAGCCCCCAATAGACCTTGTCCAGCCCGTCAATCTGATCATCTTCATCCACGGTCAGCCCAATGGTCGCCTTGAAGATCATCGACAGGATCAATGCCGTAACGATGCCAGTGCCCAGACAAAGAGCCACGCCGGCCAACTGCATGACCAGCGAGATTTCACCATGCTGGAAGGCATAGGCCCCTTCTTCGATGCCCAGATACCCACCACGCGGCGTACCGGCCTTGAAAATCCCGACCGCGATCATGCCAAATGTTCCTGCACCGATAAAAAGCGGGAAGAGCTTGTGCTCGTCAATGCCGCGCTTCAGCGTGAATTCATACACGAAGTAAGCAGCAAACGGCGCAGCGAGACCGACAATCAAGGCTTGCCAGGGCAGGTAAACGTCAAAGCCCGACGCACCGGCGACATAGCCAGCAAGCGGACCAAGCAGGGTGTAGGCATAGTTGCGTGTCTTGTACGCGATCAGCATGCCAGTGATTGCACCGCCAGCCCATACAAGCGCATAGTTGTTCAAGGCGATACCGACGCTGGTTTCCGCCATGGTCACACTGACGGCCAAGGCTTGTGGATCAAAGAAGAACAGGCAGGACAGTATAACCATCGGAAGACCTGCAAAAACCATGAGCAAGCCGGGGGCAGCCAGACCGATCGACGGGGCGAGATAGGCCGACACGCGTGCATGCGGCTCCATCATGCCCGGCCGCGCTTTCAGCATTGGGGTAAAGACCAGCGCCATGCCAGCGGGGAACATGTAAACGAAACCTACGCCAAAGAAGTCGTGAAAGCCTGCATTGGTCAGCGGGCCGACAGAGCCCCAGACGGCGAAGCTCAGCATCGAAGAAACCACCGTGGCGACCACGCAGGTCACGTAATAGGCGGCGGGCTTCATCCGTTCGGACACCGAGAAATGAAGCAGGATGTTGATGATCCCTGCAAACACCGCCAAGAAGAAAATGAATATCTGAAAGGTGTTAAGCCCCGGAAAAATCGCTGGATCCACCTGATGCGCCAGACCGTTGGTCATACCGCCGCCAAGCCACCAGTCTTTCAGGGAGTCCATGATCGTGGCGTCGACCATGACATAGTATTGTGCGGCCCAGAAACCGAAGCCGATGAAATAGTAGGTGGCAAAGCCAAGGAAAAACCCAAGGGTCTTTTCAATGGTGGAGTTGAACAGGCTCTTGCGACGCGCGGTTCCCGCGTCAATCAGCAAAAGCCCTACGACGACCAGAATCGCGCCCACAGTTCCCGATGCATATAGAATGTTCTGCACCAACGAATTGAGCGTCACCTGTTCGGCATATATTGTGCTCACGTCGAGTGTCATTTCCTCTTCCCTCTTGGATCTTAGTTATATGCCGGCTGTTCGGCTCCGGCGTGCCGAGCCGACATCGAAAGCCCGGAAGGAAGACCAATGTCAGCATGAACCAACCAATTAAACCACTTTGGCGGTCAAATCGTGGTTCTGGTATGATGACAAGAAATTGGTACTTTTCAAACATATTATTTAACTTGTGGGAATATTTTTTTATTGCCGATCATCGGATCGGCCGATCACTGCTTTAAGAAACCTTGTGATCGCACACCTTGCTTTGCCTCTTGTGGCCAAGGTGACAACGCCCACAGCACCTGAAATGGTCAAATAGCTGGCAGGTCTCAATCTCTTGGTCCCGCTTTCGCGTGTTGGGGATCGTCTTTGAACAGGTTCAGCATCGTCACAATAATCAAAAGGACCGGGATGGCGATGATCCCCCCGACCGGGCCCCAAAACCAAAGCCAGAACAGAAGTGAAACGAATACCAGCAGTGGATTGATGGATGTGTGTTTGCCGACAAAGCTGGGCGTCACGACCTGCGATTCGACTATGTTCAGGCCTAGAAAGATCGCCGGTGGCACAACTACCATCACGCCGTTGAAAGCGACGAGGCCGGCAAGAAGCAAGCCAATTGCGATGAACATTGGCCCTAGATAAAGCACAAAATTGAATAGCGCCGCCGCAACACCCCAGACGATCGGCGCGGGCAATCCCACGATCCACAACAGCAGAGCCAAGGTCGCGCCTAGACCGACGTTAATGATGGAAATCGTCAATACATACCGAGAGACCATCTGTTCCGAGTTCGTAATGCGGTCGGCAACAGAGCGATAGTCGTCGCCTCCAAGTTGGTGAGAAAACCAGTCGTAGATGTTCTTTCGGGTGAGCAAGAAAAAGAACAGTGTCCCGACAAAAATCAGGAGATGAGTTACAAGCACGGGCGCAAGGAAGAGTGCATCTGTGACAGTCGGCATAGACGTTGTGGCAGCTTCGTCATCCCCGGCACTTGCCCCTGTCCCGGTTCCCAGAACCTCTTCAACTTCTTGGTTAACCTGATTTAACCCACTGATGATTTCGCGAAATTCATCAATGAGGCTGCGAATTTCCCATTTGAGTTTTGGCAATTCATCGACGATGCGCCAGATGACGGGTTCCGCAAGTACCGCAAGTACAGCCACGGCCAGAATCCCCAGGACGAGAACCGATACCGCGGCCAACGCTACGGGCAGCCCCAATCGCTGAAGGAAATCTGTGAAAGGCCCTAGGATGACGCCTGTAACCAACGCAAGAACAAGAGGCGCAAAAAAGTCCTGCCCCACCTTGAGCGCGGCAAAGGTCGCGATGGTTGCGATTGCCAAGATAGCGATACGCTCGGCTGGATCCTTGGAAGATTGGCGATCAGACATGAACGTGGTGCCTTTTTTATATAGTTTACCGGTACGCGCGTGAGAATGATACGTGCTGTGTGAACCTTCCCTCCTCAATGCTGTACCTGCTTTGGCCGTAAACCCGCCAACCTTGGCGGGTTGCGTCACATGACATCACGAGCACTTACATTGTCGAAGAGGCGCTTTTCACGCGGCGGAAACGGCTTTCATATTATTAGCTAAACAATCTCTGTTCGTATGTCATAGATTAATGCACAGAGCTGCATTTTGTTCCAAGAGAGACCGAAGAGCAAAGGTAGAATAATGGATTTTGACTTGAGTACAGCACCTCGGTCTGCGGCGGCACAAACCGAGCGCCCCGTTTTTGTGTTGGTGGAATCCAACCCGATCATCGCAAAGGATATGGTCGGTATCCTCGAGCTGTCCTGCGAGTGTCGCGTCGTGCACGTCTCCGATGCTGATGCCCTGTTGGACGCTGCACCGCAAATGCCCAAAATAACTGCGGCCTTTCTGGAGATTGGCGTCACCGAGTTTCTGGGCAGTGAGGTCGAAAACCTGCTAAACCACCATGGCGCCGAGATCATTTTGACTAAGGGAGAGAGCCTTCAGTCGGAGGCACAGGAACGTGGCTGGCACATGTTGATCCGTCCGTTCACGGAGCAGATGCTAAGGGATCTACTGAATGAAATGCGTATCTCTCTGCAGTAGGGAGATGCGCATTTCATTCGTTCTTCGTTCTGCGTTTTATCTTTGTCTGGCGGAACGACCGGCTTTCATTCCCATCGCAAACCCTTCGGCCAGTTGCATGAAGGGCTCTCGTTGCTCGTTCGCCGGGGCTGCGCCGCTTCGCCCGGAACTGAATTCCGGTTCTGATGCGGACGATGTAGCGCTGGCAGAGGTTCCGAAGGCAAGAAAAAGAAACCCAACCGCGCAGTAGAGTGCTCCGATAACCGTTGCTGCGAACAGCGCGGTTTGAAGACTCACCAACAGCAGCCACAGCGCAACCGTTAGAAAACCGGTTCCGACCAGCGCAAAGACAGCGCCGAGAGTCGAGAGAGCAGCGGCGCGGGCTGTGGCCCGCGCACTGTCTTTCACGTCGGATGCGATTTGCTGAAACATCTATTTGCGACCGCTCAGGAAGCCGAGAAGAAAGCCCACGCCCACGGCTATACCCACGGCCGATGCGGGTTGTTGGCGAACAGCTTCCACGGATTGATGCGCGATGTCCTCGGCCCGATGCTGCGCTTCCTTGACATATTTTTCGCCAGTCGATCGCAAGAGCGCAACGTTGTCTGACGCAGTGTCGGCAATCGCCTCCTTGCGGCTTGACCCCATGTCGACCAGGGTCTTGGAAATCATAGAGATGTCCGCTTTCAGTGCATTGATCTGCTCGGAGAGCTGTTCAGCTTCACTGTTGCTCACTTTGGTGGCTGCCTTGGACTGTGTCATCGAAAGATCCTTTCCTTATGGGTCTGGCTGATCAACGCAGCCCCCCTGTGAAAAGTTCCGGATATTATTCAAATTTTGCTGCAGCGTTCTGTCGTTTCAGATTTTTCGGAACCTCTGCGCTTGCTGCACGTTGATCTCTCGTCAACAAAAGAAAGGAAATCAAAAATGCTTGGTTGGGCACTTACATTCTTGGTCGTCGCGCTCATCGCTGCAGTGTTCGGGTTTAGCGGAATCGCGTCTGCGTCTGCAGGTATCGCACAAATCCTCTTCTTCATCTTCGTCGCGCTGTTTGTCATCGCTATGATTGTTCGCGCACTTAAAGGTCGTGCGCCTTGATGTGTAGGCGGGCTTCGCCGCTAAATAGGCGCAGCCCGCAACGGCCGTGACGGCGATTTAAAGACGTACGAGAACACATACAGAGCGTGCTCCAGCAGCGGTAGAGCTCGCAACAGGACACGCGGATATCACGCGCTAACGAAATAGATGTTGCGCGCAGAAGCAGAAGCGGCGGGAAAGCAGCGGATTTGTACCACAACGGCGCTGCCTACCCGGTACCCTTAATCCGTCGTCTTCTCAGCTTTCTATCTGTTCGGAACTTGAGAAGAACATCGCCTGACTTACCGCTGATTGCACCTGATCCTCGGTATAAGGCTTGGTGATGAGAAACGCGGGTTCGGGGCGCTCGCCAGTCAACAGACGTTCTGGGAATGCCGTGATAAAGACAACGGGACGTTCCCCCATCTGCGCAAAAATATCATTCACAGCATCAATCCCAGACGACTTATCTGCCAATTGGATGTCGGCAAGGATCATGTCAGGTGGTTGTTGATTGGCCAGTTTGACCGCGCCATCACGAGTCCGAGCCACACCGGTGACCTCATGCCCCATCAGTTCCACGATAGCTGAGATATCCATGGCGATAATCGCCTCATCTTCGATGACCATGACCCGTCCCTGGATGCTTTGGTGCATTTCGCGGCGGGCGATCTCAAGAAGTTCAGACACCTCGTTTTCGTCAACATCGACGATCTGGGCGATTTCGAACGTGGAAAACCGCTCTATACTGCGCAGCAATAAGGCTTCACGTGTGTTCTGCGTCAGTTCCGACAAGTGCTTTTGTGCACGCGCCTCGCGTTCGCTCAGATTTTCTTCTGCAATGATTTTTGAGCCTGAGGATTTCCAGATTGAACTGAATGTCTTGAATAGCAGCAGTTTGATCGGTGTGTCAGGATCGACCCAACTTGCGTCTTGCAAGAGCGCTTCGAGGGTCGCGGCCGCGTATTTGTCCCCGCTGTCCTGGTTGCCGGTCAGAGCCCGCGCGTATCGCCGCAAAAATGGCAGCTCTGCACCAATCGCCGAAGCCAGACTGCCCTGTTGCTCGAGTTCACTCATGTCGCCCTCTCAAAAAAAATTCCGAAACTCGGGAACCAAACGCCTCACAGGCGCGTTGGGTTCCAAGAAAAGTTAGTGTTAAGTTAGAATTCTAATCGGACAGAGCCACGGACGCGATGAAAAAGAAACGCAAGAACCCAGCAGTGGACCACCAAATCGATGAAAACCTCCGCCGGGTGTATTCGGAAGCGGCCGAAGAGCCCGTTCCCGACCGGTTCACTCAGTTGCTTGAGCAGTTGCGGCAGCAGGAGCAGTCAAAGCAGTCGAGCGGAAACGGAGGGTCCTCGTGACCCATTCAAAGAATCCAAAAGACGAACTGGTTGACCACTTACCGGCAATGCGTGCCTTTGCGCTCAGCCTTGCGCGCAATTCGGCGACTGCGGATGACCTGGTGCAAGACACAGTTGTCAAGGCATGGAGCAATCTTGACAAATTCCAGGAAGGCACCAACCTCCGAGCGTGGCTCTTCACCATCTTGCGCAACACCTACTACTCGATGCATCGCAAGCAAAAGCGTGAGGTGGGAGATCCCGAAGGCGTGATGACAGAAGCCATGTCAGAAAAACCCCACCATGATGGACGTCTGGCCCTCAATGATTTCCGGGACGCATTTGCGCAATTGCCTGCTGAACAGCGAGAGGCATTGGTTTTGGTCGGTGCCGAGGGTTTTTCCTACGAAGATGCCGCCGAAATGTGCGGATGCGCCGTCGGTACAATCAAAAGCCGTACCAATCGTGCCCGCAAACGCCTAGCCGAACTGATGCATCTTGATGACGAGGATGATCTGGAGTTGACGGATGCAGCGACAATGGCTGTTGTGACGAGACAGCCCGCCGCATGAATGACAAGCGGCTCCCCGAGAGCAAACTCGCTAGCTCTCGTTTGGCTCTTCAGCTTCTTGTCATTCTTACCGTGGCCATTCTGCCGCTTGGGCTGATCTCGATCTATCAGACGTCGAAGGTTCTTGAGGAATCTCGGGCCCTATCTGAAATCGCGCTGCTTGATCGTACCCGACGTGCAGCGTCGGAAGAACGAGAACTGATTCAATCTGCGTTTGGTGCGGTTGAGGCGATCAGCGCGGCATCCGGCATCTTTCAGGGCCGTTTGGGTCTTTGCGATGACATCCTCAGACAACTCATCGAGGTCGACCAGCGCTATATCTTTGCAGGCTTTGTTGATCTGGAAGGAAACATGACCTGCGCGTCTACGGGCGAACGATCTGACATCAGCCAGACAGAGTTTTTTCAGAATCTCGGCATTGCGCTAGAAAAACGCGTCGATACTCAACCCCTCGCGGCACTGGATGGCCGCATCGCTCTCAATATCAGTATTCCGGTCGCGGAAAGGTCAGAGCAAATTGGGTTCGTCTGGATTTCGATACCACTAAAAATTGCAAACGAGTTGCTGCTGGAAGGTGATGAAGCAGCCGATCTGCTTGTTTTCAATGGTTCGGGCGACATACTGGCAACCGAAACTTTTACCGATGACAGGCGGAAAATTCTGCCGCAGGAACGAACCTTGCAGGAATTGGCTCAAGACAAGCGCCAAACCTTCAGAGCACTGGATCACGCAGGCAATATACGCGATTTCGCCGTGGTCCCGATCGTCGATAATACGGTCTTTGTTCTTGGCAGTTGGGAACCCGGCGAAAAGATAAACCTGACCGGTCGCGGTGAATCATACGCCCTGTATTTTCCGCTGTTGATGTGGATCACGGCGATGGCGGTTGCATATGTCGGAATTCATCGCCTGGTCATTCGCCATGTTCGTAAACTGGGGCGTTGGATGAAACTCTATGCAGGCGGACATACCGATTTTGCAGATGCACAGCTCAACCATGCCCCCGCGGAAATCGAAGTTGTCGCACAAGCCTTTCGGTCCATGACAACCCGTCTGGCGGAACAAGATAGGTTACTGAAAGACGAGTTGGACGAAAAAACCACGCTTCTTCGCGAGGTCCACCACCGCGTCAAAAACAATCTTCAATTGATTTCCAGCATCATGAACATTCAGATCCGCAACACTCGGAGTGACGAAGCCAAGCACCTTTTGCGCCGGGTTCAGGATCGTGTCATGGCACTTTCGGCCATTCACCGCTATCTTTACCTGTCGCGGAAACTCTCGATGGTGCGCGCAGACCAGCTGCTGGATGACATTATCAAACAATTGGTCATCGTGGGAAGTGTTGACGACGCCAACAGCAAGATTGAAATTGCCACAAAGCTCGCACCGATAGAGATATCGCCAGATCAATCGGTTCCCTTGACGCTATTGGCGACCGAGGCTGCGACCAATGCCGTCAAGTATTGCGGTGCACCGCAGGGGCAGAAGCCATGGATCAACATCGTTCTCAATGATTTGGGGGATGCGTATGTTGGGTTGACCATTGTGAACTCTTTTGATCCTGACGCCGATCAGGAAGAGGATGAAAACAAGGGGACCGGATTGGGTTCTCAATTGATTGAATCTTTCGTCTCGCAACTCGGAGGCACGCTGGAAACCAAACGGCTCGATACGCGTTTTGAGCTGCATGTGACATTCGAACTTTTGCAGGACGATGACTACACGCCGTAGGCGCGGCGTGGTTTTCACATGTGGTATGGAAACACACCCGCCGGTTCAGTGGCCACCTGAGCCTCCCCCTTTAAAGTGGTCCGCCCTTATAGTTAGGAAAAACGATAAAAATACGCGGTGACCGTCAGAGCCGAAGGCCACCATCAACTTCCAGAATGCGCCCATTGAAATAATCGTCTTCCAGAATGAAACGTGCCGCGCGCGCGATCTCATCAGGGCGCCAAAGCGGCGGGCCGGGATCGTGGCGGTGATCCGATCCTGAATATCTGATGGAATGGCCGAAACCATGCGCGTTTCACAGAAGCCTGGCGCAATGCCAGCCGCACGGATTCCATAGCGTGCAAGTTCTTTCGCCCACGTTACCGTCATCGCGGCAACACCTGCTTTTGCAGCGGTATAGTTGCTTTGGCCGATATTCCCGGCCCGCGAAATACTTGAGATGTTGATGATCGCGCCACCATGACCGCCCTCGATCATCTGAACAGCGGCTTCACGTCCACACAAGAACACCGCAACCATATCCACATCGATGACTTTCCGGAAATCTGGGAGCGCCATTTTCTTGGAAACCTTGCCGTTCTTTCCTTTCACCAACAGGCCATCGTTCGTAATGCCTGCGTTGTTGATCAGACCATCAACGCTGCGAAAGTCTGACTTAACAGAGGCGAACAACGTCTCGACGGCGCTTTCGTTCGTCACGTCGACCGCGTACCCCTCTGCCCGAACGCCTGCGCTGGAACAGGCGCGTACAGTCTCATCGAGCTTGCTTTTGTCCAGATCGACCAACGCCAGATTGGCGCCTTGCTGTGCGATCTCTCTTGCCATTTCCGCGCCGAGCCCCTGAGCTGCGCCGGTGATCACGATTGTCTTTTCTTTCAAGTCCATCTCAAAACTCGTTCTGATGCGTTTTGTTTTTCAGCGCCCTGCCGCGGCAAAAAAACGGACGCGGCGGAGTGCGACTACTGGACTATGTCTTTTTCGCCGCCGTCTTTTCGACGTCCGCTTGGGAGATGTTTGCGAGTTTGATCATTGCCTGTTCACCCAGTTCCGTCATTTCTGCGAACTCGAGGCGATAGTCTTGGGCCGCCTCATTATAGAACTCGGACTGAACCGCGCTCACATCTTCAGGTTTGGTGCACTTGCTGAGTTGTTCCATCAAAGCCGCGTCTTTTTTGAACCGCTCGCCCAGGAAATTCATCCAGTGCTGGTTCATCGCCAGCCAGCCCGCCGCGGGATTTTCACTGGCGGTTGCGCTGTCAGCAAACTTGGACATGAAGCTCTGAATCATTGCCGCTGGATCAAGGACGGGACCCGCGGAAGTCTCTTTTGTGCTCTTGCTGGTTTGAGGTTGTTTGGTCACGACGCTCTCCTATGGGTCAGGTAACGGATGACCTAGAACTTCGCATGTTAGGGGAGACCACGATTGATGTGCATCAATTCAGGAACAAAGTGCGCAGAATGGTGTTGCCAGCAATCAACGCAACACTTTGGATTAGGGTCTGGACCCATTGATTTCAGGCGAGCATCATGATTCACCGCCGGAAAACTGAGCGGTGATATGTCTGATCTTTTCTGGTTGAGCGACGCGCAGATGGCGCGTTTGAAGCCCTATTTTCCGAAGTCGCACGGCAA
>NZ_JBDWLR010000094.1:0-400564 GCF_039973035.1 Sedimentitalea sp.
TCTATGAGCGGACCAGCGTCGTCATCACTACCAACCTCAGCTTCAGTGAATGGGCGCAGGTCTTCGGTGATGCAAAAATGACAACAGCACTGCTCGACCGGCTCACGCACCGCTGCCACATCTTAGAAACAGGCAACGATAGCTACCGCTTCAAAGCCAGCTCAGAGGCCGCAAAGAAAACCACAAAGGAGGCCACCACATTGACCAAAGTATAGCTGCGGATACATAACTAAGAGCGGGTCAAATCTCGGTGACAATACCGGGTCAGTTCTCAGTGACATTCAACAACCAACTCTCCACAAACTGATCCGTCCGACAGGATATTCGATTTAAATATTTGCGTTCCCATGTGCGAAGCAAGCTCTAGATCAAAAAGTGCATCGTTTGGCAGAAATTTCTTAAGGTCCACCTTGGCAGCGATCAATTTTACGCTAGGATTCAGTTTCGTGTTGATCAGCAGCTTGTTGGCGGCAATCAGCCTGTCAAAGACCGTCGCGTTTGAAGCGGGGTGGGACCGGATCTGTTCCCCAACGAAATCCTCTACAATGGCCAATGCGGCTTCTTCGTAGCGGTCATGTTTGGAGACGGGGAAATCAACGTCTTCTGACATTTCCCATGTATATGCCTGCCCGTCCTGAGAAATTGTGGCATGGCCGGTGCCGCTCTTGGGGCGGGGGTTTCAACGGGCGTGAAGCAGACCCGGTTGGTCATCCAGCCTTTTAGCACCAGAGTGAAGGTTTCATAGTGGCCGAACCGTTTGGTCAACTCGTTGCACAGGCTGGTACTGTGGACATAGGTGCGGTGCTCCCGGAATGGGCAATCCAGAAAAAAGGGTTCGTGTAGCGTGTCCAATGCATGTTCCTTTGAACAGATCTTAGTTGTTGAGCACGTTCTTATTCCCTCCGAAGTAGAAGCACCTACTTGCGGCAAGCCGGTTTTGCCGTTGTCAGAAGGCGAGATTAAGCTTCGTTGTCGAACCCAGTCGAGTTGAAACCATGCCTCGGCGGGGCGCACTCCGATGTTGATCCGGAATTTTTGTGTGCGCTTGGGCGTGCCAAACGGGCGGCCAATCGGATCCAGTGTGCCCGTCGGCGAGCTCCGGGCACAGGCGCGATTGGCGCAGACAGGGACCGGGTAAATTGACGGTTAACCTATCGGTCCGCTGCTTAGGCGGTCGATAAACATGGGCCTGATAGATCACTGGCCGGTGACGCGCGGATATCAAAGACGCGCACTTTGCCAGTTTTCCGCCCATTTGGGCATTGATCCGAAGGATATGACATGGCCACAACAGCCTATAGTTTATTGGCCGATTGGAATGCCGCGAACCGGTATACTTCCAGCGGCGAGACCGATATTATTCTCAGCAATACCAGCGGGCGTGTCGTCAACTGGGTTCTCACGACCTCCGATACGGCACCTTCCTTGGGCGCGGCACAGGGGCATCCGCTGTTGCCGTATCAGAGCCGCGCGATGAAGTTGCTTGATGGTGAACGGTTGTGGTTTTCCGGTGCCGGGGCGAGCGCTTCGCTGGGGGTCTGAACATGTCGACCCCGGTGTGATTGGCCTAACGTCGGTACAGGCGCGCCAGCAAGATCGGGGTCAACAACATGGGCAGTTGGTAACAGCCCAGAAACACCAGAAGTGGTGCGGTGACATCTGGCGGCAAGGCCACAAAAAAAAGCGAGACGTTGCGATTTCCGGCGACAAGGGCGCGGGCCCCTGAGATCGGATCGCGTCCCCTGAGGAGCATCGCGATTTGGGTGCCGAAATTGGCGGCAAAGGCGATCACCAGCCAGAAGATGAACGTCGCGGGTGTATTGGCGATGGCGACTGAAACAGATGCCATCAGCGCAATGACGAATACGGCCAGCGCCAGTACGGACAGACCGTCGATCCGTTGCGTTGTCCTTCGGCAGATGCCGCGGAGCGTGAGACGGCGTAAGATAAGTGCGCCACCACCAGCAAGCAGAATAGTCAGGACCAATCGAAGGGTCGCACCGAGAACTTGTTCGGCAGAGCCAAGAGCTGGCATGAGCCAGAAAACCGGCAACACCGTGACGGGAAGCAGAACACTGCCCAACACCATGAGTTGCATGGCGGTTGGGACGTCGAGGCGCATGATCGCGGCGATGTTGGGGCTGCTGACGATTGGGGGAGCGCAAGCCAGCAGAACCAGTGCCAGCGGTACTGGCGATTGTGTGGCCCCAAGGGCAAAGGCCGCTGCCAGCACTGCCAACGGCAAGACGAGCTGAGAGATTAGTACATACCACGCGGCACGGGGCAGGTCGGTGCCAAGTGCCCGCAGGTCCGTGGGTGACAGGCGCAGTGCGCCCAGAAACAACAGCACGACCACCATTTCGGGTATCCAGCCTGACAGTGCCTGCGCAAGAGCGGGTAGGGCGATGCCTGCTGCAAGGCCAGCTACCAGAACCGACCGCGCATAGCGTGACACCAGCAGCAGCGGATCAGGCAGCGTCATCCAGGGGACTGGCGGATGTTGTCGGGCAACCAGGTGGCCAGTTCCGGCCACGCCACAAGGATCACCACCATAACCATCATCAAAAGCACCATCGGGATTGCGGTTTTCGCGATATAGGAGATCTCGTGATTGGTCATGCCTTGCAGCACAAAGAGATTGAAGCCGATGGGCGGCGTGACCTGCGCCATTTCGACCACGACGACGATGAAGATACCAAACCAGATCACGTCGATCCCGGCCTGACGGATCATTGGTTCGACGATGGCCATGGTGAGGACGACCGATGAGATTCCGTCCAGAAACATGCCAAGCACGATGTAGAACAGCGTGAGGGCCACGATCAACACGACGGGCGACAGATTCATCTGGTCAATCCAACCCGCCAGCGCACGGGGCAGGCCGGTAAAGCCCATCGCAAGCGACAGGAATGACGCGCCCATCAGGATCAGGGCAATCATCGCCGAGGTCGCGGTGGCGCCCATCAGACTTTCGCGGAAGGTCGACCATGTGAGTGACCTCTGTGCTCCGGCGAGCAGGAGCGCGCCGAGAACACCCACCGCCGCCGCCTCGGTCGCTGTGGCCCAGCCGAAATACATCGATCCGATCACCAGCGAGACGAGCAGCAGCACCGGGATCAGAAAGCGGCTTTCTCGCAGCATCTCGGCAAGGCTCAGTTTTGGCTCCGGTCGGGCGTGTTCGGATTTGCGGAGATAGTGCCAGCCGATGATGTAGGTGGTGAAAAGTCCCGCCAGCACGAGGCCCGGAATGATACCGGCCATGAACAGCTTGGTGATCGATTCATTGATCGTCACGCCATAGACGATCAGCGTCAGGGACGGTGGAATCATCAGGCCCAACGTAGCGGCCCCGGCCAACGTGCCGATGATCATGTATTCCGGATAGCCACGTGAGCGCAGTTCCGGGATCGACATTTTGCCCACCGTGGTCAGAGTTGCGGCGGACGAGCCGGAGACAGCGGCAAAGATCGTGCAACCGGCGATGTTAGTGTGCAAGAGGCCACCGGGTAGGCCGCGCATCCATGGTGCGAGGCCGCGAAACATGTCTTCGGACAGCCGTGTGCGATAGAGAATTTCGCCCATCCAGATGAACAGGGGCAGGGCGGTCAGCGTCCAGCTCGAGGCGCCTGTCCAGATCGTCGTCAGCATCGCGTCACCGGCGGGGCGACTGGTAAACAACTCCATTCCGACCCAGGCGACACCCATCAGGGCAAGACCGATCCAGACGGAACTGCCAAGCAGGGCAAAGAGGACAAATAGAAAGATGATGGTGGCGTAAAGTTCGCTCATTCCACGGCCTCCGATCTGATGCGGCTTTGGCCGGTGGCAGCCATGCGAGTCAGGTTGTCCCAGAGCGCCACGGCCAACAGGATGGTGCCGATGGACATCGGCAATTGCGGTAGCCAAACAGGAGTGAACACCCATTCGCTGCCGGTTTGGGCCCAGAGCTCTCCCCAGTTGGTTGGTGCCGTGCGAAACATGGCAAAAAACGACAGCAGCCATTCTGGTACCATGTCCTGCCCCTGAGTGCGGTCGTTGAGGATCTTGGAGAACAGATTGGTTTTGACCGCGTAGCGCGCGAAATAGGTGGCGGTAATCGCGGCGATCAAAGTGGCGAACAGGTCAAGCCAACGGTGGGTAAACGGGTTCAGATTGAGAAAGATCGACACCCGAATATGTGCACCGCGATTGAGCGCGTAAGCCAGCGCAAAAAACGACGTCGCTGCCATCGCATACCCTGCAAACTCGGTCGAGCCGGGAAAGGCGATGCTGCTCCACCGGGCCGCCATTTGCAGGACGATGATCACCAGGATCATCACCAGAAAAACCGCTGAAATCGCGCCGGCAAGCTGATAAAGCCGATCGAGCAGGGGCCAAATCGGAGAGAGCAATCGCTGCGCCGCTTCGGGCCGTACCGCGCAGAGCACGACCAGAACCACAGGCAGAATAAACAGCCAGACCCATAGGGGCAGCCCCATCCAGATGGACCAATCACTCATCCTGTGTTCTCCGATAATGGAAACGGCGCGCGCCGTTGATTGCCGTGTTACTGTGCCTTGTAGGCGTCGATGATCGCCTGACCGTCCTCGCCCGAAGCGGCGAGCCAGTCATCCTGCATCGTGGCGCCAATTGCCTCGAGCTCTGCAAGGAATTCGGGTCCGGCATCGATGACTGTCATGCCGTTCTCTTCCAACTGTTCGAAATACCAGTCCGCCAGTTCTTCGGATTTTGCGAGACAGGCGGCGCCGGTTTCATCGGCAGCTTTCTGAACCGCGGCCTGCGTGTCGGCGTCCAGCGCATCCCACGCCTGCTTGTTCACCATCACGTAGTTGCGCGGCAACCAGGCGTTGACCTTGTAGTAGTGGCTGAGATGTTCCCAGACCTTGCGGTCATAACCGGTTGAACCCGAGGAAATGAACGCTTCGGCAACGCCGGTTGCAAGCGCCTGGCTCAGCTCTGCGGCTTCGACCTGTACCGGGATCATGCCGAGCGCCTCTGCAAAAGTGGCCGTCGCGGTGTTATAGCTGCGGAATTTGACGTTCTGCGTGTCGGCAGAGGAAGTCACTTCCTTGTTGAAATAGAAACCTTGTCCCGGCCAAGGACAACTGTAGAGCGTCACCAGATTCTGTTCGGCCAATGCGGCATTGACAGGATCTTTGGCGGCCTGCCAAAGCTTTTCGTTGTCGGCATAGGATGTGGCCAGAAACGGAACGTTATCCCAGCCCAGGAGCGGCGTTTCGTTGGCATGAGAGGACATCAGCCGCTCGCCTATTGGCACTTGGCCGGTCTGAATCGCGCGCTTGATCTCGCCGCCCTTAAAGAGCGAGCCACCGGGATGCACGGTAATGACTAGATCGCCGCCGGAATATTCGCCGACTTTTTCGGCAAAGGTCTGCCCCATCTCTGAATGAAAGTTCGACGCGGAATAGGCCATCGGCATATCCCAGCTTTCGGCCTGTGCAGCAGCGCCCAAGGCAAGCGTCGCAACAGTCATGCCCATCAGTCTTGTCAGTTTCATCGTCACATCCTCTCGGTTGGTTGGATTATTACGCCCGTCGGTCCGGTGAAAAGGTCGACAGGTCGGTATTGACCGGTTGCCCGGTGATCATCTGCGCCAGCCAGCGACCCGTCTTGGGACCACCGCTGAGGCCGATATGCTGGTGACCATAGCCGACATAGACGTTTGGTGCTGCCGGGGTCTGTCCGATCACGGGAATGGAATCCGCAGTGGCCGGGCGATGGCCCATCCATTCCAGAGTATCGTCATAGGTCAGATGCGGAAACAAGCGCGCCACCTGACGTTTCAAAAGGTCAAATGGAGCCGAGGAAGGGCCGGCCTTTAGTCCCCCAAATTCCACGACACCGGCGCAACGCAGCCGTCCATTCATCGACCCTGCCACGAACTTGCCCGCAGCCACCATAATTGGTGATTTCAGGGTGATCGACGGGTTTACGAATTCCACGTGATAGCCGCGTTCGGATTCCAATGGGACGCTGATGCCAAGGTCACGCGCCAACGGGCCGCTCCACACACCGGTGGTCATGACGAAACTGTCAGCCGTGATTTGCCCGGCGGAAGTCCGGGCGGCAACGGCCTTGCCGTTCTCGCGGTCAAATCCGGTCACCTCTCCGGTGAGCAACGTACCGCCACGGGACACGAACTCATCGGCCAAGGCTGTTACATAGGCACCGGGATCGGTGATCAATCCATGTTCGGGACATTCCACGCCATAGCCAAAGCAGCCCGCCAGCGCCGGGTCGTAGGCGGCGATGTCCTCGGCCGAAAGTTCGTGATATCGGTATCCGCGTTTGCGGCGGATGTTCCATGCATAGTTGTCGGCCTCAAACGCTGCCTTGTCAGGGTAGCCAAAGAGATAGCTGCCGGGTTTCACAAATTCTGCAGCCGGCGTGCCATTTGCGAGCGCGAGGTGCTGATCCGCACAATCGCTGAGCAGTTCGCTCAGGGCCTGAGACGCATGTTCGACCTGGGCATCGGTGCTGTTTGCAAGATAGCGGCGCAGAAAGGGCAGCAGGCGCGGGAGATACCCCCATTTCAGAAACAGGGGCTGGTCAGGGTCAAACAACATTCGGGGGGCCTTGGCCATCAGACCCGGAACGGTCACAGGCACCACGGCGCAAGCTGCGAGAATGCCGCCATTGCCATACGAGGTCCCGCCCGCAGGGCCGATCCGGTCGATCAGCGTCACTTTTGATCCGGCCCGCTGAAGCCAGAGCGCCGTTGCGACCCCAACGATGCCCGCGCCGATCACCAGAACCTCTGTGTCTTGTCCTGTCACATAGTCCCCCGACTGTTGTGAGCGCAGATTGGCGCGATAACGGTTTAAATGCCAAGGGTTTTTTTGGATGTCGGGCGATCCATTCCGAGACTGGCGCAAGAGGCGCTGAAATCCGCGGCGATTGTGGCATCCGGGTAAAGTATGTCTGCCGGCGCCGCCATCACAGCCTAGGGGCTATGGTTCGCTCGGTGCTTTTTGGCGAGCGGGGCTAAGGCGCACTGTTTGGCGCGCCTGGCCTCGGCGCAGCGGGAAATGCCATTCTGGTCGGGAGTGGTGTGTCGTCAGTTTGATCTGCCCGAAGGTCAAAGCGGCAATTCAAGTCGAGGTACTGGGTTTACGCCGCATTCCTTGTTTCCTGCACGACACTGAAGCGCAGCGATTGATGGCTTCAGAAACCGAAGCATGACTGCGCCAACTCGCAGCCTTGCCCAGTAATCTAGCTTTGAATTTTGCCCAGCCATGCGATCACTGCGTCTGCGATCGTCTGCGGATCTTGATGGATCAGCCAGTGATCAAGGTCGGGCAGCGTGACGCGGGTGAGATCGGGGGCGAATTCGCCAAGGCCCGCCGTTGATTCAGGCAGCAATGCGGTGTCACGTTCGCCCCAAAGGAGCAGATGCGGGCAGCGGACCATAAGCCGTTCAACAGGCAGAACCGGCAGGTCGGTCAGCGGACTGCCCGGTTCCGCGATCCGCAGGGGCGAGGCGCGATACCAGTGGATCATCGACTTGAGCCGACCGGGCCGCGACCATTCAACGAGATAGGCCGCGCGCGCCTCATCGGTCAGCCAACCGGTATCCATCTTGGCCAGAAACAAGTCACGCATCTTGGCAAAGTCATTCGCCGCGAGCAGGTCATGGCTGTCGTCCCGGCGCAGGAAATTGATGTACTGGCTGGCCTCAGACTGCGCGCCGCCTGATGCCATCGCGCGTTGAAACGGCACCGGATGGACGCCATTGGCGATGATCAGACGACTGACCAGATCAGGTTTGAACATGGCAAGCCCATAGGCAACCGCCGCACCCCAGTCATGCCCCATGACCGTCACCGGAGCCCCGATTTGATCAATGAGTTCCGCCATATCCGCAACCAATGCAGACGCGGTATAGTTCTCAACGCCTTCTGGCGCCCAGCTCTGACCATAACCGCGTTGGTCCGGCGCGATACAGTGAAACCGATGCGCCAAGAGCGGGGCAAGATCAGCCCAGGCACCACCGTATTCGGGAAAGCCGTGCAACATCAGCAAAGGGGGCAGCGACGGGTCTCCCCAATGGCGCAGGAAAAACGGATGTCCCTGCAGTGTGACGGTTTCGGTTCGAAACGCGTTGGTCATTGTCTGGCCTCACCTGTTGGCTGTCTGGTGCAAATCGCCCGCCTTATGTGGGCAAGCTACAACGGCAACCCGGACTGTGACAGTTTCTTGACAGGGATCAAGGTAGAGAGGTGAAAGCTGCGTTAGGCGTGGTTCGAGCCCCACACCAGCCGGAGATGCGAATGACCTTGCCCAAGACCGCCGCCAGTACCAAATCCACAACCGACGCCGCTCAACCCGTCACACCTGACGAACCTGCAAAAGTGGCCGCAGCGCCCGCCACAGCGCCGCCTGTCGCTGAACAGCAGTCTAGTCCGCCGACAAACGAACAGGTGCGGCGCGCCTTTGAAAGCGGCAGATATCCGTATTCGCGCAAGCTGAGCCGGCGCACCTACGAGGCAGACAAGGCCAAACTGCAGGCCGAACTGCTCAAGGTACAGCTTTGGGGACAGGAAACCGACCAGAAATTTGTGCTGTTGTTTGAAGGCCGCGACGCAGCGGGAAAGGGCGGCACGATCAAGCGTTTCATGGAGCATCTCAACCCGCGTTCGGCCCGCGTGGTGGCGCTGAACAAGCCGACCTCAGAGGAAAAGGGGCAGTGGTATTTCCAGCGCTACGTTCAGGAATTGCCCACAGTTGGTGAAATGGTCTTTTATGATCGGTCCTGGTACAATCGCGCAGGCGTAGAGCGGGTAATGAATTTCTGCGACCCGGCCGAGTACCTGGAGTTCATGCGCCAGACACCCGAGCTTGAACGGATGCTGGTGCGTTCGGGCATCCGACTCTACAAATATTGGTTCTCGGTCACGCAAAATGAGCAAAAGCGCCGGTTTGATAGCCGCGAGACCGATCCGCTCAAACGTTGGAAGCTGAGCCCGATCGACAAGGCATCGCTGTCCAAGTGGGACGACTATACCGAGGCCAAGGAAGCGATGTTCTTCTATTCGGATACCGCAGATGCGCCCTGGACGGTGATCAAGTCAAACGACAAGAAGCGTGCGCGGTTGAACTGTATGCGGCATTTCCTATCTTCGCTGGAGTACCCGGACAAAGACCATGACGCTGTTGGTTCGCCCGACCCGTTGATCGTCGGGCAGGCCCATCACGTCATCCACAAATCCAACCATATCCTAGGAACCGCGTTACATCCGGATGGGCGTGCAAAAAACCCCAGCGCGCCAAGCTAAAGCAATGCGTTTGCTCAGACGTCGCTGCTAAATTCAAGATCGGCGGGCAGGGCGGCGGTTTGTATGCGGGTCGCGTTTGCCATGTCATTCTCTTCGGCGCGTGCTTGGGCTGCGGTATGATCCAGCCCATGCGCCAGCCAGCGATTGATCAGCCGGGCGCGCAGTGTTGCCAGAGGGACCTGTAAGCGGATCGACAGATCCCATAGAGGAGCCAGTTCCCGCCAGCCGGGTTCGTCCAATAGCAGGTAATTGCCCTCGATCAGCACGATGCTGCATCCGGGGCCGACATGCCCCTTGCCTGCAATTGCGATGTCCCGGCTGCGATCAAACACTGGGTAATAGACATCCGTGTCATTTGCGAGAGCCCGCGCCAATCGGTGAAACCCCGTGAAATCAAAGGTTTCTGGCGCGCCCTTGCGATCGAGTAGGTCTCGCTCAATCAGGATCGTGTTATCCAGATGAAACCCGTCCATCGGAATCACCTGAACCTGCGCTCCGGCCTCGGCCAATCCGTCCGCCAGATCTGCGGCAAGGGTTGATTTGCCGCTGCCCGGAGCACCGGCGATTCCGACAAGACACCGCTTGGTCGCTGATCGACACGCGAGGATGCGATTGATCAGATGTTCCGTGGTCTGGACAGCTTCGCTCATATGGGTCCCGATTCCGATGAGGTCTGAGTGTCGTGTGCTCTGGTTTATAAATACATATTGGGCGATGCCCCAGTCGGTTGGCCCCTCCGATCACACGGTGGGCTGAATATGACAGAGCATCTTTTCTCAATCAATAACAGGAAGAAGGATGGTACCCGAGGCCGGACTTGAACCGGCACGCCCGTTAAGGCAACGGATTTTGAATCCGTCGTGTCTACCATTCCACCACTCGGGCACGAAGCTGCGTATATCGCGGAGAATCGCGGTCGTCCAGACACAACCTGCGCCTCAAAGCGATGGCTTTCACTTTTTCAGAATTTGGATGATTTTCACAGATGGTCCGTAGGGGCGCCCGAGCAAATAGGGGTCGCAACACGGCCTGAACCAGGCCATTGCCGGAAAAAGTGTGACGACGCGGTTGACCCGGTCTGCGCCGCGTGGTTTTCGAAGCAAACCCTTTGACCAGAGGTGCTGACCCGATGCTCAGAAAGACCTATGATCGCACGATCCAGCTTGCCGACCACCCCCATGCGCTGTGGTGGCTGGCTGTTATAGCCTTTCTGGAAAGTTCGGTTTTTCCGATTCCGCCTGATCTCCTGATGATCCCGATGATTCTGGCACGGCCGCAGCGGGCGTGGGTGATTGCCGGAGTCGCGCTTGTCGCTTCGGTTCTTGGCGGGCTTCTGGGCTATGCCATCGGGGCGCTTGCCTATGAGAGCATTGGGCAACCGATTCTGGCCGCGATGGGCAAGGCTGACGCGATGGCCGAGTTTAACACGCGATTCAACGATTTCGGGTTCTGGGCGGTGCTTACGGCCGGTGTCACGCCATTTCCCTACAAGGTCATCACGATCATGTCGGGGTGGACAGGGATGCCGCTCGCAACCTTTGTGGCAACATCCATCCTGGCCCGTGCGCTGCGGTTCTTTGTCGTGGCCGGGTTGCTTCGCGCCTTTGGTGCGCCTGTGCGTGAGTTCATCGAACTGAGGCTCGGGCTGGTGTTTACACTATTCATTCTGCTGCTGGTCGGTGGCTTTGCAGTGGTCAAATACCTATGACGCGGCGGGTTTTCGTACTGGCCGCAACCGCAGGATCATTTGCGCTGCTCGCCGGGGCCTTTGCATTTCAGTATATCGGCGGCATGGCCCCCTGCGACATGTGCCTGTGGCAGCGGTGGCCCCATGCCGCAGCAATCCTGATCGGTATCGCGGCGCTGGCCGTGCCGGGGCGTTTGCTGCCCTTTCTGGGGGCGCTTGCCGCGCTGAGCACTGCCGCGATTGGTGCCTACCACACAGGTGTCGAGCGCGGATGGTGGGAAGGGCCGACCACCTGCACCTCCGGGCCGACCGGGGGGCTGACTCCGCAGGAATTGCTGGATCAGATCATGGCCGCACCGCTCGTGCGCTGTGACGAGGTGGCGTGGGAAATGTTGGGGTTGTCTATGGCCAGCTGGAACATGATCGCCTCATTGTTCCTCATGCTGCTCTGGCTCGCGGCGATGCGTCAATCACGCTGAAGCGTCAAGAACAACGGCGTGATCGCCATTGTCGTCGGGTGTCGGGCGATCATCGCCCCGCATTCGGGGCGATGGTCATTGGCGTCAGAAACTCTGTATTCAGCCCTCGCGCTTTTCGGAAACGATGATTTCGAGTTGATCGGCAGGCAGATAGCCGCGCAGCAATTCGTCGTGCAACACAAAGGTTGGAGTGCCGCTGATCTGCATACGCTGTGCCAGCGCGCGTGTTTCGGCGATTTCGGCGGTAATATCCTCATCGCCCATGCGGGCGAGGATCGGCGCGCTGTCCAGACCCAGACCATCGGCAAGGCGACCCAGAACAACGTCGTTTACGTCACCATCCAGCTCCATCAGGGCATCGTGCACCTGTTCATAAGCTTCGTCGCCGGCCACTTTGCGCGTGGCGATGGCAAAGCGGGATGAGGCCATCGATGCCTCGCCCAGAATCGGAAATTCCTTGACGATCAGACGGATGTTTCCATCTGCGGCCAGCAGCTTGGCGACTTCGGGTTTCGCACGACGGCAATAGCCACAACGATAATCCATGAATTCGACCAATGTGATGTCGCCATCCGGATTGCCGCCAACCCAGGAATAACCGTCGTCAAACAAGGCATCCGCATTGTCCTTGACCAGCGAGACGTCCGCCTGTGCCTGATCCTGTGCATTGCGTTCTTTCAACAGATCGACGGCCTCGATGATGATCTCTGGGTTGTCCATCAGATAGGCGCGGACCTCGGCCCGGAACGCCGCGCGTTCGGGATCGGTCAGGTCGGTCAGGTCGGCGGCGCTGGCCGATCCGGCGAGCAGGGCGACCGCGGTCAGGGTAGGGGCGGCAAAGCGGATCATCGTTTGTTCTTCCTTTTGGAAAGCTGTCATGACGCAATGAACACATCTTTTGCCCGCTGCCAAGGTGCGGACCCCTTTGGTAACAACCTTGTGGCCAAGCGTGCCCGCGCTCGAACGCGCGGCGGCCCTGATGTCACGCGGATTGCTGCATGCGACGGGCGGCATTGACGTTGGTCCCGATTAGCGGTCAAACCCCATGGCCGCACCAAGGGAGAAACGCATGCGAAATTCAACCCGATCACAGGTCGATCCGTTTATCGTGATGGATGTGATGGACGCGGCGCGGCGTGCCGAAGAAGCCGGACGGCGGATCATTCACATGGAGGTGGGGCAACCGGGCACCGGAGCACCCAAAGCCGCAATGCGCGCCTTGTCCACGGCGCTTGAGAGCGAACCATTGGGGTATACCGTTGCGCTCGGCTTGCCGGCATTGCGGCGACGGATCGCGCAGCTGTATGGCGAATGGTACAACAGCGATCTTGATCCGGGCCGGGTGGTGGTGACATCGGGATCTTCTGCCGGATTCTTGCTGGCGTTTACGGCTTTGTTTGACACGGGCGACAGGGTCGGCATTGGCGCACCAGGGTATCCAAGCTATCGCCAGATATTAAGGGCGTTGGATCTGGTGCCGGTCGATTTGCAGACGGCACCTCAGAATCGTCTGCAACCGGTTCCGGCGGATTTTGCCGGGATGGACCTTGCCGGGTTGATGGTGGCCTCGCCCGCGAATCCGAGCGGCACGATGCTGGATCGTGATGCGATGGGCGGATTGATCAACGCTGCGGCAGCACAGGATGCGGCGTTCATCAGCGACGAAATTTATCATGGGATCGAGTACGAGGCGAAAGCGGTCAGCGCGCTTGAACTCACCGACGAATGCTATGTCATCAATTCCTTCTCGAAATATTTCAGCATGACCGGTTGGCGCGTGGGCTGGATGGTGGTGCCCGAGGATCATGTTCGTGTGCTGGAGCGGATCGCGCAGAACATGTTCATCTGTGCGCCACATGCGAGTCAGGTGGCGGCGTTGGCCGCGATGGAGTGTGATGCCGAACTGACTGCGAACCTAGAAGTCTACAAGGCCAACCGGGCGTTGATGCTCGACGGGTTGCCAAAGGCTGGCTTTACCAACATCGCGCCACCCGACGGTGCATTTTATGTCTATGCCGATGTGTCCGAGCTGACCGATGACAGCCGTGCCTTTGCCGCTGAAATCCTTGAAAAGGCGGGCGTGGCGGTGACTCCGGGACTTGATTTTGACCCCGTGCGCGGTCACGGCACATTGCGTTTTTCCTATGCCCGTGCGACTGCGGATATCGAAGAGGGCCTGACGCGCCTTGCCCGTTTCATGGCAGATCGAGGATAGCAGCGTTTTGCAACGCCGCGTCATGCGTGTTTTTCCGCTGATGTTGTGGCAGGGACGACGATTATTACGCGTTGTGTTTTGACCCTCTGCCCGGTCATCCCTATATAGGGGCCACCGCGCCAACAGAGGCAATCAAGTGATCCGTTTCGTCCTATCCTTCTTTGGAGCGATTTTTACGCTCGTGACCCTTGGTATCGCCGTGCTGGCGCTCAGCATTGGTGCGATATTCTGGATCTACGGGCGCGATTTGCCCAGCCACGAGTCGTTGGCCAACTACAAGCCCGCGACGATCAGCCGGATCTATTCCGGCGAAGGTCACATGATCGACGAATTCGCCAAGGAGCGGCGGCTGTTTGCACCGGCGGACGAAATTCCGGACCTGGTGAAACAGGCCTTTGTTTCGGCGGAAGACAAGAATTTCTACACCCATGGTGGCTATGACACACGCGGCATCGCTGCAGCGGCGTTTGAAGCGGTGAAATCGCGCGGGCAGAACGTGCGCGGTGCGTCAACCATCACACAGCAGGTCATGAAGAACTTCCTGCTCTCGGCAGATCGCAAGATCGAACGCAAGATCAAGGAAATCATCCTCGCCGCACGGCTTGAGGAAACGCTGGACAAGGAACAGATCCTCGAACTCTACATGAACGAGATCTTTCTGGGGCAGAACTCCTATGGTGTAGCCGCCGCCAGCCAAACCTATTTCAACAAGACCCTGGCCGAACTTGCGCCGCACGAGGCCGCGATGCTGGCCGCGATGCCGCAAGCGCCGAGCAAATACCACCCGGTGCTGGCCAAGGAACGCGTTACCCAGCGGCGCGATTACGTGCTGCGAGAGATGTTTGAGAACGGCTATATCGACCGGGCCACATATGAGTACGAGGTGCAGCAACCGCTGCGCTCGGTTCAGAATGGCGATTTCGAGAGCTTTCGCACCGCTTTGCCGCCACGGGATTATTTCACCGAAGAGATCCGCCGCCAGCTGCAGGACGATTTCGGGGATGGTGAGTTCTTTACCGGCGGTTTCAGTATTCGCGCCACAATTGACGAAGAAATGCAGACAGTGGCCGCCGAGTCGCTGCGTCGTCAGCTTGAAAGATACGACCGTGGTCGTGGGATCTGGCATGGCACTGAGGATACAATTGCTGCTGAGAACCTAGTGGACGAGGCGAGCTGGCGCGAGGCACTGCGCAGCGCCGAGGTGCCGCGCGATGTCGTCCTGAATGGTGGGTGGCACCCGGCCGTGGTTCTGGAAATGGGAACACAAGACGCCCGGATTGGCATCGAAGGTGTCGACGAGGACGGGGATGGTCACTGGATCGTGGCCAAGGATGTTCAATGGGCGCGCAAGCGCAACAGTGACGGTACGCTGGGCCGCAAGGCGCAGGCGGCAGATGACCTGCTGGATGTCGGTGACGTGGTGCTGGTGCGGGCCATGACCAATGACGATGACGGTTCGTTCATCCGCTGGACCTTGCGTCAGGTCAGCGATGTTCAGGGCGGATTCATGGCGATGGACGTCAACACCGGGCGTGTACTGGCGATGCAGGGCGGATTCTCCTATCAGGACTCGGTCTTTAACCGTGCAACACAGGCACAGCGCCAGCCGGGATCAAGCTTTAAGCCTTTTGTTTATGCGGCGGCTTTGGACAGCGGCTATAGCCCTGCGACGATCGTTGTGGACGCGCCGATCGAAGTGAATACACCGCAGGGTCTGTGGCGACCGCGCAATTCGTCAAACAAATTCTATGGCCCCACGCCGTTGCGAACCGGGATCGAACAGTCGCGGAACCTGATGACCATCCGTCTTGCCCAAGAGGTGGGTATGTATACGGTCGCCAACTATGCCGAGAAATTTGGTGTTTACGACGACATGGGCCCCTATCTCGCCAACGCGCTCGGCTCGGAAGAGACGACGCTTTACAAAATGGTGGCGGCCTATGCGATGTTTGCCAATGGTGGTGAGCGGGTCGAGCCGACTTTGGTTGACCGGATTCAGGACCGTTATGGCAAGACCATCTATCGCCATGACAAGCGCGACTGCGTCGACTGCAACTCCGCCGCTCTGAACCCCGGCGCGACGCCCCGGATTGTCAGCGACCGCGAACGGGTGATGGATGCCGTCACCGCTTATCAGCTGACGTCGATGATGAAGGGTGTTGTGGATCGCGGAACCGCCAGCGGAGTTGTCAAGCTGCCGGTTCCGACCGCAGGCAAGACCGGCACCACAAACGAGGCCCGTGACGTCTGGTTCATCGGCTTTACGAGCAACATCGTAGCTGGCTGTTACATCGGCTACGACCGTCCGCGTCCTCTGGGGCGCAGCGCTTATGGGTCATCCCTGTGTGGTCCGGTGTTTCAGTCGTTCATGACCGAGGCGACCGAGAAATACGGCGGCGGTCCATTCGAGGTGCCTCCGGGCGGATACTTTATCAAGATCGACCGCTTTACCGGTGGCCGGCTGCCCGACAGTGCGAGCGGACCAAACGTGGTTGCCGAGTATTTCCGTGATGGCACCGATCCCGACTTTGGCCGGACCTATGACGGCGGCTTTGCCATGGGCTCCAACCTCCCGCTGGTCGAAGGCGTGAGTGGCGGTGGCCGACAGGTCAAGACATCGACCGGCGGTACCGCTGTAGTTGGACCCAAGGCGAATTTCGGTACGGTCAGTTCCGGTGGGCTGTATTAACGCCGCTGTTGCAAGCGGCGCTTGCCGCTCCGCCGGGGCTGGTTTATCACCGGGTCTCACAGATTGAACCACTAGGATTGCCATGCGCGCCGAGACCCAGAATACCGTTGCCGAAATCGAGAAATCGCTGGAACTACTGGCGCAGCGACTAGATTGGGAAACTGCGCCCCATCGGCTTGAGGAATTCAATGCGCGCGTCGAAGATCCCAATCTCTGGGATGATCCGGACGCCGCACAGAAACTGATGCGCGACCGGCAGAATTTGGTCGATGCGATGGAAACCTACGAGTCGATCAAGCGCGATATGTCCGACAATGTCGAGATGATTGAATTGGGCGAGATGGAAGACGACCAGGAGGTCGTGACCGACGCTGAGAATGCGCTCAAGGCGCTGGCCGTCAAGGCCGCGCAGAAAGAGCTTGAGGCGCTGCTGGATGGCGAGGCCGATGGGAACGATACGTTTCTTGAGATCAACTCCGGGGCAGGTGGCACCGAAAGCTGTGATTGGGCCTCGATGCTGGCGCGGATGTATGTCCGCTGGGCCGAGAAAAAAGGTTACAAGGTCGAACTGCAGTCCGAGAGTGCAGGCGAAGAGGCAGGCATCAAATCGGCGACGTACAAGATCAGCGGTCAAAACGCCTATGGCTGGCTGAAATCCGAAAGCGGTGTGCACCGGCTGGTCCGGATCAGCCCGTTTGACAGCGCCGCCAAGCGCCACACGTCATTCTCGTCGGTCTGGGTCTATCCAGTCGTGGACGACAATATCGAGATCGAAGTGAACCCGGCGGATATCCGTATCGACACCTATCGTTCTTCGGGCGCGGGTGGGCAGCACGTCAACACCACGGATTCCGCAGTTCGGATCACCCACCACCCCACCGGGATCGTGGTGACGAGTTCCGAGAAGTCGCAGCACCAGAACCGCGATATCGCGATGAAAGCGTTGAAATCGCGGCTGTATCAGCTGGAGCTGGACAAACGGAACGCGGCAATCAACGAAGCGCATGAAAACAAAGGCGATGCGGGCTGGGGCAACCAGATCCGATCCTATGTTCTGCAACCTTACCAGATGGTCAAAGACCTGCGGACCAACCATGAAACATCGGATACCAAAGGCGTTCTGGACGGTGATCTGGATGGGTTCATGGGGGCAACGCTGGCGATGGATGTGACCGGGAAAAGCAGGGCCGAGGCGCAGGGCGAAGGCTGATCTGGCGGCAAGGTGATGATCGCCACGCAGTTTCGATGAGTGTCAGGCGACACTTGACGGCCTGATTGCCAGACGGTTCACTGGCCTGACTGACGCGACGTCGGTAAAATCTTCCATAATTTGGCCATGGTTCGAACCCATATGTCTCGTGCCTGATCAGAGGAGCGTGACGCGTGGCGACTGAAATCATCAATTCCGAACTGACAGAAACCTTTTATCTGGATGCCTTTGACGAGGTGATCATCAAGCGTTCGGGTGCGATTGTCACAAATGACGACATGGGGCTTTTTAACCGAACAGATGCCGATATCGGAGTGAGCCTTGAGATCATGGGACGGGTGCAGGCGGAGCTCGCTGGTATCTTGCTCAGGTCGGGACCAGAGACCGAGGTTGCACCGGGCATTCGATCCTATGTCAGCATAGGCGAAACCGGATCCGTTTCGGGTCAAATGGGGTTGATGATCTATCAAGACTTCGGCGCCGATGTTCGTGTTGCGGGTGTGGCCAGTGGCAGTTACGGCGGAGTTCTCTTGGCCGCTCCGAATAGCACGCTCAGAATATCGGGTGAGGTGAGCGGAGGCAGTGGCGCCGCACTCCAGATCGACAGTCAACGCCAGAGCAATCCCATCGGTTTCGCCTCGATTTTAAATGCGGGAACGATCAGGTCAGATGATTATGTCGCAGTCTACTTTCAGGATGCGGGTGGGCAATTCCGAAATACCACCACGGTTTCCGGAGCCACCGGTGTCTATGCTGCCGGAAATCAGGAACTCCTGATCCGAAACGAAGGCACGATTTTTGCGAGTGGCTGGGACGGCATCGGCATCGTCTATGGCAGTGAATTGGCGACCATCAACAATTCGGGTGTCATCGATGCGGCAGACAATGCGGTCTATTTGATCGATGTGGAGTCCCGCCTGATCAACTCGGGGACAATCTCCGGCGATCACGGTCTTTGGGTTGACGGTCTGGGAGAACTGGTGCTGCGCAATTCCGGAGTCATCTCCGGAGAGTCCGCCGCGATGTTCGATCATGGCTGGGGGCAGCGCGACGTGGTGAACCACGGGTTGATCGCCGGAGATATCGACGCGGGCCAAAGCGGGGGTGACTATCAACTGACCAATCACGGGACCATCGCGGGTGATATCAATTTCGGAGAAGGCGATGATTACTACAAGCTGACCGAATCCGGCATCATGACTGGCGAAGTTGACGGCGGCATGGGGGACGACACGCTGATTGGCAATGACAAGACGGACCGGCTATCTGGAAACGACGGCAGCGATTGGTTGCGCGGTCGAGGCGGTGATGACACGCTCGACGGTGGCGCAGGCGAAGACAGGCTGCAGGGCGGCGAGGGTGATGACATCATCAATGGCGGCGTCGATTTCACCCCCGAAGTTGATGAAGGGCAAACCGATGTGATGACCGGCGGCGCGGGAGCCGATGTTTTTGTCTTTGGCGAGCAAAGCGGCCGGGACCGCGTGACTGATTTTGAGGATGGCACCGACATCCTGCGACTGGACGGTCACGTAGGCGGGTTCGACATGCTGACGATAATTAATCAGAACGGCAACCTGCTGGTTGAGCATGACAATGGCTCGATCGTATTGGTCGGGCAGGCCGGTTTGGCGCTGACGCAGGCCGATTTCGATTTTGTCATCGCCTGACGGCGTTGTGTTAGTGCATTCAGGGGCTTGCATGACATAGGGCAGACGGTAGGCTGGCGTCGCCGCATACCGAGGAGCCGCGCCGATGTCCCTGACCCAGCGATCTGCAACCAGCCTGCTCGCCGACCTTTCAGACGGCGCCTTGTCGGCCGCCGAACTCATGCAGGCGACGCTGGCGCGGATTGATGCGGTTAACGGCAAGGTGAATGCAATAGTCGGGTTGCGAGATTCCGATGCCCTGCTGGCCGAAGCGCGCGAGATGGACAGCGGAGCAAAGCGTGGTCCGCTGCACGGATTGCCGATCGCGGTCAAGGATTTGGTGAATGTCGCCGGGGTCTTGTCGACACACGGCTCGCCGAAATTTTCCGACAATATTCCTGAAAAGGACGACCTGATTGCCGCACGGATGCGGGCGGCGGGGGCCATTCTGATCGGCAAGACCAACACGCCTGAATTCGGTCTTGGCAGTCATACGTTCAACCCCGTCCATGGGGTGACCCGAAATCCCTACGACCTGTCACGCAGTTGCGGCGGCTCGTCCGGCGGGGCGGCGGTGGCACTAGCGGCGGGAGTGACGGCGCTTGCGGATGGGTCGGACATGATGGGGAGCCTGCGCAACCCGGCTGCGTGGAACAATGTTTACGGGTTCAGGCCAAGTTGGGGGCGGGTGCCTTCGGAACCCGAGGGAGACATCTTCCTGCATCAATTGTCCACGCTTGGACCGATGGCCCGCAACCCCGAAGACGTGGCGATACTGCTTGATGTAATTTCTGGGCCGGATCCGCAGCAACCGCATGGCATGGCGGTCGAGCCTGTGGCGCCCCTTCAGCCTTTGGACCCAAAAGGGTTGCGTATTGGATGGCTTGGGGATTGGGACGGCGCTTTTCCGATGGAGGAGGGTATTCTGGACCTTTCGGCGGGCACGCTGAAAGTGCTGGAACATCTGGGTTGCAATGTTGAACCGGTCGCGGCCCCGTTTTCGGCGGATGCCATGTGGCAGAGCTGGATCGACCTGCGCTCATGGCAGGTGTCGACCGGGCTTGCCCCGCTTCTTGCCGAGGGTGCCGAGTTAAAGGACAGCGCGATCTGGGAAACAGAACGCGGTCTGGCACTAACGGCAATGGATATTCACAAGGCGAGCGTAATACGGTCGCAGTGGTTCAAGGCGGCGGCGGCCTTGTTTAAAACCTATGACGCCTTGATCCTGCCATCGGCGCAGGCCTGGCCGTTTGACGTGGATATCCCGTACCCGACCAGCATTGCAGGTCATACCATGGATACCTACCACCGCTGGATGCAGGTCGTCGTGCCCATCAGCCTGATCGGCTTGCCCGCTCTCGCGGTTCCGGCGGGTTTCGGGCCGCAGGGGCTTCCCATGGGGGTGCAGATGTTCGGGCCACGGGGCAGCGATGCACGGTTGCTTGCCCTTGGCGCGGCCTATCACGCAGAGACCGAGTGGCCGAAGCATTTACCGCCCCTATAGGGCAGCGTTGTCCAGGGAGGAAACAGGATGGCCACAGAACTTGAGCACGGGGTTCCAGTGTTGCAGCCGGTGTCAGGTGATATCCTGCGCACCGCAGTTGCCCGAGGGTGGCAGGATTTTCGTCGCGCGCCGGTCTATGGGTTGGTCTTCGCCGGGTTTTACGTGATCGCCGGCTGGCTCATGGCGCTGATTACCGCGCAGACGCAAACGACGTTCTGGCTGGTGCTGGCCGCGATCGGGTTTCCGCTGATCGGACCCTTTGCGGCGGTCGGATTGTACGAGGTCTCCCGACGTTTGGAACGAGGTATTCCGCTGGATTGGGGGGGCGTGCTTGGCGTGGTCATCCATCAGAGCCGGCGCCAGTTGCCGTCAATCTGCGCCATCATCATCGTGGTCTTTCTTTGGTGGTTCTTTATCGGCCACATGATTTTCGCACTCTTCCTTGGCCTGTCGACCATGACCAACATCTCAAGTTCGTTTGATGTCTTTCTGACCGTGAACGGATTGATGATGCTGACGATCGGAACCGTGGTCGGGGCATTGTTCGCCCTGTTGCTCTATATGATTACCGTGCTGTCCTTGCCGTTGCTGCTGGATCGTGAGGTTGATTTTGTCACCGCGATGATCACCAGCTTCAAGTATGTCATGGCCAATCCTGTGCCGATGCTGATCTGGGCCGTCTTTATCGCGATTGCGACATTTGCGGCGATGTTGCCGTGGTTTGTCGGCCTGTTTTTGGTTTTGCCGCTGTTGGGCCACGCGACATGGCATCTCTATGATCAGCTCAGGGACACCCCCGTTGCCTAGGCGGGCTCACGCCCTTCGCTAATCAGTCGGGCGCGCAGATCGGGCGCGGCCGGGTGGTTCTGTTCCAACGCAAAAATATAGGCGTGGGTCAGGTAAAACCCGGCTGCCTCCGGATTGTTCGCAGCCTCTGCCGCCTCAAGGTAGAGACCGACAAGCGCGCGGTGATCGCGCGCCGCATGCGCCGCCAGCAATCTGGCGTCAAGTTCGCTCATTCGGCCGCGCGGGACTGTGCGCGATGGGTTTCAAGCTTGCCCGCCACCCAGTCGTGAAACAGGTGGGTTGGTCCGTCCATTGCAGGGGAAAATCGCCCGCCGTCAAAGCCAGGCGCAAGGCGGCCACGCTGCATGCCTTCGACGACAAAAATGTCTTCTTCGAACACGGTTTTCCATTGTTGGGCGTTGCGGGCGCGCAGGCCTTCGTCGGTGGCCGGTTGCGTATAAAAAAGATGCACATGCTCGGTCGTGTGGTCAACGGCATCAGGTACGAGGATGATGGCGAACGCGTGGTCGCGATGTACGCCCAGCAGAACATTGGGATAGGCGGTAATGTATTCAGCGGCGGTATCCCATTTGTCGCACAGCCCCTCAAAGTCGGGAAACACGTCGCCGTTTTCGTTGCGGATTTGGCGGTAGACCATCGTCCCCTGTCCGGAATACTCGCCTTGTTTCTCAATGTGATAGTGATCTTCAAGGCGGGAATAGCTGTTCAGACCGGGATGAACCCAAGGCAGGTGATAGCTCTCGCAGTAGTTTTCGACGGCGAGCTTCCAGTTGCAGCTTACCTCAAGCTGAAACCGGCTTTCGGCTCCGCCATGAAAAAGCGGTTTGTCAAATTCCGCCCAGCGGGCCAGCAGGTCCGACATGGCGTCTTCGAATGCGGGCGCATTGCCAGACACGTTGATCCAGACTACGCCGAACCAAAGATGGCTGCGAACTTCGATCAGCCCCAGCGTGTCGCGATCAATGCCTGCGTGGGTGTTCTGACCGGGTCCGCCGACATGGGGGGTACTGACGAGGCGCCCGTCAGTCGCATAGCACCAGCTGTGATAGGGGCAACGGATCGCGCCTTCGATCTTGCGCGGTTCTTCCACAAGGATCATGCCCCGGTGACGGCAGGTATTCTGAAACACTCTGACCTGGCCCTGTTTGTCGCGGATCAAAAGCAGGGGCATGCCGAGAAATGTCATCGGCACGGCATCGCCCGCTTCGGGCACATCCGAAGCCGTGGCCAACCCGGCCCATTGCGAAAACAACAGCGCCTGCTTTTCTTCCTCAAAAACGCGGGTGTCAGTGTAATGGGCGTTTGGCAGACCCTGCGCGTCTTGAATTGGGCGGCGAACAGCGGACAGATCCGAGACGGGCTGGGGCATGGGGCTCTCCTTGGCTTGCCCACATGTCATACACGCTCACGGCATGACTCCTCAGTTCTCTCAGCGACGAAAGTTTTCTCACCGCGACACAGGCGTTCGAAAATCGGCTTCCATCAATCAGCGAAACGGATCGCTGGGCTGCAAGAGGCGACGATGAAATGGCAACAGCTCGTCTTCGGTCTTAAACCCGGTATGACGTGCCGCCTCGAGGATATCGCCCCAGGTCCCGCCAAGATGCTCATACACCATGCGCGTCACCCGGTTGCCCGTGGTGCTTTCACGCACTGAGCGCGCCACGTATCCGACCCAGTAATTGTTCTCGAACGATGCGACACGCGCCAGATAATTGAATGAACTGGTCATCGCTTTGCGGCGCGAGATCATGAGGGCGACACCGTCTTCCTGACGAATGGCATATCCACGAAACTCGCGCGCCTTGGCATCAATCGGAAGCCCTTGCTGCCGCATCGCCTCGCGTGCTTCGTAGCCGCGCACATAGACGTGGTCGCCTTGGCGGAAGACGTGGACAAGGCCAACAATGAACTGGTTTTCATTGATGAAGCTGCGCCGCGAAAACCGGTAGAACCCGCTTGGAAAGATCTGGTCGCTGACGCCATTGACGCCGGGACCGGTAAACTCCTTCAACACAGGACCATTGAGAACGGACCCACTGGTGTCGAGATTGGCGACAGGGTCCAAAAGAATGCGAGCGTCCACATCAAAGAAAGCGCAAATCCGATCGAGCACGTCGGGCCGCGGAAAGCTCTCGCCGGAAAGATAGCGATTGAATTGGGTCCGGTTTATTCCGAGCTGGCGCGACAATTCGGATATCGACGCATAGCGTTTGGACAAGGTGCGCAGGTTGGCACCAAACATATTCCGCAATTCAGCCGGAGATCGTGTCGATTTGGACATAGAGCCTCCACTTTGATGTGCGTTTGCACGTAGGCTGCACCCAAGACTGGTATATGCAAATACCAAAATTGGGATTGAATTTCAAACTTAGATGCCAACTAGCGTCAATATTGACGCCAATTTGGGTCGCTAAGCTACTTGTTCAGACACAAAATGCAAGAGTACGACGCCAGGTTTTCCATGTCTGATTGTAAAGAATTGGCTCAAACTTAGTTTAGAGAGATTAAGTGGGAAAAATCATGTTTGGTGTAGTGCTCTGGAGTGACGAGGAAGAACATAAGGCGGTAATTTGGTGCGAAGATCATGGCGATCTTGCATTTTACCGGTCGCCGATTGATGCGCAAATGGTTCCGATGGATGCCGGAGACTGGGTTGAGTTCGACCTGTCGATGGATCGGAATATGCGGTTAGCCCACAATCCTCGATTGATCGCCGAAGGCGTGTTTCCGGAGTTGCCCGAGTCTATCGGGGCGGTTGGAACGGTTCAGGTTTCACCAGCGACACCAACCCAAAAGCATCGCGGGTCTGCCGAGATCATCCCGTTCGCGGCATCGCACACGTCGGGACGCAACAAACACCGCACCAGCACCGCAAGCCGCGCCTGAGGTTTCGCTTTCTTCTAAACCGCGTCAGATGTGTTCGAAGCGGACGTTTGTCCGCTTCATAACGTCTTGATCAATCGCCACGCATCAGGGCGGCGATGCCAGTGCGGGCGACCTCGGACAGACCCAGCGGGCGCATGAGATCGGCAAATGCATCGATCTTTTCCGGAGCGCCCGTGATTTCAAAGACAAAGCTGGTCAGCGTGCTGTCAACGACATTGGCGCGAAAGATATCGGCCAGGCGCAATGCCTCGACGCGCTTCTCCCCATCTCCAACAACCTTGAGCATCGCCAATTCCCGTTCGACCGACGCCCCTTCGACCGTCAAGTCGTGCACCTCGTGAACGGAGACGATTCGTCCGAGCTGGGCCTTGATCTGCTCGATCACCTGCGGCGTGCCGGTGGTGACGATCGTGATGCGGCTCAGGTGGCCGGTATGGTCCACTTCGGCCACTGTAAGGCTTTCGATGTTGTAACCACGACCAGAGAACAGCCCGATGACACGGGCCAGCACGCCGGGCTCGTTTTCGACAAGAACCGCAATTGTATGACGTTCCTGCGTATCGGAAAAGGTCGGGCGCAGGTTGTAAGCCGAGTGCTTGGTTGCGCCTTTTTTGATGTGTAGGGCAGACATGCTGTCTTTACTCCTGAGATGTTCCGAATGTCAGGCGCGTCTCAGGCGCCTGACCACCACTATCCGAATTGCCTGTTAAACCAGAACCGCGCCGCCGGCCTGAATCACGCCTTGGGTTTCCGCTTCGCCGAGCAGCATTTCGTTGTGGGCCTTGCCCGACGGGATCATTGGAAAGCAGTTTTCATGCTTTTCGACAAGACAATCAAAGATCACCGGACCGTCATGTTTGATCATTTCCATGATCGCATCATCCAGATCGGCGGGATCCTTGCAGATGATACCCTTGGCACCAAAGGCTTCGGCGAGTTTCACGAAATCGGGCAGGGCTTCGGACCAGCTGTGGGAATACCGCTCGCCGTGCAACAGTTCCTGCCACTGGCGGACCATGCCAAGACGTTCATTGTTGAGGATGAACTGCTTGACGGGCAGGCGATACTGAACCGCTGTTCCCATTTCCTGCATGTTCATGAGCCAGCTTGCCTCGCCGGCAACATTGACCACAAGGCTGTCGGGGTGGGCCATCTGCACACCGATTGATGCAGGGAAGCCATATCCCATCGTGCCAAGGCCCCCGGATGTCATCCAGCGGTTCGGCTCGTCAAACCCGAGATATTGTGCCGCCCACATCTGATGCTGACCAACTTCGGTCGTGATATAGCGGTCCATGCCCTCGGTCAGCGCTTGCAGGCGGGTAAGCGCGTGCTGCGGTTTGATGGACTTGTCGTCGGGCGAATAGGCCAGACAATCCACCTTGCGCCATTCGTTGATCTTCATCTGCCATTTGGTCACGGCTTCTGCGTTCGTCTTGCGGCCGCGCGACTTCCAGACCTTCAACATGTCCTCCAGAACATGGCCGACATCGCCGACAATCGGAATATCGGTCTTGATCACCTTGTTGATGGAACTGGGGTCGATATCGATATGCGCCTTGATGGATTTCGGGCTGAACGCATCGATCCGCCCGGTGATCCGGTCATCAAACCGCGCGCCGATATTGATCAGCAGGTCGCAATCATGCATCGCGAGGTTGGCCTCGTAGAGCCCGTGCATTCCCAGCATACCCAGCCAGTTTTTGCCCGAGGCCGGATAGGCACCCAACCCCATGAGCGTGGATGTGATCGGAAAGCCGGTCGCGTCCACGAGTTCACGCAGCAACTGGCTGGCCGCAGGGCCGGAATTGATCACGCCACCGCCGGTATAAAATACCGGGCGCTTGGCTTTTTCCATCGCTGCGACGAGTTCGGTGATCTCTTCGAGATCGCCTTTCACGCGCGGCTGATAGTGCGACGCGGTTGGCGAGGGTTTGGTATAGGTGCCGGTAGCAAATTGAACATCCTTTGGGATGTCCACGAGCACCGGACCGGGCCGACCTGACGTGGCCACATGGAACGCCTCGTGGATAACACCTGACAGCTTGTCGGTATCTTTCACCAGCCAGTTATGCTTGGTGCAGGGGCGGGTGATGCCCACGGTGTCCGCTTCCTGGAACGCATCCGATCCGATCATGAATGTCGGCACCTGTCCGGAAAAGACAATAATCGGGATGCTATCCATCAAGGCATCGGTCAGTCCGGTCACCGCATTGGTGGCACCCGGTCCGGACGTCACAAGGGCCACACCGGGCTTGCCACTGGCGCGGGCATACCCTTCGGCCGCGTGAACGGCGGCTTGTTCATGTCGTACCAGCACGTGCCGGACATCGTTCTGCTGAAAGATCTCGTCATAAATAGGTAGCACAGCGCCGCCGGGATATCCGAAAACCGTGTCGACGCCCTGATCCTTCAGCGCCTGCACCAACATTTTTGCTCCGGTCATTTCACGTGTCATCTGTTTTGCTCCATCCGAGACAACGTCCTGCGCATAAAAAAACCCCCGTTCTTGGCGGGGGCGCATGGGTCGAAATATGGTTTACCGTTACCGGCCCATGCGCGTGGTTCCTACAATGACGACTAGGCGTGACATGGTCACCGCTCCTTTTCATGCTGCGGCGACATTAGGTTCGCAAAACAGGGGCGTCAACCGCGAAACGTCGCGAAACCGCGCCTCAATTCGGCATTGAGTGCGGCGTTTTGTTGCGCATGGCTGAACTCAGACGAAAGAATGCATCAAATATTGCTTGTCCGGGGTACGTTTACACCGTCTGCAGTGTGTTCGCATGGTGGCAAATGCCGCCGCTGAAAGGAGGGCGCACCCGTTGTGGTTGGCATATACGAAATTTAGAGACGGGTCGGTCGACCATCCGGCAGGCTGATATTGGCGACCTGTTCGGCGATCGGGTCGGTGGACAGCGGATGGGTTTCGGCATTGAAAGCATCGGGGTTTGATACCGATTTCCATTCGCCGCCAATGTAAACTTCTAGACCCGAGAACTTGGCCTTGTATCCCATTTTCTGACTGCCCGGCACCCAATACCCGAGATAGACATAGGGCAGGTTGGCATTCCGCGCGATCTCGATGTGGTCCATGATCATGTGCGTGCCCAGGCTGTGCTGTGGCCTGTCGGGGGCGTAAAACGAATAAACCATGCTCAGCCCGTCTTCGAGAACATCGGTCAGGCTGACGCCGACAAGCGTATCCGCCTCGAGATCACTGTATTCGATGACCCTGCTGCGAATAGGGGTCTCTTCGATCATCGCTGAGAATTCAAAAACATCCATGTCCGCCATGCCGCCATCAGCGTGACGCGCATCAAGGTAGCGGCGGAAGAGGTCATACTGATCCTCTGTGGCCCAAGGCGAAGTGGCGTGCCGAACCAGACCCGCGTTCCGGCGCGCGGCGCGTTTCTGGCTCTTTGTGGGTTTGAACCGGCTGACGTCAATGCGGGCGGACAGGCAGGCCGAGCATTCTGCACAGGACGGTCGGTAGAGCACATTCTGCGAGCGCCGAAAGCCTTGCTGGCTTAACCCGTTGTTGAGGCGATCGGCATTGTCACCCTGAAGCGAGGTGAACAGTTTACGCTCCATCCTGCCCTCAAGATAAGGGCAGGGTTGAGGTGCCGTTACATAGAATTGTGGTGCAATGGGTAGAGTGTGTCGCATGAACGGTCCGCAGTTGCTTTCATGAAAATGATAACAACCGATCTCTGGGTCGCCAAGTGCGGAATTAAGCGCGCAGTTCAGACCTTTTGTTTAGTGCAACAGTGCCCAGAAAGGCGTCAGTCAGACCCTGACCCCGTGCGCCAGTCAACATCATAACGATCGAAATGACCTGCAGGATCGGAAGCGCGATGCTGACGGTGTAGCCGGTGGTGTGGGCGAGGGCCATTGGCAGGTCAAACCGGTTGCCATCGGCGGTGCGGAACTCGATTCCGACAAAGCGCATACCCCAGGTCGCGGAGCCGTTGGCCATTGTGACAACACGATAGCAAAAGCTGAGAACGATCCACAAAATGCCAAAGAGGAATGCCCCGACAAAGAATGTCAGAAACACGGCAACGATGCACATCAGCAGCACAAGGAACGTGTCGATGATCCAGGCGAGCAGGCGTTTGAGCGGAACGGAGGAATAAAATTCCGGCTGGCGATCCGGATCCGGCAGGTTGAACATTGTGTATACCCTGAGTTGACCTATTAAACGCGGCCCGTCCCCGCATTTCGGCGGGGACGGTTGGTACGATATCAGGCTGCTTCGCCTTCGTCACGGTCGCGATCGGCCTGTTTGGCACGTTCGTCCATGAACTGATCGAATTCGGCCTTGTCCTTGGCTTCGCGCAGACGCTCGAGGAAGGATTCAAAATTGTTCTGTTCCTCTTCCAGGCGGCGCAGCGTTTCGGTCTTGTAAGCATCGAACGCGCTGTTTCCCGTCGAGGACGACATGGTCATGCGGTGAAGTTTGCGCGACGTGCGACGGCTGCAGGATTTACTGAACATGCGTTTGCTCCAGATCATGTAAAAGAGGAAGGCGAGGCCGACGGGCCAGAAGAACACGAAGCCAAGGACCATTGCAGCGATCCAGGCTCCTTTGCCCTTGCTGTCAAGCCAGGACTCGGCGCGGGAAAACCAGCCCGGATGGGCCGTGGCGGGAACGGTTTCGGTCATCATGGTCATGGTCGTCTCTCTCCTGAAGGTGTTTCAATGTGAATGTCTTTCACATCACCAAGATCGGGATTGAGAGGGCGTATTGCAAGAGTTAATGTGAATGTTTTTTACATTTACTTATTTTATGATGTAAATTCATATATTTGCGCGTTTGATATTTTTATAAGATCATCCGGCGAGGTGCGAAAAACATGGTGCGGAGTCCCCGCTGCAGCCCAGATTTCGTCGAATTCCAGCAGTTTTGGGTCCATGAACGCACGGATCGGGTTTAGGTGCCCAACAGGCGCGACCCCACCAATGGCAAAGCCTGTTTGCGTGCGGATCAACGCCGCCTTTGCCTTGCCAAGCGGTTCACCAGCCACCGCAGTGGCCTTGGTCTCATCGACGCGGTTGCCGCCAGCGGTCAGAAACAGGATGGCGTCACCGCTGTTCTGTCCTTGAAAAATGATCGATTTGGCAATCTGATCGACCTCGCAGCCCACGGCATCGGCCGCGTCCAGCGCCGTGCGGGCCAGTTTGGTTTCCTGGATCTCGGGTTCAAATCCAGCCGCCTCTAACGCTGCGCGGACACGTCTCATGCTTTTGCTCATGGCGCGCACCCTGACCCGAAACAGTTCGCTTTCGCAAGCCGTTCCTGCATTGACGCGCTCGCCACCCGGCTTCAATCTGCGCTCATGTCGTTGTGTAAGAATATATCCCGTATGCCGCGCGCCTATGACCGTGAACTCGGGGCAGAAACCCGCGCCGCCGTGCCGGGCGCGACCGGTGATCTGGCGTCGCTGATTGAAGGCGCGGCCGGCAGCAGCCCTTATCTGCGGGCCTTGATCGAAAGCGAGGCCGAGTGGTTGCTCGAGGCCGCCGACGATCCCGACGCCGCCATTGCAAGTTGCATTTCCGACCTCGCCGCGCTGCCGCCCGACCAACTCAAAACCGGGTTGCGACAGGCCAAACGGCGGGTGGCGCTGATGACCGCATTGGCCGATCTGGCCGGTGTCTGGCCATTGGAACGTGTGACTGGAATTCTTACCGATCTGGGCGGACAGGTTTGTGACGTGGCGATCAAGTCAGAGATTGCGAACCTGATCCGCCGCAAGAAACTACCGGGCCTGACCGAGGATGATGTTGCAACCGCCGGTGGGTTGTTTGTGCTGGCGATGGGCAAGATGGGCGCGCACGAACTCAACTATTCCTCGGATATCGATCTGATATGCCTGTTTGACGAAACCCGTTTTGACCCTGATGATTTTTACGAGGCGCGTCAGGGCATGGTTCGGGCGACGCGCAACATGTGCACTTTGCTGAGCGAGCGGACGGCCGACGGTTACGTGTTTCGGACCGATTTGCGGCTACGTCCGGACCCCGCCGTCACCCCGGTCTGCATGGCGGCAGAGGCGGCAGAGCGGTATTACGAGAGCTTGGGTCGCACATGGGAGCGCGCCGCCTATATCAAGGCGCGGCCAGCGGCAGGTGACATTGCGGCGGGCGAGCAGTTTCTGACCGCGCTCACGCCGTTTGTCTGGCGCAGGCATCTGGATTTTGCGGCCATTCAGGACGCCCACGATATGCGTTTGCGCATTCGCGAGACCAAGGGTACCGGCGGTGCGGTTTCGGTGCCCGGGCACGATATGAAACTGGGGCGCGGCGGCATTCGCGAAATTGAATTCTTTACCCAGACCCGGCAATTGATCGCCGGGGGCAGGGATGTCGGGTTGCGCCAGCGCGAGACCGTGGCTGGGCTCGTCGCACTTGCGGAGAAGGAGTGGATTCCGCCCGAGGTCGCAGCGCAACTCAGCGATCATTACCGCGCTCACCGCGAGGTTGAACATCGGATCCAGATGGTGAACGATGCGCAGACTCACAAAGTTCCGCAATCCGAGGAAGGGATTGCCCGCATTGCCTGTCTGATGGACATGAACCCGGCGGACTTGCTGGAGAACATTGGCGAACGGCTGGATGAAGTTCACGCATTGACCGAGGATTTCTTTGCACCCGATCATGCGACGCCCCCCTCGGAGGAGCCTGTCAACTTTGATGACAGTATTCTCGCACGATGGCCAACCTATCCCGCGCTGCGGTCGCAGCGGGCGCAACAGATATTTGATCGTCTCAAGCCGGAACTGTTGGCGCGACTGGGGCGAACCTCAAAACCCGAAGAAGCGCTGATCGCGCTTGATGGCTTCCTGTCGGGGCTACCTGCAGGCGTGCAACTGTTCTCGTTGTTTGAGGCAAACACCCAACTGATTGACCTGCTGGTCGATATCGTTGGCACATCACCCGCGCTGGCGGGGCATTTGTCACGCAACGCCGGGGTTTTTGACGCGGTGATTGGCGGTGATTTCTTTTCCGACTGGCCCGGAATAGACGCGCTTGAGGCCGAATTGACGCGGTTGTTAGGGGATGAACCAGACTATGAGACCCAACTGGACACCGCCCGTCGCTGGAACAAGGAATGGCATTTTCGTATTGGTGTCCACCACTTGCGGGGCCTTATTGATGCCACGGCGGCGGGGTTGCAATATGCGGATCTCGCGGGTGCAGTGATTGCTGCGCTTTGTCCTCTGGTTGTCAGGCAATTCTCCGAAAAACACGGGCCGCCACCTGGACGCGGCGCTGCAGTTCTGGGGATGGGATCATTGGGCGCGGGGCGGCTGAATGCCATGTCCGACCTTGATCTGATCGTCATTTACGATCCGCAGGATGCCGATGCGTCCGAGGGGCCGCGCCCTCTGGCAACACGCACCTATTATGCGCGAATGACACAGGCGCTGATAACCGCGCTGACCGCACAGATGTCGCAAGGGCGACTGTATGAGGTCGACATGCGCCTGCGTCCTTCGGGAAATCAGGGTCCCGTGGCAACCAGCTGGTCGAGCTTTCAGAACTATCAAAAGGACGAGGCATGGGTGTGGGAACACCTTGCCCTGACCCGTGCGCGCGTGATCGCCGGGGTTCAGGAACTGTCGGATGATATCGAAGCGTTCCGCGAAGATGTTCTGTCATCGCCCCGCGATCGTGCACAGGTGCTGAGCGAGGTTGCCGAGATGCGGGAGAAGATCGCCGGGGCCAAATCGCCCGACGGTGTGTGGGATGCCAAGATCGGTGCCGGGCGGATGCAGGACATCGAACTGGTTGCTCAGGCCGGTGCCTTGCTTTCAGGATCAGGCGCGCGCGATGTACCCTCAGGATTGCAAGGCGGGGTGACCTGCGGCTGGATCAGTGAAGAGAACGCGACGCAACTGAACCAATGCTATGATCTCTACTGGTCGGTACAGGCAGCGGCGCGATTGCTTTCGGGTCAGACCCTTCAGCTGAAAGATCTAGGCGAGGGCGGCGCCGCGTTCTTGTGTCGGAGCACCGGGTACGACACGCTTGACGCGCTGAGCACAGCACTTGAAACTGCATATGCAGCGGCGACCACGGTGATCGGGTCGTTGCTGGCGTCAGGGAAAGAGCCATGAAATCACGCAGTGACATGGATCCAAAGGGGCTGATCTTTGAAGCCTACCAGATCGAGGATATCGGCGCCGCCGAATGTCGGTCCATCTTTCTGGACTGGGCGCTGAGCCTGCCCGAAGGACGCGAAACCGGTCCGGCGCTCCGCCACCTTATTGCGCAATATGCTGAACCTGCACCGGATCATCCGATGTCGGGCGTCCTGCGCGACGGGCTGACGTCGGTCGCATCACCTCAGCGGCGGGGCGGATGGCGCTCGCGTCCGAGAAACTGAACGCTGGCTGCGTTGGTTGCGTCATCGAGGCTGTTATCGCGCTGGCGGTGCGGCTATGAGGGCGGCATGACAGATACCTTGCCAACCCCCGACCTGCCTCGTGTACGCCTCAAACCCAAGGCCAATGCTCGTGGCGTCCGCCACGGCTTTCCTTGGGTCTATGCCAGTGACCTGGTGACAGACCGGCGCACACGCGCCCTGACTGCGGGCACAATTGCCGTGCTTGAGGATGACAAACGCAGTCCGCTGGGCCTTGTCGCGGTCAATCCCGACTCAAAGATCATCTGCCGGATGCTGGAGCGCGACATATCCATACCGTTGGACAAGAACTGGTTCGTACAGCGGCTGACAAAGGCTCTGCGGTTGCGGGAACGCCTGTTTCCTGACCCGTTTTATCGGCTTGTCCACGCCGAGGCGGACGGTCTGCCCGGTATCATCATCGACCGGTTCGGAGACATCTGCGTTGTACAACCCAACGCCGCCTGGGCCGAAGCCCATCTGGAAACGCTGACCGAAGCCCTGATCGAAACCACCGGTGTCGCGACTGTCCTGAAAAACGCTGGCGGACGCACGCGGGCGCTTGAGGGGCTGGATGACGTGTCGGGCGTGTTGCGCGGGTCAGCCCCTGACGCACCGATCCCGGTGCCGATGAATGGCGCGATCTATATGGCGGATCTGACGGGCGGCCAGAAGACCGGGTTGTTCTTTGACCAAGGACCCAACCATGCCTTTGCAGCACGGCTCGCCTCCGGCGCACGGGTTCTGGATGTGTTTTCCCATGTCGGCGGCTTTGCCCTTGCCGCGCTTGCGGGCGGCGCGACGACAGCGTTGTCGGTAGATGGCTCTGCCCCGGCGCTTGCGCTTGCTGAACAGGGTGCCGCAGCGGCCGGGATGTCCGAACGGTTTGCGACGCGGCAGGGGGATGCGTTTGACGTTCTGACCGCACTTGGCAGCGAGGGCGCAGAGTTTGACGTGGTGATCTGCGATCCGCCCGCCTTTGCACCATCCAAATCCGCGCTTGAACCGGGTTTGCGCGCCTATGAACGTATTGCCAAGCTGGCGGCACCCTTGGTGGCCGATGGAGGCTATCTGTGCCTGTGTTCCTGTTCGCATGCGGCTGATCTCGCTCGATTCCACGCCGCAAGCTCGCGCGGTATCGGACGCGGCGGGCGGCAGGCACAGCTGATCCACACGGGGTTTGCCGGACCGGATCATCCGCAACTTCCGCAGCTTGCTGAAAGTGGCTATCTCAAGTCGTTGTTCTTTCGCCTGTGAAGATCGTTATCGACACCTGCGTGCTCTACCCGACGGTGATGCGCGAAGTTGTTCTTGGGGCCGCCCGAGCAGGGCATTTCGTGCCAGTGTGGTCGGCGCGGATACTGGAAGAGTGGGCGCGGGCGGCGATCAAGCTGGGGCCACAGGGCGAGGCGCAGGCGCGGGCGGAAATCGCGTTGTTGCGCAATGCCTGGCCGGATGCCGAATACCCGCCCGCATCGGGGTTGGAGCAGCGACTGTGGTTGCCCGATCCAGCCGATGTCCATGTGCTCGCCGTTGCGGTTGCAAGTTCGGCTGATGCGATCATGACCCTGAACGCCAAGGACTTTCCGCGTCGTACGTTGGATGAGCAAGGTCTGAAGCGGCTCGATCCCGACGGCTTTCTGCATTCGTTGTGGCAAATCGATCCCGACGGGATCACTTCGGTTGCCGAACGTGTCCTTGCAGAGGCCCGTCGGTTGTCTGGTGACAATTGGGAGATGCGGTCGCTTTTGAAAAAGGCAAGATTGCCGCGACTAGCCAAGGCGGTCGGTCGCGGTTCCTGACCTTAGCCGGGGGCGTGCCACTGGCGTTCCAGTTGCTCGAGCGCCTCGATCCGCTGATCGGTATGCGGATGGCTCAGCAACCAGGCCGGGGCCATACCGGCCCGCTGTTCGGTCAGCGCGTCAAGTTTGCGAAACAGGGATTTCTGTGGTTCGACGCCAATGCCGGCTTTGGTCAGCAGGGCGGCAGCATAGGCATCCGCCTCGTATTCATCCGAACGCGATAGCCCGGCGGCAAGCAAGCTGGTCAGCATGTTCGCAATCCAGATGCCGACAAAGGGTATGAACCGCCCGAGCACCATGATCAGCGCGGTGCGCAACGCGTTTTGACCTGAAAAATCAATCATGCGGCGACGGGCATGACCCAAGGCCACATGGCCCAGTTCATGGGCGATGACGCTGGCCATCTCTTCACCCGTCACGTCGCCGTTCTGAAACTTGCGATAAAATCCACGTGTGATGAAGATCCGCCCATCCGGCGCGGCCAGCCCGTTTACCGGGTCGATCTCGTAGACGTAAACCGGGATCCGATGCAGATCGAGCGAGGCGGCGAGCCTGTCGGTCAGCCGCTTGAGATGGGGATCGGCAAGTTCGGTTGATTTCTGGTCAAGTTCCTTGCCCGTCCGCCAGACAGAGAAGCGATACATCGCCAGAGCATAAAGAATGGCCAGGAGGATCGGCGTGAACTTGAGCATGTATAAGATATGGTCCTTGAACTGCCCTTCGGCAAGTGATCAGCAGGTGATCAATTCGGTTCCATGTCGCGACAGTCGCTCGGCACCGGTTGCGGTCACAAGCACGCTATGACCGAGGCACATTGCAAGACCTGCATCGCTATCCATCAGGACCATGTGAAGAAAGAAGACCTGATTTTCCTGCATGACCAGCGGGTTGCCTTCGTAGAACATCGGAAAGTCCACCCAGATCGGCGTATAGACCGCGCCCATCCCATAGCCGCAGGCCTGCAATCGGGACTCTGCAAACCCATGCGCATCAAAGACGCGGGCATGCGCGTCATACACATCGCCCATTGGGTTGCCGGGTTGAATGGCCGCTTCGCAGGCGGCGAGAGCTTCTTCAGCCGCGTCCTGCATCGCGCGTTGTCGGGGATCGGGACTTCCGATGACCAGCGTGCGCATCATCGCCGCATGATATCGGGCATAGGCGCCCGACCACTCCAACGTGAGCTGATCCTGTGCATCCAGATGTCTGCGACCGGAGTAATAGCGGCAGAGCAGGGCGCCGGGGCCCGATCCAAGGATGAATTCGTTGCCAGCGTAATCGCCACCGCCCTTGAACACCGCGCCCTGCATTGCCGCAAGAATGTTACCTTCAAACGCGCCTGCTCCTGTGGCCTCAACAGCGGCATCCAGCGCATCATCCGAGAGGTTCGCCGCCCGACGATGCATGGATATTTCGGCAGCTGATTTTACCCGCCGCAAATCCCGGATTAGAGCAGAGGCGTCGATCAGATCGGGCAGCGCCGCGCGCAGCAATTGGCCGTTCGCATCGGTCAACCCTGCGGTCTGGCTTTCAAATCCTATGCGCCCCTGTGCCACGCCCAGATCGGCAAGCAGGGACCGTAGGTTTTCCGCAGGCGTTGCCCCCTGATGTTCTGGCCAGATATGAATGTGATCATCTGGCAGTGTCGAGGTCAGTTGCGCCTGGCGCATGTCCGGCAGACGGGTCAACAGGTGCAAATCACCGTCGGCCGTCAGAACGAGGCATTGAAACATTGCAAACCCGAATGTGTCATATCCACAAATCCAGAAATGGCTTTCCGGCGCGAACATCAACAATGCGTCGAGACCGGCCTCCTGAACAGCGCGGGTGGCAGCAGACTGGCGGGTGGCATATTCGGCGGCGTCAAAATGCAATGGCATCAGCAGTCCCATCTCACCGGCATGTGGGTGGGGCCGCGAAAGGCCCAACCGGTGAAGGGAACCTCCACGGTAATCTGAAGGTTTTTCAGGTGCTTGAATGCTAAAGGCAAAGCCACCTCTGCAATCAGAGATCGCGACGCTGCAGCACCTGCGCAGAAATGTGGTCCGGCCCCAAAGCTGATTGCGGGCTGGGTGTTGCGCGTGATGTCAAAGCTGTCCGGGTTGTCAAAGTGTGCTTCGTCGCGACAGGCGGAACCGAACATCAGAAACGCCTTGTCCTCTGGCTCAAACGTCACGCCCTGAACGGTCTCGGTTCGGGCGATGCGCCGGGGCGACATGCCTATCGGGCTGATCCAGCGAGCGTATTCGGTAAAGGCCTGTGCGAACTTTGCCTGACCATCGAGGATCAGTCGCAGTTGGTCCGGGTGGGTGAGCAAGGCCCAAATCGTTCCGGCGATCGCGTCACGCGGTTCGTTCTGACCTCCTGAAATGATCAGTTTGATGTTCGCGCGAATGTTCGCATCGGCAAGGCCCGCCTGCAATTGTACATCCAGCGCCGACCGGGGTGGAGGGGCGTCCTGCATCCGGTCGATATGGGCATCAATCAACGCAGTCGCCGTGTTGCAGCGTGTGGTGATGTCCGGATCGCCACCGTAATTGGCGCAGCCGTCGATCATCGCCTGACTGACGCCGTCCATCTCGGCCGCCTGCATGTCGGTCAGTCCGGTGATTGCCTTGAGTGCTTCGGCGGACACCGGCATCGCATAGTCCCGGACGAGATCACACGCGCCTTTGGGGTGCAGATCCTGCAGGATCGACAGCGCGGCACGTTCAAAGATCGGTTTCCAATGATCCTGAACCGTGCGCGGGCTGAGTGCGGGAAACAAGATGCGCCGTTCATGCTGATGCTGCGCACCATCCTTGCGCATCATGTTTTCACCCATCAATTGGGTCATCAACCCCTCGGGCTGCACCGAAGAAAACACGTCGATCCGTTTTTCCTGAGCGTGGACATCATCACGCCGGGTAATCAGCGTTGCCCCGAGTTGCGGCACATAGGTGATGGGCGCACTGCGCCGCATCTGCGCGAGCGTGGGGTAGGGATCGGCGGTAAACGATTTCAGATCGATGTTGGTGATGGGCGCGTCGGACATGCGATCAGCCTATGCAGACTGCTGACCTGTGCAAAGACCTGTTTTACCAAAGTTATACGGGACTAGCGCGTCAGCGCTTTCATCCCGCGGCTCAACCCGTCGAGCGTCATGGGGACCATCTGATCGGCGAAGATCTCTTGGATCATCTGAATCGAATGGGTGTAGGACCAGTATTTCTCCGGCACCGGATTAACCCAAAGATTGCTGCTCCATTGTTCGCGCGCCCGTTGCAACCAGACGCTGCCAGCCTCTGCGTTCCAATGTTCGTTGGCGCCACCGGGATAGGCGATCTCATAGGGGCTCATCGAGGCGTCGCCGACAAAAATACACTTGTAGTCGGGGCCATAGGTTCGCAGGACTTCATGTGTCGGTGTTTGCGCGTCCCAGCGACGCCGATTGTCGCGCCAGACGCCTTCGTAGAGGCAATTGTGAAAGTAGTAGTATTCCAGATGCTTGAATTCGCTGCGGGCGGCGGAAAACAGTTCTTCAACCACTTTGACATGCGGGTCCATTGATCCGCCGATATCCAGAAACAAGACAACCTTGACCGCGTTGTGGCGCTCGGGTCTGGTTTTCACGTCAAGGTAACCGTGCTCTGCCGTGGCGCGGATGGTTCCGTCCATATCCAGTTCTTCGGCTGCGCCTTCGCGGGCCCAATTGCGCAGCCGTTTCAATGCCACCTTGATGTTACGTGTGCCCAGTTCAACCGTGTCGTCGAGGTTCTTGAACTCACGCTTGTCCCAGACCTTGACCGCACGTTGGTGGCGGCTTTCCTTCTGGCCGATGCGCACGCCTTCGGGGTTGTAACCATAGGCGCCAAACGGGCTGGTGCCGCCGGTGCCGATCCATTTGTTGCCGCCTTGGTGACGACCTTCCTGTTCTTTCAGGCGCTCTTTCAGCGTCTCCATCAGCTTTTCGAACCCACCAAGCGCCTCAATCTCGGCTTTTTCCTCGGCTGACAGGTGTTTCTCTGTCATCTTGCGCAGCCATTCACCAGGAATATCGACGGCTTCCATGACCTGTTGAAAACTGATCTGTTCCAGACCTTTGAAACTGGTGGCAAAGGCGCGGTCGAACTTGTCGATATTGCGCTCGTCCTTCACCATCGACACGCGGGCCAGGTAGTAGAACGCCTCGACGTCATAGGTGGTTAGCCCGACCTTCATGCCTTCGAGAAAGCTCAGGTATTCACGCAGCGAGACGGGGATGCCGGCTTTGCGGAGGTTTTCGTAGAAGGGTACAAACATCGCGTCAGCCCGCGATCCGATCAATCAGCACAGTCGCGATCATGGCAACGATCCCGAATGCCATTGCCGAAGCGGCGGCATATTGCGCGATATCAGCGGCTTTACCGCCGTTTTTCTTGGCGAGAACCGCACCAAATGCGGCCCCCAGCAGAACACCTGCGATCACGATCATCGTCTGTTACCCGTTTGATTGGCCATTGCGCCTGTTTTGAGGGTTCAGCGATGCAATTTCCTGCATCTTCGCCCGTACCGCCCAATCCGTGCCAAAGCCGTATCTTGCCCATCCCACACTGTCCAGCCTGACGGTGCGTGCCGCGTCGCTCTGGCCGGTCTGATCCAGCGCTTCGGCCTTGAGTAGCATGAGCGTTGCCAGCAAGGCCGCATTTTCCGAGCGCGCGGCGACATCCAGATAGGGTTCGATCTGGCGTAGCGCTTCGGAGCCTTCATCGCGCGAAACCGCATATGCGGCCGTTTGAGTGACGATATAGGCCTGATGAAGCTCTGTACCTGGAGCACGGCGCAGGTAGCTGATTGCACTGGCATAATACTGCTGCGCAAGTTCGGCATCGTCGAGCTGGGTCATCCGACCAAGCATGTAATAGCCAAAGGCGCGGCGGTGATCTTGCCAGCCAAGTTGTTGCGCTGTTGCCGCTGCGGATTGCGCGGCATTGCGGCGTTCGGACGTTCCAGCACCCGGTCCGAGGACAATCTGCACCGAGTCGATCCAACTCCGCGGTGTCGGTGCAATGGCCTGCGCCGGAAGGCGATTACCGCCCGGATTGATGCGGGACAGGATGTCGGGCAGTTCTGTCGCGACTTCGGCCTTGGTCATGCCGCTATAGATTTCGGGCGCATAGGCGGTGCGCAGGATCAGCATGTCAAACCCGGTGAGAACGGTATGCACGTTGTCATCGTTGAACACCGAATTGGACAGACGGTAGAGATCATTGAGCGGGCCAAGCGCCTGTGCAAGTTCTTCGTGCAGACAATCGCGGATTTCCTGTGGCGTGGAATCATAGGGCAGAAAGATCGCCATCTTTTCGCGTTCGCGCAGCGTTGACCAGTTGGTACCCGCACTGCGGCGTTTTCGGCGGAACTCTTCGATACTGGACACATTCGGCACGACGAAACACGCGGCTTGTGGCAGGGCGCGGCGAATCTCGGCCCGGCTGACCGCTTGAATGGTGATACTCGCGCTGTTGCCCTGAACCTGTCTGATCTGGAGACCGGCCTCTTGGCGGAGGCGGTCAAGCAGTCGGCGCAAATCCGGCTCTAGGCTTGCGGGTGGCTTGCCGGTGACCCGCACGGTGATCGGGCCCTCAAACCGGGTAAACACCGGCAGGCTGCGGCCGCTTTCCAGTTCGAAATGCAACGACAGGAAGTCGGCGGCGATGTTGGCATTGGATTGTCTCGGCGCGCTTGGACGTGTGGATGCAAAGCCCTTCATCGGCGGCAGGCTTGACTCGGCGATTGCGGCGCGGGTCGGAGTGTCGCCCAACGGTCTGGCGCTGCACCCGGCAACAACGGCAACAACAAGAAAGATGGCGATACGGATCATGGGCGTTGGTAACGGATAAATGGTGTTACGTTTGCGATGCGATCATACAGCTTTCGGGCGGTTTCATTGAAATCCTGTGTAAGCCAGTAAACACTTGGCGTGCCGTTCTGGTCCGCCGCATCATAAACCGCCTCGATCAACGCACGACCGACACCGGTTCCCCGGCATTCCGAGCGGGCATAAAGGTCTTGCAGATAACATACGTCTTCGATCTTCCAGGCGTGGCGGTGAAACAGATAATGTGTCAGCCCCACAAGCCGGTCGTCCTGCTCGGCAACAAAGGCGCTGAAATCCTGCGGGTCATCCCCTAGCAGTCGGGCGAATGTGCTGTCATGGACTTCTGGCCCGACCTTGGTCTGGTAAAAGTCGTGATACGCGGTCCACATCTCGGACCATTGGGGACGGTCTTCAGCGCGCAGCGGACGGATAACGAGGTTAGACTGATCAGACATGATGCCGAGTCTGACCAACACCGGCGCACCAATCAAGATAAAAAGCGTGTATCGGGTTGGCGTTCGAACATTGGGTCGGTGGTTGGGTGTTTAACGTGGCACCGGGCGCCAAGTGTTTTGCCTCGGCGATGGGGTGCTTGGTGCAGAGCACATCCAAAGGCAAGTTTCAGGCCGCCACTCCAATCAGCGAGATCTGATTGCGACCGGCGTGCTTCGCGCCATAAAGGGCGCGATCGGCCTGACTGATGAGTAACTGGGCATGCTGATCGGGCTGCATCTGCGCCATGGAGCAGGGTGGCGCGCCGACGACGACGCCGATGCTCGTGGTGACTTTGATCGGCTGGGAAACGCCGGCGCAATGAAATGGCAACGCGTTGATCTGTCGGCACAGTCGCTCGGCTGCATGGGTGGCGCTGTGCTGGTCGGCTTCGGGGATCACGATCATGAACTCTTCGCCGCCGACGCGGGCTATCATGTCGCGAGCGCGAACCTGACTTTGCAGGCGACGTGCGGTTTCGATCAAGACGGAATCGCCTGCCGGATGGCCAAAGCAGTCGTTGATCTGTTTGAAGTGATCGAGATCGGCAAGCATGACCGCAAAACTGCTGCCGGTTCGCGCGGCCTCGTTGGCTGTCGCAGCCAAATGTGGCAGCGCGTATCGGCGATTGAACAATCCGGTCATCGGGTCGCGCACGGCGGCCCGCAGGCCATCGCGGACAGAATCCCGGTACCGGTCTGATTGCTTCTTCCGGCGCAACTGCGCATCGATTCTCAGCGAAAGCTCTTCGCCGCAGAAACCGCCTTGCAGGATGTCGTGTGCCCCGCGGTCAAGGGCCTCGGCCCCTAGATGGCGTGCGGTTTCAGGCACTATGGCAATAAGTGCCGCATGACTGGTAAAGGCACGTGATCTGAGGTCGACCAGCAACCGCAGCGGTGGCTCTGTCTGTGTGTCGGTCAGATCCACGACAATCGCATCGGGCGGCTGGCCGGTCATCATAGCGTGAATGTCGTCAATCCGATGGCATTGCAGAATGTGGCTTGTTCGTTCCTTCAACCGCGCGCGCCAGACCGCGCCCGTGCATTGCTGGCTGGTCAGCAAAGCGATGTTGGATGGCGGGGCAAAGGTTGCGGCGGGTTCCGCAAAGCCGATTGCCGGTGGGGAGCTATCACACCAGTGCAGTTCCTCCGTGCTGCTTCTGGCGCGAATTAGGCTCCGGATCCGGGCCTGCAGGATCAAATCGTCGAGCGGCTGGCTCAGCACATCATCAATGCCGCCCTTAAGAGCGTCAAATCGTGCGGCGCGATCATTGTGTGCGGTCACAGCAATTATCGGTGTGCTCCGCATTTCGTCGTCGCGATTAAGGATCGCCCGCACGTCATGCGCTGTACCGTCAGGCAAATTCATCGCTGTCACGATGAGTTCCGGTCGAGTCCGGCGAATCAAGGCCTCGAGCCCGTCGATACCGTCGCTTTGGACCACATGATAATAGGCCGCAGACAGCTGAACCTTCAGCATGATGCGGTTGGTCGATACGCCGTCGATGATCAGAATGGTGCCTTGCACACGTGGCGCCTTTCATGTCTTGCGTTAATATTGTTTCAAAGTGTTTATGAGAGTCGTTAACAAACTGTTTCCGATCAGGGAAAAGCCAGAGCACCATGCAATATTCCGCCGATGCCGCCGAAACTCTCGCTCTCAAGGCCCTGACATGGCTGCTTGGCCAGGACGAGCTTTTGCCAGTGTTTCTGGGGGCTAGCGGTGCCTCTGAACAGGATCTAAGAACACGCGCCGGGGACGCCGAGTTCCTCGGTTCGGTGCTGGACTTCCTGGTGATGGATGATGGTTGGGTGGTGAAGTTCTGCGAGGCTGAGTCGCTCCCCTTCGAACACCCGATGCTGGCCCGTGCGGCGTTGCCGGGTGGGGCGCAGATCCATTGGACCTGATGAAACCCAATCGTGAAAGGCTGCGCCCGTGACAATCTCGGCCATCTTGTTTGACAAGGACGGAACCCTGTTTCAATTCGGCGCGACGTGGGAGGCTTGGGCCAGCGCGTTTTTGCGTCGGGCCACGCAGGGCGACGACGCGCGAGCACACCGGCTTGGCGAAGCAATCGGCTTTGATCTGGCTGCCGGGCGATTCCACCCTGATAGTATCGTCATCGCCGGAACACCGGCCGAGATCGCTGATGCCATGGCGCCGCACCTGCCACATATGTCGCGAAATGCGGTGATCGACATGCTGAATGAAGAGGCCGAGACCGCACCGCAGTCCGAGGCGGTGCCGTTGATTCCTTATTTGCAGGCCCTTCGCGCAAGTGGGATGCGGCTCGGCGTGGCAACCAATGATGCCGAGACGCCGGCGCTTGCACATCTGAATGCGGCGGGCGTGGCGGCGTGTTTCGATTTTGTAGCCGGGTTTGACAGCGGATATGGTGCCAAGCCTGCTCCGGGCCAATTGTTGGCCTTCACCCGAGCGGTCGATGTATTGCCTGCACAGGTCGCGATGGTCGGGGACAGCACGCATGACCTGATCGCCGGTCGCAACGCGGGGATGACAACCGTCGGCGTGTTGACCGGCATGGCAGGCGCCGAGGACCTCGACCCGTTCGCCGATGTGGTGCTGCCAGATATCGGTCATTTGCCCCGTTGGCTGGGCCTCTAGACTTCCACTGCTGAAAGCGACCTCCTCAAAACGAAAACGACAAGACCTGTCGCGTTCAGACCGGAAGGCACGGCTGGGGTGTTGCTCAATGGCAAGCACATATCGGAGGTCGGATCATGGCGGATGGTACAGCAGGCAGGCGGCGCGGCGGAGGTCGGGCGGGTAATGCGGCAAGGCGCGGCGGTGTCGTCATTGAGCAGATGCCCTGGAAACCGCCGATCAACATCGACCGGCCCGTTGAACCGCTGACAGAAGAGGGTGTTGCCGCCATTCATCTCGGCGCGATGGAAATCCTCGAAGATATCGGGATCGCGATCCTCAACCCCGAAGCGCTCGAGATTTTCCGCGAGGCAGGCGCGCGGATTGATGGGGATGTGGTACGGATCGGGCGTGATTTCGTCATGGAGATGATCGCAAAGGCGCCGTCAGAATTCACGCTAACTCCACGCAATCCGGACCGGACAATCACCGTTGGCGGCAAGACCTTGCTCTTCGGCAATGTATCGTCGCCCCCGAATTATTGGGACATGGAGATTGGCAAGAAGGTCCCCGGCACTCGTGAAATGTGTCGCAACCTGTTGAAACTGACGCAGTATTTCAATTGCATCCATTTTGCAGGCGGCTATCCGGTTGAACCTGTTGATCTGCATGCCAGCGTGCGACATCTGGACGTTCTTTATGACAAACTGACGCTCACCGACAAGGTGATGCATGCCTATTCGCTGGGCAAGGAGCGGGTCGAGGATGTCATGGAAATGGTGCGGATCGCAGGTGGTCTGACACATGAGGAATTCGACGCAACTCCGCGTATGTACACGAATATCAACTCTACTTCGCCACTCAAACATGACTATCCGATGCTGGATGGCTGGATGCGGCTCGCCCGGCGTGGTCAGGGCCTCGTTGTGACGCCTTTCACACTCGCAGGGGCTATGGCGCCGGTGACGATGGCCGGAGCGGTGGCGCAGTCACTGGCCGAGGGTTTGATTGCCATTGCACTGGCACAATACATCCGCCCCGGCGCGCCCTGCGCCATCGGAACCTTTACCAGCAATGTCGACATGAAATCCGGTGCCCCGGCCTTTGGCACGCCGGAATACATGCGGGCGACGCAGATGACCGGGCAACTTGCACGCTTTTACGGGTTGCCCATGCGCTCCAGTGGTGTGTGTGCAGCCAATGTGCCGGACGGGCAAGCGATGTGGGAAACATCAAACAGCCTCTGGGCGGCGGTACAGTCGGGGACCAACATGGTCTATCACGCGGCGGGCTGGCTTGAAGGTGGGCTGATCGCCAGCCCTGAGAAATTCATCATGGATTGCGAGATCCTGCAGCAAATTCAGCGCTATATGGACCCGATGCTGACTGCCACGGGCCCGGATGACATTGCACTCGACGCAATCCGTTCTGTGGGCAATGCCGGTCACTTCTTTGGCATTCAGCACACACAGGATCGGTATACCACGGCGTTTTACCAGCCGTTTCTAAGCGACTGGAAGAACTACGAAGGGTGGGAAGCCGCTGGTGCGGTCTGGACGCCCGAGCGGGCGCATCTTCTGTTCAAACAGATCATCGCTGATTTCGAAGCCCCGCCGATGCATGAGGCCATTCGCGAAGAGCTGGCGGCATTTGTTGCCCGTCGCAAGGAAGCAGGCGGCGCCCCGACAGATTTCTGATCCGGGTTTTGTCTTGATCGGGTTATTCGCGCTGGCCTGTCCATCAGGTGCGCGGTAGGCTTGTGGCGATGGAGAACAACGGAACGCACCACGTCCAGATGCCGGGAGTTTCGCATCGGCTGATCATGGTCGGGTTGGGCGGGCTTGCGGGTCTGGCGCTCTGGGGGCTGGGCGAACGATGGGGCGATCCATCGGTGCCGCCTGCGTTGTATCTGGCGCTCTTTGCCTTTGTCGCGACGTATGCCTGCGTCGCGCTTGCCTTGGCGGGTCCTGTCGCGATCATGCGCGCATTGCTCGGCGCCTTGGCTTTCGCCATACTTCTCACGCTGCTGATCAGTTTGGCGGGTACGCGATATGTTGAGGCAACCAATCTGCTGGATGAGCCCGTGGTGATGAGCGTCGCTGCGGTGATGGTTCTGTTTTGTACACCTTTTTTACTGGTTTGGTTGCGGGATCGCTCTGCAGTGCTGCGTTACGACATGCTGTTTGATGCGGCCTGGATGCTGACCGCGCGCTATGCGTTGGCCTGGGTGTTCGTGGCTGCGTTTTGGTTGATTGCCTTTCTCAGCGATGCGCTGCTTGAACTTGTCGACATCGAGGTGATCAACACGCTTTTGGGTCCGGGCTGGGTGCGGTTTGGCCTGAGCGGCGCAGTGCTTGGCCTTGGTCTCGCGGTTGTTCAGGAACTCCGCCAGACCCTGTCGCCATATCCGCTGCTGCGTTTGCTGCGCCTGCTGGTGCCGCTGGTTCTGGCGGTCGTCGCGGTGTTTCTGCTGGCGGTGCCGCTTCGCGGATTGGATCGTCTGTTCGGAGAGTTTTCTGCCGGTGGGACATTGCTGGGCGCAGCGGCAGTTGCGGTGTCGCTGATCAGCATGGCGCTGGACCGGGATGACGGGATGGCGGTGCAAACGCTGGGATTACGGCTCGCGACGCAGGCTCTTGCGGTTCTGATGCCTCTGCTGACCGCGCTGGCAGTCTGGGCGGTGATCTTGCGCGTGCGCCAGTATGGTTGGACGCCGGATCGCATTCTGGCTATGACCGCGGCACTATTCTTGTTGGCCTATGGCGTGACTTATTGTGGCGCAGTTTTGCTGCGCAGCGGTTGGATGGCACGTATTCGACAGGTCAATGTCGGCATAGCTTTGCTGGTGATTGTAGTGTCGGTTTTGTGGATGACGCCTGTGCTGGATATCTATCGAATTTCGACCGCCAGCCAGATTGACAGGTTCCAAAATGAAAGCGCTTCGCAGGACCACCTATCGCTCTGGCCGCTTGCGCATGAATGGGGCAGGGCCGGGCAAACGGGTCTTGTAACATTGGAAACGATGGCCGACACATCGGGCGACCAGAATTTGGTTCAACGTATCGTAGATGTTCGCGCCGCGACAAACCGGTATCAATTCGAGCAAGAGGTCCAGCATCACGATTTGCCCGAACGCGTTGCCGAACTTTTGGATGTGCTGCCGGTTCGGCCGGTCGGCGCGACTTTGGATGCCGAAACGCTCCGCAGTTTACCGGTATTCGCCCTGAATTTGTGGTTGAATGGCTGCCGTCACAAGACCGCCGATGATCGACCCGGCTGTGTTTTGGTCAAGGGCGCGTTTGTCCCGTCGGTTCCGGAGGATGAGCAGGCCATGATCCTGTTCTTCGGTGACAATGGCGAAACCCGGGTCAGCCATGTTTTGCTGCGTGCGGACGACGGGTTTGTCATGCGCGATGTGTTCGATCCGGCTACTCGCCGCTGGCCCAGTTTGCCCGCCGCGACAATCTCCGAAGTTCAGGATGGTGCGTTCGATCTGAAACCGACCGGCGTGAACGCGCTGGCTGTCGGAGGAAAACTCTTGGCGCCCTCGCAATGAGTCGCAAAACTAGATCGCATTTGATTTGTTGGGCCTTTCTTAACGGCCACGGGCGACTGTCGCTGTGGTCAATAAGCGGGTCGGATATGCACGGGCTAGTCAACAAGGCACTACAATCGTTCTTCTGCGCCACCTATGGGACGGAACGTTGGTTGCGTGTGACCGAAGCTGCTGGTTTCGAAAGCCCCGAGTTCGAGGCGATGTTGATCTATGACAAGGATCAGTCCAGCCGCTTGCTGGATGCCATGGCTTTGGAACTGGAACGCCCCCTGAACGAGGTGCTCGAGGATATTGGCACGTTCCTTGTGTCCAATCCCCACACGGAATCGCTGCGCCGATTGCTCCGGTTCTGCGGTGTAAGCTATCTGGATTTCCTGCATTCTCTGGATGATCTGCCTGACAGGGCGCGGCTTGCGGTATCGGATTTGCATCTCCCGGCCCTCGAACTGCGCGAACATGCGGCGGGGCGGTTCAGCCTGACCTGCGCTCCCGGCCTTCCGGGATTTGGAGATGTGTTGGTCGGAGTGCTGCGCGCGATGGCCGATGACTACGGTGCGCTTGCGATGCTGGAACATTCAGGCGGCAGTAATGGGCGCGATGTCATCAGCATCACACTGATCGAAACGGCGTTTGCCAAAGGCCGAAGCTTTGAACTGGGAGCGGCGACACCATGATCGCACGGGATCAGCTTGCTATTTGGCTCACTACCCTGTGCCCGATGCATGTGATGCTAGACAAGACCGGCCATATCACCGGTGCCGGTCCGACGTTACAAAAACTGCGCCCGGACACACCGATGGTCGGGCAGCGGTTTCTGGAGCTGTTCGAGCTGACCAGGCCACGGGCCGTCACGAACGTGACCGGATTGTTGGCGCATGCCGGTGCCAAACTGCACCTTGAATTGCGGGATGAACCGCGCACGGCCCTCAAGGGCGTTGCCATTGCGACGGATCAAGGGGCGATCCTGAACCTGTCTTTCGGAATTTCGGTCTTGGACGCGGTCAGGGACTACGCGCTGACCAGTGCGGATTTTGCGGCCACCGATCTGACCATCGAGCTCCTCTATCTCGTCGAAGCAAAGAGCGCCGCGATGGACGCATCGCGCAAGCTTAACCAACGGTTGCAGGGTGCCAAGATCGCCGCCGAGGAACAGGCCTTTACCGACACGCTGACCGGATTAAAGAACCGCCGGGCAATGGAACACGTATTGTCGCGCATGGCGGCGGGACCCGAAGCCTTTGCCCTTATGAACCTTGATCTTGATTTCTTCAAGGCGGTGAATGATACGATGGGGCACGCCGCCGGCGATCACGTCTTGCAGGTGGCCGCACGTATCATGGTCGAAGAAACCCGTGATCAGGACATGGTTGCGCGCGTTGGTGGCGACGAGTTTGTGATTCTGTTTGAAGGACTTCGTGACAAGCGCCGGCTGGACGGCATTGCCGGTCGCATTATCACGCGCCTGCAAGAACCGGTTCCGTTTGAAGATCAGGTCTGCACCATCTCGGCGAGCATTGGCTCCGTGCTGTCGGGGCAATCCTTTGGTCGCGACCCTGCGGATTTGCTGCACAAGGCGGATCTCGCGTTGTATGCCTCCAAGCGGACGGGGCGAGGGCGACACACCTACTTTGATGAGGCGTTGGCAGCTGCTTCCGAACCGACTCAATTTGGTGATGCCGAAATCGGGCCATTGCCACGCGGGAGCGCGGCCTGATCCCGTAAGGCCATTCCATCCGATACTTTAATTGATACGTTGATACGCTGATACGCGGTTCGCCGCGTGGACACCGCAGTCAGCGTTTCCTCGACTGGGTAAGATTGGCGCTTGGTACAGGGGAAAAATTCATGAGAATCGTCAGATATGCGTTTTGATGATCCGTCTCATGCGAGTTGGCTCTTCTTTCCGCCGAACCTCAAACTCGACCCTTGCGGCTGTCGATGCCCCCGGCATAGGCTCAACCTATTGATAACCGGGACTTCATCACGCCGAACAATTGGCGGTCGCACCCCGGAACGTCGCAGGAGACAGGTGTAGTGGAAAAACAGGTGGCATGCGACTTGCCGTAACCCTTCTGGCGATTGCGTTGGTCATAGTGATCGGGGCGTCTGTCTATCTGCTGCTGCAATCTTGCGGCCTGCGACTGCCATTCACCGGGACAACCATCAGCTTTTGTGACTCTGACGAAAAACTGCAGACGCGCGCGGACTTGGCGCTGGTAGATCGCGCCAACGACGATCTTGCCATTCGGATCGGCGCATTGGAGCAGAAACTTGGCGGGCTGGTCTGCAAGGCTGAACCGCCTGCACCACCCCCTCCGCCTCCGCCACCCAAGCCACCGGCCAAGCCCGCGACGCCGAGCGGGTTGGCTCCGGATGCATTCGACAAGAACGATATCTCGGTGATGGAAGGGTGCTGGCAATTGTCGTCCGACTATGCCGTGCGCGACATCAACACACGCCGCATTACCCGGTTCAAATACTGGCGCATCTGTTTTGACAAGAATGGAAATGGAACAGAGATCATGCGCTCGACCAACGGCGTGCGATGCGAAGGGCAGTTGTCTGGCCGCATGCGCGGAAACGGGACATTAACCATGCGCGAACCGGGAAACCTGCAATGCAGCGATGGTTCATCGATTTTTCGCCGGGACGTTAGCTGCAAGCTGGACGCACGCGGCAACGCGAATTGCGATACGCACCAACCTGAAACCAATGGACGCGGCGCAGCGACCCTGCGCCGGGCCGGGAGATAACAGCGATGGCCGACCACTTTCTGTCCAAGACGCGCGTGGCGCCACAAGATTTTGTCGAGGCGGGCGGAACGCCGGTTCTGGAACGATACGATGCCTTGCAGGCCTTGCTGAACGAACGGGCCGGGCCAGAAGTGGCGGCACTGTTTGCCGAGCCACTGATCAGCCATGGAAATGACGCCGCTCCCCCGACTGTCGCATGGTATGCGGAAACGACCGCGGAACCGCGAGCGCTCTCAAGCCTTTCCCCAGCAGAACGCGATCGCGCCGAGGCCTATCTCGCAGACCATCTGCGCCCCTTGCGAGCTCTGGCCGAAGAACCTCAAAACGCGGATCTCGCACTGGGCGCGCTCAGCACCTATGGACGCGATGATGTCGTGATGGTCGGTGACCGTCCGATGATTATCAACTGGGGCCTGATGCCGGATTGCCATGGTGCCAATGTATCAAGCCGACCGGAGCATTTTGCAGGGACTTTGGGCCGCTATCTGACATTGACCCCAACGACTGGAAAAACACCCAAACCTGCTCCGGTCGCCGCGCCACCGGTCGCGCCGGTTGCGGCAGCGGCACCTGTGGTCGCTGACGTGCCTGTCCAGCGCCGGATCACGCGACTGGCGTGGATTCCACTTTTGATCCTGTTGCTGTTGGCCGGTGGTTTTCTTGCCTGGCTTCTCATGCCGGGTTCGCGCCTGTTTCATGCAGCCGAACCGCCAGCCATAACCGAAGAAGCGACATTGCGCGCGGCACGCGAACTCAATGACAGCTTGCGGGAGCGTCGCGAGACGCTTGCAACCGCGTTGGAGGGGGCGATGTGCCGGGCGGATGGAATGCTGGTGTTGCCCGATGGTCTAACTCCCGAAGGGCTGACCCCGCCGGCGCTTGGTGTCCAACCCGAGAGCCGGGCGAGCATCGCGCCCGACGCCCTGTTGCCCAGCAGCTCGGCGCGGGTGGTGATACCGGATGCGACCGATCCGGAGGCTGCGACCGACTTGCTTGCGGTAATCGAAGCGCGCACGGTTCTGGTGCTCGCCAGCGCCGGAAACGGCAAGGGCGCGACAGGATCCGGGTTTGTCATCGGGCCTGACCTTATCATGACTAACCAACATGTAGTTGCGGCTGCGATGACGGCAGGAGGGCAGATCCTCGTGACCGGCGGCAGTCTCGAAACACCGCAGGTCGCCACCGTGGTTAAGAGCCAAGGTCCATTGATGGAGACCGGAGGAGATTTTGCGCTCTTACAGATTGCCGATACTGGCGTGTCGGCGTTTCAGGTTCATGTTCCGCAAAGTTCGCTCAAGCTGAGCAACGTGGTTGCGGCGGGGTATCCCGGCGATGTGCTGGCGAGCGATATCAACTTTGCGGCGCTCAAGGCCGGAGATCTTGAGGCCGTGCCGGGGCTGACCGTGACCGAGGGGATCGTCAATACCGAACAGCAAATCGGTTCTCAGACGCATGTGCTGATGCACTCTGCAGCGTTGTCGAGCGGCAACTCCGGAGGGCCACTGGTAGACATGTGCGGGCGGCTGGTCGGGGTGAACACATTCGTTCGTGCGGGGCGGCTGCAAAATCGTGGATTTGCGTTGACCACTGCGGACATGATGGCGTTCCTGCAAGGGACCACAGCCGCGCCAACGGTCGATAGCGCCGCCTGTTCGCCGGTTGTCCAGAGGGCAGAGGCCGGTGCTCGCAAGGCTGAGGCGGAGTAGGCCGGGCATGTTCGAAACGCTGCTCGCCACAACGTCCTCGGAAGGGCTGCAACCATTGGGGGCTGCAGCGCAGCGGTCCTATGAACTGGTGAGTGATACCGTGCGCAGCCGACTGTCGCCGGAGCACGCCAACCTGTTTGCAGAACCTGTGGCGACCGAGCATGGCGACATGATAGATTGGTATGCTCCGGTCAAAGGAACGGCGGTGCCGCTTGGCGATCTGGACGCGGATGCCGCCGCCGATCTGCGCGCCCGTCTGGGCGAGCTGATCGCCGATATCCGCAGCGACGCAGCAGGATTGGCGGAAAGCGCGGATGTGCAGGATCAACGTCTCGCCGAAGCGTTGAACAATGCTATCGAAATCCCGGCGGAGTCGATGATTTACGCGGTAAGTCAACCCGACGGTTCGGTTCAGCCGGTGTTGGTGCATTGGGCGTGGCTTGGTGCGGAACGTCAATCCGTGCGCGGCATCCTGACTGCGATGATACCCCGTCCTCAACCGCTCGTGCCAGAGGGTGCCGTGGTCCATGATCACCCGCCTCGATCCGTGGCTTGGTGGTGGCTCTTGTTGCTCGGGTGGCTGCTGCTTGCGGCGATGCTGGTCTATATTCTGTACCTGATGATTGCACCTTGTGGGCTGAACGGTGGACGTTTGTTCTTTTGCCCGGAACCCGCGCCCGAGGTTTCCGCAATTCCGGTCGAACGGCAGGTTCTGGAAGCCGAGATCGCTGCGCTTGAGCATGAAATCGCCTTGTTGGATCGAGCCTGCCAGCCGACGATCCCAGTCTTGCCCGCCCCGCCGGATTCGTCCCCGGCAACCGAAGCACCCGAGGTGGAAACGCCTGAGCCGACGCCAGCCCCCGACCCGCAAGACGAGACTGAACGGGACAGCAAGGATGTCATTCGAGATCTCGACGAACGTGGGGCGCGACTGTCCGAACTGAATTTCGCACTGTCCTGGAACACGCTGGATGACATTGATCTGGCGGTGACCTGTCCTTCGGGGCAGACGATCTCCTATGCCAACCGTGGGGATTGCGACGGCACACTTGATCTGGACGCAAATGTGACGCGGGCGGACGCCATCGAGGATCCGGTTGAGAACATCGTGTTTGATCAGGCCACACCGGGGCTCTACAAGGTCAAGGTTCGTCTCAAGAGCAACCGAGGCGAAGGTGAAAAGCCTGTGACTCTGCATGTGTTACGGCGGGATGGCCGAAACCTGACATATTCTGGTACAGTCAGTGACAAGGCCCCCGAGTGGTCGTTAAACATAAGTATTTCGAGGTAGGCAGGATGCAGCAATCTCAACACCTGGCGCAGTTGGTCGAGTGGCGGGACGAGGTGAGCCTTGTTCCGTATTCGGGTACGCAGATCCTCGATTTCGGTTTTCGCATGGACAAGATCGAACTGCGCAATGCGCGGTTTGTTGAACGGGTGGTTGGTGGAACTGACGCTGCCGAGGAATGGGCGTTACTGCCGCTGACCGGTGACGCCGAAAGCGACGTTGTGGTGGAAGAGGCCGCGACACCGGAAGATGACGAATATTCGGTGCGATCCGTCGCCGCGTTGGAGCCCTTCCTGTCAAAGTGGATTCCTGTGCCGGTCCTGCGGGTCAAAACCGACCGTGGGGCAGGGGGTGAAGAACGGTTCGATCCCGGCCCCTCAAGCTGGGCTAGGATGCGGACGGTTGAGCTGGGCGAACCGGACCCGATGACCGGCGATACACATCGCGTGCAGCTCGCGCTTGATACGGCGCTGATGGATGGCGATCAGAGCTTTCAGTATCTGGCGCCCGAGCGCAGCGATGCCGAGAAATCACGAGACTTTCGATTTGTTGCGGACCCTGCGCGGATGGATTGGTTCCTGCGGCGGCTTGACCCGGCGAGTGACGGGCAAATGCTGGATTTGCAGAAATGGGTCTCAGACTGGCTCGATGATCTGTTCATGTCCTACAAGCGCGCAGAACGTCCAGGGCGCCGGATCACGCATGACGACCTGCCGCACAAATTCGAACACTGGGCGCGATATCTGGCCTATCTGCGCCTGATTGACCACGCTGTACGCATTCCGAAACTGCGCTTTGCTAACACCGTCAGCGCCTATGACAGCACCGCCCCGGTTGAGGTCGAACTGGTGCTGGATGTGGGCAATTCGCGCACTTGCGGCATCCTGATCGAAAGGTTTCCCGGGGAATCCCGGCTTGATCTGGCGCGGTCCTTTCCGCTTGAGGTGCGCGATCTGTCGCGACCGGAATTCCATTATTCGGGCCTGTTCGAAAGCCGGGTTGAATTCGCCGAGCATCGCATGGGCGACGAGCGCTATGCCAGCCGTTCGGGGCGGCGCAATGCTTTTCTCTGGCCGAGTTTTGTTCGTATGGGCCCCGAGGCCCTGCGGCTGGTGGCGGGAGAGGAAGGCACCGAGACCGCATCCGGCCTCTCAAGCCCCAAGCGGTATCTCTGGGATGACAAGCCTGTCTTGCAGGACTGGCGCTTTCATCATCATTCCGATCCCAACAATCTGCCCAAGGGATTGCGCGCCGCCATGCGCCATTTGAACGAGGCCGGCGATGTGCTCGAGCAGATCGAGGCAGATGAAAAGGCGCGTCTGCGTCCGCGTGGCAAAACGCCAAAGACCCCGGCAATTCGCCCCCGGTTCTCTCGCGCGTCGTTATTCGGGTTCATGTTGGCGGAAATCATCTCCCATGCGCTGATCCAGGTGAACGCACCGGCCAACCGTGCGCGGCGTCCGCAGTCTGAGCTCCCACGCAGGCTTGACCGGATCATTCTGACCTTGCCCACCGCGACGACGGCGCAGGAACAGGCAATCATACGGTCCAAGGCCAAAGGCGCACTGGCGCTGGTCTGGGCGATGATGGGGCTGCGCGACAGCGACAGCTCGATCAGCCGGATGCCGGAACTGATCGTCGAATGGGACGAGGCCAGCGCGACGCAGATGGTCTATCTCTATTCCGAGCTGACACAGAAATTCGATGGCCGCATTGATCGGTTCCTCAAACTGAAAGGGACACCGCGTCCGCAGGAACCGGGGCAGGCGGCGGCGCCTTCTCTGCGGCTGGCCTGTATCGATATCGGCGGCGGCACAACCGACTTGATGGTCACGACCTATTGGGGCGAAGCGGGGCGGGTTCTGCATCCGCGCCAGACCTTTCGCGAAGGGTTTCGCGTCGCAGGCGATGACATGCTGCAACGGGTCATCGCAGCGATCATTCTCCCCGGTCTGCAACAGGCCATCGAGCAGGCAGGCGGGCGGTTCGTCGGGGAAAAGCTGCGCGAACTGTTCGCAGGCGATATTGGCGGGATGGACCAGCAGAGCGTGCAGAAGCGCCGCCAGTTTGCCCTGCGCGCGCTGATGCCGCTTGCGGTGGCAATCCTCAAAACGTGCGAAACGGCGGTCGAATTCGAACCACTGGCGCTCGGCGTTCGCGACGTGTTGCCACTTGATGAGATCGCAGAGGACGACCTGCATATGCCGGTTGCCCTCATTGCCTATATTGAGGATGCGGCGCGGGATCTGGGGGCCACCGATTTTCGTCTGGCCAATGTGCAACTGACCTTCAGCCGCGAAGATGTGGATGCCATCGCGCGCGAGGTGTTTCAAAAGGCGCTGAGCAATCTGGCAGAGGTGATTGCCCATCTTGGTGTGGACGTGGTGCTGTTGACCGGACGACCCTCGCGGCTCCCGGCAGTGCGCGCTATCCTCGAAGAGATGCTGGTGGTGTCGCCGAAACGATTGATTTCCATGCATGATTACAAGACTGGGCGTTGGTATCCGTTCCGTGATCCGGTCACACAACGCATCGGTGATCCGAAATCGACGGTCGCGGTGGGTGGCATGCTGATCGCGCTCAGTGATGGACGTATTCCGAATTTCAAAGTCACGACCAGTGCTTTCCGAATGCAATCGACCGCGCGCTATATCGGCGAGATGGACACATCCGGGCAGATCATGGCCGAACGGGTGCTGTTTGCTGATGTCGATCTGGATGCGCGCAAAACCGAAAGCGACCTGATGGCGCGGATCACCATGTATACGCCGATTTATCTTGGATCGCGGCAGCTTCCGCTGGAACGTTGGACGACGACGCCACTGTACCGACTTGATTTTGCAAACCAATCCGCACAATCGCGCGCGCCCTTGGCCGTGACCTTTGAGCGGAGCGAATTTGACGAGGATCCTGACCGCGAGACCAGCGAAACCGCGCTGCGCCGCGAGGCGATGCGCGAGGCGTTTGTGGTGACTGAACTTGAAGACAATGAAGGCACCGGCATGAAGGTGGGCGAAGTCGAGTTGCGGCTTCACACGCTTGGGTTCCAGGATGACTACTGGATCGATACCGGCCTGTTCCGGTTGTAAGAGGCTGACGAGTATGACCGCAGAACACCAACAGAAACTAGCCGGGGAATGCGCTGAATTTGCCGAGTTGACCGCGCAGGCGCAGGCGTGGGTCGAAGACCCGGAGAATGCGGAACTGGTCGGAGCCGAGACCAAGTCACTGGTCCAGATGATGCGTCGCAACGCGCGCCGTGCGCGACGCTTGGCCCGTGCTGCCCAGACGCGCATGTCGGTCAGCGTCTTTGGTCCGAGTCAGGCTGGCAAGTCGTTTCTGGTCTCGGTTCTGGCACGCCCCGAAGGTGGGCCGCTGGTCGCCGATTTTGACGGGCCGGGCGGGACACTCGACTATATCCGCGAAATCAATCCCGAGGGCGAGGGCGAAAGCACCGGGCTGGTCACCCGGTTCACCATGGATCGCGCGCCTACGCCCGACGGATACCCGGTGCGGCTGACCTTGCTCAGCGAGGCGGACATCGTGCGCACGTTGCTTAACAGTTTCTTTATGGATGGCGACCGATCGGAACTCAGCCTCGAACCGGCAGAAATTGCCACACATCTGGATGCCTTCAAGGCCCGTGCCGCAGGTGCGCGCGCCGGGATGGTCGGCGACGATGTCTACGAAATCGGGGAATATGTCGAAGCTGCCTTTGGCCGCGAGGCCTATGCCGTGGCGCTGCGGCCATTCTGGGAAGAGGCAGCGACAATTGCGCCGAACTTGAGCATTGCGGACCGGGCCGCGTTCCTTGCACCACTTTGGGGCGGGCATCAGGCGTTTTCCGATCTCTATATCCGTTTGGCTGATGCTTTGGCACAGCTTGGACACGCCGAAGAGGTATATGCCGGGCTTGATGCTTTGGTGCCGCGTGACACTTCGATTATCGATGTCAAGACGCTGTCGGGAAGTGCCGACGGTGCGCCGCTGTCTGTGATCGCGCAAGGGCACTCTGCGGTGACACTGCCCCGATCGGTGGTGTGCGGTCTGGCGGCAGAGTTGGTATTGCCGATGCAATCGCTGCCTTCGACGATGTTTTCTGAAACGGATTTGCTGGACTTTCCCGGTGCCAGAAACCGGTTTGAGCAGCACCTGAGCAAAGCGTTCACTGGTGGTGCCGAGCAAATCCTGCCCGAGCTTCTGTTGCGCGGAAAAGTTGCCTATCTGTTTGACAGATATGTGCAAAATCAGGAAATTACCTCGATGCTGCTTTGTGTTCCGGACAGCAATATGGAAACCGTCGACTTGCCGGGACTCGTTCAGAACTGGATCGGCACGACGCATGGGGCGACACCCCAACTGCGGGCGCAGACGGATTGCGTGCTGTTTGTGGTGCTGACCAAATTTGACAAGCATCTTGGCGACTCCGCCGCCGAAGGGGGGGACGAGACCCGGTTTGAACGGCGCATGGCGGCCTCGCTCTTGGAGAAATTCGGGCGCGGCAGTGACAATTGGGTCGGGGAATGGACACCGGATCAGGCGTTTTCCAACTGTTTCTGGCTCCGCAATCCGAACTACTATGTCGACGGGTTGATGGAGTATGACGCCAGCAAGCGTGAAACCCGCGTTCGACCTGAAAAGCAATCCCGTATCTCGGAACTGCGTTCCGGCTGTCTGGCTGCCCCGTCGGTGACACGGCATTTTGCCGATCCGCCTGCCGCATGGGATGCGGCGTTGTCGTTGAATGATGGCGGCGTCAGCTATCTGATTTCGGCGCTCGAAAAGGTGTGTAAACCTGACAGTAAGTTGCGCCAGATCGCCACGCAGCTGGATCAGGCCCGGCAGGAACTCAGGCAGGCGATCAACCCGTTTCACGTGGCTGATGACGTGGAAACGCGTATTGACGAAAAGAAGCAAATAGTGAGCCGGATCATTGACGATCTCGAAGACGCGCTGGCGCGGCATCGCTTTGGCGCGGTACTGGCGGCGCTGATGGTCGATCAGGACGAGATCGAAGGTCGCATTGCACGGGTTCCAAGCTCTGTCCGGATCACCAGCGCGGTGAGCGCGGCGGGTGGGGGCAGCCGTCCTGAAATCGCAGAGACACCTGTTCTGCAGCGACCCGGCAGACCCGCGCGCCCGGCACCGAATGCTGGCGCCGCAGAGAATGATCAATCGAATGTGCGCACCATGACGCTGGAACAGTTTCAATCCGAAACCGCGATCGAGCTTTGGATTGACCGGATGAAACAGCTTCGGGATGACCGTGCGCGCCGCAAGGCATACGGGCTGGGCGACGTGACCGCAGGCGATCTGGTTGCAGAATTGATTCATGCCGCACGGCGCATTGGGCTGGGACGGTCGGCGGCGGATGGGCTCCGGGAAATCAATTTCGGGCTGACGGTCGAAAAACAGGCGCAACCTGCCTCGATCCTGAGCGCGGAGAGCATCAATCGCTTTGTATCAACGCTGGGTATGCTGGATGTGCCTGAACCGGATCGCCCGCAAGTCCAGACGCCTGATGGCGAAAGCCGCGCGATATTCAGCGCACCACCAGCTGCTGATAGCGTTGACGACCTTCCCGCGACACCAAGGGCCACGGCCGAGCAAATGTGGACCGATTGGGTGTTTGCACTGGATGCGGTGGCGCTTGCCAATGCCAAGGATGGTGTCGGTGGAGAAATCAACATCGAGCAGAACCTGCGCCTTGGCCAGATTCTCGCCTCACTCACCGGGTCGCGCGCTGCATGAGTTTAAAGGTTCATCCTGATCCGCAGGAACCTGCCGGCGGCTATGCGTTTCTCGAGCTTGAGGCAGGCAGCCTGCCGGACGGTGGGCAGTTGGTTGCTGTCTTTGATGCGTTTGGTGAACGCTGGCTGGCGCGTCCCGACGACGCTGACGCGTCCGGCGGCAACGCCGAGCCGAATTGGCAGACTGAAAAGTTTGAATTCGGCCCTTACGACGTCTATCGGCATGATGGTGCAGATTGGCTGCGGATTGGCCCGGAGATTGTCAACCAGCTCGGAGAATATGCGTCTTTGCGTCTTACCTTGGCCGGTCGTACCTATGACGTGATCTGGCCAGACAACGTCCCGCAACGCGCCAGCGCGGCGGTTTTGGGCGGCCTGCAACCGGTGGGCCGCAAGCCGGTTGAGATCATAGACAGACGTGTCGGAACGGTCCAGCCGGACGGTCCCGAGGATGCGGAACTCGACGTCATCGAGTCTCTGGAGCTTTCGCAAGAAGAACCGGAAGAGTTGGAGGTCGAACCAGACCGCAGGCGCGGATGGGGTCTGCCCTTGTTGTTGGCGGCACTTGTGATCGCCGCCGCCCTCGCTTGGTATTTCTGGCCGGACTCCGAACCTGAACCCACACCTGAATCTGCGCCTGTTGTCACGGAGCAAACCGCGCCCTGTACTCGGCAGACACTCGCCGCAACCAAGGGCGGGTTCGTTGCAATTGCCGACGCAATCCGTGCCTGTGGTTCTGATGTTCAGCCGGACACCGCACTGAGCCTTGTAGAAGAGGCCGCCGCGGCAGATGATCCTGATGCGCTGTTGCTGTTTGGTACGCTGTACGATGGCGAGGTGCTGGACCCGCGGATCGAAAACCTGACCGGGCTGACATTTGCGGATGATCCGGCGCAGGCTTCGGAATACTATGCACGAGCGGTGACCGCTGGATCCGAAACGGCCGCCGACAACCTGAGCAAGACGTGCGAGCGGTTGGCGAATGATGACGCGACCTTAGCCAAAGGGGCTTATGATGATTTCTGTTCGTAGCTGGTCTCGTATTCGCGTCGCCATCGCAGGTTGTATCGTCCTGCTGGGGCCGATGATCGCCCCGGTGCCCAGTGTCGCGCAGGGCGCCGAAAGACCCTTGCTCGCCGAGGGGCGCAAGACGGTCTATCAGCGGGTTCTGACGCGGCCCGGCGCGCTTGGCTATCCGAGCCCGGGCGAGGCAGCAACGCTGGGTTATCCCGCATTTCAGCCGCTCTACATCTTTGATGTTCAGCCGGGATGGATTCAGGTCGGCCCTTCAATCAGCGGCGGGCCGACCGGTTGGGTGCAGGCGGGAACCGTGGTCCCGTGGAAACAGAACATCGTCGCGGCCTTTACCAACAGCGCCGGTCGGGAACGGCAGTTTGTCTTCGATAGCGAAGCGCGGTTGCGCCAGATGATGGAGCATGAGGCGCTGCGCGAGACGCAGGCACGCATGCTGGCGGAAGTTGCAGCGGGGACCGTGCCGGATACGCGCGGGCTCGTCGCCGTGGAGCCAACGGAATTCGTCAATATCGTCGATCAGCTTTACCTGATGCCGATCCTCGATTTCGTGCAGGATCTGCATCCGTTGAACTACGAAGAAAACTTGCTGATGAAGGTCGCTTCGGTGCCGCTTCGCGAGGCAACTGAGCCTGCACAGGCGCAAGCTGACAGTTTTGATGCAGGGATCGTCTTTGTCTTTGATACGACGCAATCGATGGAACCCTATATTCAGCGCACCCAAGCGGCTGTAGAACAGATCGTTGACGAATTGCAGGGCACCGAGATCGGCGAGCGGGTGCAATTCGGGGTCGTTGCCTTTCGGGACAACCCCGGAGCCACGCCAGAGCTTGAATACCGGACGCGCACGTTGTTGCCGCTGCAGCGTCGTCAGGATCAGACCCCGGTGGTGGCAACGATCCGGGCGGCGACCCGTGTTGCCCAGATCAATTCGCCGGGCTTTAACGAAGACAGTTTGGCCGGTGTGGAAGATGCCGTTGATCTCACCGATTGGAGCGGCGGCGGGCGCGATCCGTTCGACGCCAGGATCGTGATCCTGATCACCGACGCCGGTCCCAAGGATGTTCGTGATCCCAATGCAAGGACCCATATCGGGGCCAAGGAATTGCAGCGGGATGCGCAGGACAAAGGCGTTGCGATCATGACCCTGCATTTGCAAACCTCGGCAGGGGGCGAGGCGCAACATGCCTATGCCGCCGCGCAATATCGTGATCTGTCGCGTTTCCACGAAGACACGTTTTATTACGGCATCGAAGACGGATCACCACAGGCGCTTGAGGAGTCTGTAACGCGGCTTGTCACTGCGATCACGGATGTGATCCGGGTGGCGCGCAATGACCAGCCGGTGCTGGCACCAGAAGATACCGGTCAGGAGATGGTCAATCTGGGCCTTGCCCTGCAGCTTGCTTATCTGGGGCGGTTGCGCGGGACACAGGCCCCGGACGTGATCGAGGGTTGGGTTTCGGAAAAGGCGGTCGAGGATCCGTCAAGGCTGGCCATCGAACCACGGCTGCTGGTGACCAAGAACGAAATGGCGACGATGGCCGACCTGCTCTCGCAGTTGCTGACGCTGGGGGAACAGAGCCGGGGTGCCGAGGATGCCGCAAACTTTTTCACCCAGGTGCGGGATGTTGTTGCGCGAATGGCGCAGAACCCTGACCGGCTTATCAACACCGAAAGTGATACGTTGGGCGGCGCGCTCGAATTTCTCGATGATCTGCCCTATGAGAGCCAGTTGATGCTGACCACCGAGGATCGCTGGGCGCAGAGCGCGATGAACCGGCGGGCCATTCTGGACGGAATGCGACAGAAACTTGCGCAGTATCGCAAATGGTTGCTCGACCCCAAAGTCTGGACACCACTCTATGATGGCGCACCGGACGGCGAATACGTCTTTGCGATGCCATTTGACGTGTTGCCCTAGGCCCGATGGCGCGCGGTCTGACGCTCACCAATGGTCGGATAGAATTGCGCGACAGGGATCGCGCATTTCGGTTGCAGATTGATCGGCTGGAGCTTGAGCCGGGGCAGGCGGTGGCCTTGACCGGGGCGAGCGGATCGGGAAAGACCCTGTTGCTGGAACTGCTCGGCCTGTTGCGGGCACCGGGCGCAGGCACAGTGTTTTCATGTGATGACACGGATTTGACGGCGCTGTGGCAAAGCGGGGCGCGCAATGCGGATCTGGCCCGGATGCGTGGGAAAATGTTTGGTTTCGTGCCCCAGACAGGTGCATTGATGCCGTTTCTTACGGTGTCCGATAATATCGCACTACCCCAACAGGTGACCGGGTGCAAAGATACTGCATGGTGTTCGGCGTTGATCGATCGATTGGGGTTGAGCGAAGTCGCGAGTCTGATGCCGGGGACCCTGTCCATCGGTCAGAGACAACGCGTGGCCATCGCGCGGGCATTGGCGCACCGACCGCCCTTTGTCATTGCAGATGAACCCACGGCGGCACTGGATAGCGACACAGCAGATGTGGTATTGGACCTGTTTCTGTCCACAGCGGCTGAACAAGAGTGCGGCGTAATCCTGTCAAGCCACGACACCGATCGTATCGCGCGATTTGACATTCCGCGTCTCGGGTTGACCACCGAGGCACGGGACGGTGTCGTAACCAGCAGGTTGGAGCAGGTGTCATGCTGATTGCTACGCTGGCATGGCGTGATCTGATGCGCGACCGGTTCTTTCTGTTCTGCAATGTGGCGATCATGGTTGGAATACTTGTGCCGCTATTGGTGTTGTTCGGTGTCAAGAATGGTGTCTATTCGGCGCTTATCGGTGAAATGCTCGCGGACCCGGTGAACCGGCAAATCGACACGCGCGGCAATGCGTCCTTTGCAGACGCCGATCTTGCGTCCATGCGCGATTGGCCAGAGATTGCGTTTCTGACGCCCAAGGTGCGCGGCCAGTTCGATTACATGAACGTCCGCGCGAAAGGTGGGCGAAGAATGCGCCCGGCGTTGATCATCCCGACCGGCGCGGGGGATCCAACCTTGCCGGATGGGGCTGAGATTTCTGGTAATCAGGTTGCCGTGAGTGCCCAGCTGGCAGCACGGTTGGAACTGAGTGCGGGCACCGACCTGCAATTGATCAGCCAGGCCGAGGGGCGCCCCAAGCAACTTGTCCTGCCCGTCACAGTTGCGCTGGTCTTGCCGGAAACGGCCACGGCCGGGCGCGCCGTGCTGGCACCGTTTGAAATGCTTGACCTGATCGAGGCCTTTTATGATTCCTACAGCCTGCCGGATCACGGCATCACGGGCACGCGTGATCTGGCGGACCGGGTGCCGTCCTACGAAGGGATCCGCGTCTATGCCCGAAATCTGCAGGATCTCGCAGGTCTGCAGGCACGGATCGAAGATCACCTGTCCATCGGCACCACGGCACGCACGCGCGACGTTGAATCCTTGCTTGGATTGGGCCGTAAGCTGAACCTTGCGCTTGGATTGACTGCCGGGCTTGCGGCACTTGGCCTTGGCGCGGCACTGGTGCTTGGGTTCTGGTCGGACGTCAGCCGCAAAAAGACGGTTCTGGCGGGCATGGCGCTGTTGGGCATACCGGGGCGTACGCTTGCGTTGTTTCCGGTAGTGCAGGCACTGATCACCTCGCTCGCGGGTTTGACCGTCTCGTTCCTGTTGTATCTGGCGGCCGGGCGTATCGCTGGCGCGATGTTTGGGCAGGGGCTTCCCCAAGGCGCGTCCATCACGCAGATACCGATCGCACACGGGCTGACGATCTGCCTTGGTGTGCTGGTTCTGGTTCTGGGCGCCGCCGCGGTCGCGGCGTGGTCGGCGCAGCGGCTCGACCCGGCCAGCGTTCTGCGAGAGGGCATATGATGATACAGAGATTGTTGGTCGTTATACTCTTAACCTTGGCCGGTCCTCTGTCTGCCCAAGAGGGTTGGCCGCTTGAATTGACTGATCCAGCCTTTGAAACCGAACCCGCCGATCTGCTGCTGCCGATGCCCTGCGGTGCTGCGATGGCCTTTCAGAAGGTTAGTGTTCCGGTGGATGCAAGCGATCCTCTTGCGGATCGCCGCGTACGTTTGGGGCAGTCGCGGGATCAGACCGGATACGCCGACTATCTGTTGCCCGCGTACCTGCGAGGGCCATTTGAGGATGACGACAGCGGGACCACCTATTACTACATCGCGCGCTATGAACTTACACGGGGTCAGTACCGGGCCTTGATGGGAGACTGCGAAGCGCCGTCTCGGGTTGACCGTCTGGCGCAAGGCGGTCTTGGCTGGTTTGATGCAGTGGCAATTGCGCAGCGCTACAACGAATGGCTGCTGCAGAACGCGACAAATGCCTTGCCACATGTCGATGACGCTCCTGCCTTTGTCCGCCTGCCGACCGAGGCCGAATGGGAGTATGCGACGCGCGGCGGTGCCCGTGTGGATGCAACGCAATTTCCAGCCCCACTTTTCTTTGGCAATGGGGATCTGCGGGATTATGCGCGCTTTCAGGCGTCCGGATCGTCGCGCGGAACATTGGGGCCTGTCGGGTTACGCAAACCAAATCCGCTCGGTTTGTTTGATGTTTACGGCAACGCCGAGGAACTGATGCTTGAACCGTTTCGGCTGAATGCAGTTGGTCGGCCGGGCGGTCAGGTTGGCGGCATTGTGACGCGAGGTGGTTCGGTCCTGTCCAGTGCCGATCAGATCTACAGTGCGCAAAGAACCGAGTACCCTCCGTTTGACGCCGCGAAAGGCACGCCGCTGCGGGCCGAAACCTTTGGCGTGCGTTTCGTTCTGGCCGCGCCGATCACGACGACCGACCAGCGGTTGAACGAGATACGCGATCGCTGGATGGAATTGGCAAATGCCGATCAGAATGGCGCAACCGTCGATCCGGTCGCCCGGATTACTACGCTGATCGAGGCCGAGATCGACCCGCGGCGCAGGGACGAACTTGATAACCTCAAGCTTGAATTTCGCCGCGCGCGTGATCGTGCGCAGACCGCGCTTCAGCAATCCGCGCGCGCGACGCTGCTGGCGGGGGCGGTGTTCGTGGATTCACTGGACGAGAACGCCGCAGATATCGAGAACAAGGCCGGCAATATCCGACTGCTTATCGATTTGCAGCGTGCCGGAGAAAACAGCCCGGTCTATGGGCGGCAGGTCGAGAAGCACGTGGCCGAGATCAAACAGATGCGGCATGTACAATCGACCTACCTGTTGTCGTTTCGTGCCGCGTTGGAAACGTTATCGACAGACATCGGGGCGACCGATCGCGAGGCCGCCTATAACGTGCTGCGCGAAGAACTGTCTCTGTCCGAGCGCGAAAATACCCTGCGGACCCTTGATCGTTTTTGGGAGGATCTGGTTGCCTATGAGGCCCGCCCAGACATCACCCCGGCCCAGTTGCTTTACGTGGCACTCAACTGAACTGAGGTCGCAAAGATCGCAAGTCCAATCACATTGACGCCAGCTATCTGCCGGACAGGGTGCGTTTCAGGCCACGAATCTTGACAAAAAGCCCTTTGCATGGTCCGCTATTGCCGTGAGAATTGGTATTTTAACCGCAAAGGGCGAAATTTCGGCACGAGGCCCGTGTCAGGTTACGTCCTATCAAGCGTGAGGTATTAAATATGTTTAGCAAGAGATTATTGACGTCATTGGTCGCAGCGAGCCTTATCGCCGTGCCCTCTCAACGCGCGTTGGCGGGCGATGCGGGCAAGATTCTGGGTGGCGCGTTATTGGGCGCAGCCATCATGCATGGTGTTCAGCAGAATAAGCAGCGTCAGCGCACAACGACACGGACGCGGACTTACAGCAGTGGCATCTCGTCCGCTCAGCGTGCCGAGAACCGGCAGGTCCAGACTTCATTGAATTACTTTGGATACCATGTCGGGTCGGTTGATGGTTCGCTTGGCCGCAAGAGCCGGTCCGGAATTTCCCGGTATCAGGCTGACATGGGCTTTCAGCCGGATGGTTATCTGGACACTTACGAAAAAGACTTTCTGTTGGGAAGCTATCAGCGGGCGTTGGCCAGTTCTTCGGTCGCACCCTATAACCAGATCGTTGCGACACAGGGTTACGGCGGATTGCTGCGGACCTATCGCAATGAACAGATGGGCATCCAGACGCCAAACCCGAATATCCAGAGCGCCGCAGTTCAAGCACCGGCGCCTGTAGCTGTTCCGCAAGTTGTCGCTCCTGCGCCAGCACCGGTGCCTGTTGCCGCTCCTGCACCAGCACCTGTTCCCGCGCCAGTGCCAACTCAGCCTGAGCCGGTGACCGCGCGGGCCGACACGGGTGCCTTGCCTGAGTTCACCTTTGGTCAGGTGCCGAAGTCCGTGAATGAGTATTGCAACGAGATCAATGTTCTGACGGCAGCAAATGGCGGCATCACCACGGCAGGTCGGGTTACTGACGCTGAGTTTGCCCTGAACGAGCAGTTTTGTTTGGCGCGGACCCATGCCATGGCAGAAAGCACGTCGATTGTGTCGACGATCCCGAATATGACGGACGCACAGGTTGCGCAGCAGTGTGAGGGTCTGTCACAGGCAATCGCGCCGCATATGGTTGCGCTTGAAACGTCGCGCCCTGACAAGGTCATTGGTGATACGGCGGGCTTCCTGCAAAGCTCGGGTCGTCCGATGGATCAGTTGGTCTCCGGTGGCAAGGTTTGTCTGGGAGTTGGCTATCGCACCGATAACGCGTCGATGGCACTTGCATCGGCTGTACTGCTCGCATCGGCTGGGCAGCTTGGCTATGGCGAAATGGTCAGCCATCACATGCGGGAAGGGTTTGGCACCGCCAAGACATCGCCACAACAATCCGGCGCATGGATGAACCTGGCGATGGACTCGCTTGCTGGTGGTGGTTCGACTGTGTTGGGGCAGTCCTCTGACCGCGTTGCCGTTCTTAAAGAGGCGATGCAAGGCGGGAGTTCTACTGCGAACTCGGCCGCAGCATTGCCTGTCTTTGGGGCGCCTACGAATAACTGAGCTAAGCGGCTACGAGCGAAACCCGTCTCTCATTGTGGCTGGTTGCGCTCAGGCCGAAAAACCAGCTTTTGAAGCAAATAGAAAAACCCCGGCGAACATATGTTCGCCGGGGTTTTTCTTTGAAACACGGGCAATATAAACCGCGCTTGCTCAGACCTTCTTCTTGAGGATTTCCTTGCGCTTCTTTTCGTATTCCGACTGAGAAATCGCCCCGGCATCCAAGGCGGCCTTGAGGTCGGTCAGTTCCTGTCCGGTGGTTGCCGTGGACATATTGGTCGTGTTGCGTGCGCCGCCGCCGCCACAGGCCGAAACCGCAACGAGTGACAGGATGAGAAAGCCGCTGATCGCGAAGCGTTGCATGATTTTTCCTTGCTGCTCTTTTGGATGTCCCCATGAATATATCCGGCCATTTACATCGACAAGGTTAAGCGGCGGTTCCGCCACGAGAAATATTGCGGAGAGCTACGTTGCTTAGGCACTGGTGTTTCGGGATCAAAACCGTCAGCGTGCATTAAGTCCAGCATTCGGAGACAAGGCATGATCACCGTTCACCATCTCAAAAATTCGCGCTCGCAACGTATTCTCTGGCTGCTCGAAGAGTTGGGTCTGGAATATGATCTCAAGACCTATCAACGCGATGTGGAAACCAATCTCGCGCCGCCGGAACTGTTGGAGATCCACCAACTCGGTAAATCTCCGATGATCGAAGATGATGGGCGCCTGATCGCGGAGAGCGGTGCGATCGTTGAATATATTTGTTCGCGATACGGATCACAGATGGTTCCCCCGGCGGGAAGCGATGCCTGGATTTCCCATCAGGAGCTGATGCATTTCGCCGAAGGGTCCGCGATGACACCAATTCTGCTGGCGCTTTATGTTGGCAAGCTGGGTGCCGCGGGTGCGCCGCTCGGCCCCCGGATCGAGCAACAATTGGATATACATTTTAACTATATGGAGGTCATTCTGCGCCCATCCGGTCACTTTGTGCTTGATGAGTTGTCAGCGGTCGACATCATGATGAGCTTTCCCGCCGAAGTCGCGGTGCGGCAAGGGCGCGGTGAGGCGCATCCCAAGCTGGCAGAGTTTGTAGAACGCATCCACGCGCGACCGGGCTTTATCCGGGCGCTGGAGCGGGGCGGAAGCTATGCCTTTGCGTGATCCAGAAGCCGTCGATATCTACTGAAACTATCCGCCTTTCAGACGTTGCATCAGAAATACCTCGCTATCCGGTTGCACCGGCTCAGTCAGGCTGCTGGCGATGACACGCCCGTCGACGGCGACTGATACGCCAGCGTCAATTGCGTCCTGCAATCCGGGGTGAGCTTTGACGAGGCCATCCAAGACCTCGCCAACTGTTTTGGCATCGACCTCAACGCTTTCCTTGCCATCAGCAAGGGCGCGCAGGCCCGACCAGAGATTGACCTCAACCATCGCTTTGGTGGTCGAGCGCCGCGAGAATCCGCGGCGGTGACATTGGCAATTCGCGCAACCGGACGCCCGCCGCTGCAGAAACCGCATTTGCAATCGCAGCAAGTGGCGGGCAGATCGACGTTTCCCCAACACCGCGCACGCCGTAGGGGTGACCGGGATTGGGAACCTCGACGATCACCGTGTCGATCATGGGCAGGTCGCTGGCGACGGGAATCCGGTAATCCAGGAACAGGGCGTTCTGAAGCCGCCCGTCGTCGCCATAGATATACTCCTCGTTCAGCGCCCAACCGATGCCCTGTGCCGCGCCGCCCTGATACTGACCTTCGACATAGGTGGGGTGAATTGCCTTGCCCGCGTCCTGCACCACGGTATAGCGCACGACGCTGGTTTTGCCGGTCTCGGGATCAACCTCTGCATCGACGATGTGGGTGGCAAAGCTGACGCCAGCGCCTTCGGGCGTAGCCTCGAAATGACCAACGATCGGACCGCCGGTTGCGCCCATACGTTTGGTGATCTCGGCGATGGGCAGCGGGTCAAAATCACCGGCATTGGGGCCCGAGGGCACGGCACAGCCGTTTTCCCATTTCACTGCGTCTTCGGGGATACCCCATTTCGCGGCGGCACGACCGCAGAGCTTTTTCACGGCATCGCGTGCGGCCTCGATGGTAGCGAGACCGCTGGCATAAGTGACGCGGCTGCCATGGCTGACTTCGTTATAGCCGAGCGTTGCAGTGTCGGCGATGGTCACGCGGACATTGTCGTAGGGTATGCCAAGCTCTTCGGCGGCCATCAGCGCCATGGACGCGCGGCTGCCTCCGATATCGGGGGTGCCAACCGCCAATTGGGCCGTTCCATCCTCGGAAAGTGCAAGATTAACAGCAGTTTCGCCGCCATGGTTAAACCAGAATCCACAGGAAATCCCACGGCCCTGACCGGGTTTCAAAGGCGCGCTGTAATGCGGATGTGACTGCGCGGCCTCAAGTGTTTCGACCAGACCGATCTGATCAAACATCGGCCCAAAGCTCGCCTTGGTGCCTTTCTTTGAGGCGTTTTTGAGCCGGGTTTCGATTGGGTCGAGTCCAAGCTGATTGCACAGCTCGTCAATCACCGATTCCACCGCAAACGCCGCCATCGGCGAACCGGGGGCCCGGTAGGCTGCTTGTTTCGGTCGGTTGGAGATTACGTCATAGCCGACCTGATGCACGTTCTTCAGCGCATAGGGGGCAAAGGCGCACATGGCGGTGAATTCCATTGGTGCGCCCGGAAACGCTCCGCCCTGCAGGCGGAAGGTGCCTTGCGCCGCAGTGATGGTGCCATCCTTCTTCATGCCGATCTTGATATCCATCGACGTCGACGCGGTAGGGCCGGTGGCCTTGAACACATCGGCGCGCGGCATAACCAGCTTGACCGGCTTGTTCGTCTTGCGCGCCAGTGCGAGCGCGACGGGTTCGATGAAAACAGCCGTTTTGCCACCAAAACCACCACCGATTTCAGACGCTGTCACGCGCAGATTGGCAGTTTCAACGCCCAGTAGGGCGGCGCAGATCTTTTGCACGTTCCAGTGACCTTGGGTACAGCACCAAAGCTCGCCCTTGCCATCTCCACCCAGCGTCGCAAGGCAGGCATGGGGTTCGATATAGCCTTGGTGGGTGGCCTCGGTCTTGAAGTGATCCTCGATAACCAGATCTGCCTCGGCGAACCCGGCCTCTACATCGCCATGTCCGCTCTCGTGATAGCGCACGACGTTGGGGTGCAGCCCTTCGGGAACGGATTTGTCGGCCGTGCCTGCGCGGATCACCGGCGCGTCGTCGGCCATCGCCTTGTCCACATCCGTGACATGGGGCAGCACTTCGTACTCGACCTCGATCAGCTTGGCGGCGTCACGCGCAATCAGGGCGCTGGTGGCGGCAACGGCCGCGACCGCGTGACCATCATAAAGCGCGGTATCGCCCGCCATGACGTTTTCGAGGATATTCCAGTTCTCACCGGTCAGTCCGGTCGCGAAATCGGCGCGGGTGACGATGCCTTTGACCCCGGCCAGCGCCGTCGCCTTGGAGGTGTCGATATTCTTGATCCGGGCATGGGCGTGCGGGCTGCGCACGATGCTGGCAAACAGCATGCCTGGTGCGGTGGCATCGGCGCCAAAGCGCGCACGACCGGTCACCTTGTCGATGCCATCAGGCCGGTTTGGGCGGGTGCCGACTTGGGTGAAACCAGTGGTCTTTTCAGAATCCAGTGCCATTACGACGCCTCCCGCATGTCTGCAGCCGTGTCCATCACGGCGCGAATGATCTTGTCATACCCTGTGCAGCGGCAGAGGTTGCCCGCCAACCAATAGCGCACTTCGGTTTCGGTCGGGTTGGGGTTCTTCTTCAGCAATGCCTCGGTCGCAACGAGGATCCCCGGAGTGCAGATGCCGCATTGAAGCGCGGCATACTCGATGAATTTCTGCTGCAGCGGGTGCAGTTCTTCGCCGGTGGCCATGCCTTCGATGGTGGTGATCTCGTGGCCTTCGGCTTCGGCGCCGAGCATCAGGCAGGAACAGACCAGCCGACCATCCAGAGTGACCGAGCAAGCGCCGCAATCGCCGGTGCCGCAGCCTTCCTTGGCCCCGGTCAGTCCCAGCCGGTCGCGCAATACATCCAGCAGCGTTTCGCGTGGGTCGCACAGGTATTCGACCTGATCGCCGTTGATGGTGGTGGTGACGTGTATCTTGCTCATGGTTTAGCTGTCCTTTTCGCCTTGGGCGCGGGCATAGGCGATCTTGGCCGCGCGCTGCGCCAGAACCCCGGCTACGTGGGTGCGGAACTTGACGGTGCCGCGTTTGTCATCAATCGGCGAACAAGCGGCGCTGGCCGCCTCAGAAAGCGCCGTAAGGGCCGCGTCATCAAGCGTGGTGCCGATGATTGCCTCGGCGGCTTCGGCCACCAGTCGCACGGTCGGGGCGACCGCGCCAAGCGCAACGCGCGCCTCGGTGATTGTGTCGCCGTCAAGGCGCAGGTTGATGCCACAGCCAACGACCGCGATGTCCATTTCCGTGCGTGGGATGAACCGCAGATAGGCGTCACCGCCATTTGTGCCGCGCGGGGGGAGATGCACAGCGGTAATCATTTCGCCCGCATCCAGGCTGGTCTTGCCGGGGCCTGTTGGGATGTCTTCGACGGCGACCTGCCGCGTACCGTTCGGTCCGGTCACCGTGACGCTGGCCTCGGCGGCGACCATGGCAGGCACGGCATCGGCGGCAGGCGAAGCATTGCACAGATTGCCAACCATCGTGCAGCGCCCCTGAATCTGGGTCGATCCGATCAGGTCGGTGGCCTCGACCACACCGGGCCAGTCGCGGGTCAACTCTGCATGTTCGGTCATCTCGGCACCGGCAACGGCAATGCCGATCTGCCAGCCGCCTTCGGGCGTTCGGGTGATGTCTTTGACGCCGCTGATTCCCTTGACGTTGATCAGGGTGTCGGGCGTCAGGATATCGGCGCGCATCTGAACGAGCACATCGGTGCCACCGGCGAGAAAGCGCGTGGTGCCGGTGGCCTCTGCCGCGATCGCGATGGCGTCATCAAAACTGGTCGGGGTGTGGTAGTGCATGTGTCGGGCTCCCGCTGGACTTGCCGCGCAACTCTTTCAGATCATGCAGGAAACGGCAACACCTGCCGGACTGTTTGCATCGCTCTTCGGCATGCGCGTAGGATCGGGCAAATTTCAGAAAGGGCAGGGCAATGACAGACATGAACGGTGCAGAGAGCCTGGTGCGATCCTTGATCGCGAGTGAGGTGGATACCTGTTTCACCAATCCGGGGACATCCGAGATGCATTTCGTGGCCGCGCTGGATCAGGTGCCGGGGATGCGATCCGTTTTGGCACTTTTCGAAGGCGTGGCGACGGGTGCTGCCGACGGGTATTATCGGATGGCGAGGCGTCCGGCCTGTACGCTGTTGCATCTTGGGCCGGGGCTGGCGAACGGGTTGGCCAATCTGCACAACGCGAAAAAGGCAGGCTCGGGTGTGGTCAATATCGTTGGCGAACATGCCGCGAGCCATATCGAACTCGACGCTCCGCTGACGTCGGATATTGCCGGAATTGCACGTCCGGTTTCACATTGGGTGCATGCGTCTGGTAGTGCCGCTGATGTGGGGGCGGATGCCGCGCGTGCGGTTCAGGCGGCGCGGACGCCACCGGGACAGGTCGCGACACTGATTCTTCCAAGTGACACGGCATGGACAACCGGTGGGCAGGTGGCGGACCCCTGTGCCGTACCGGAACGTGGGCATCTGGATACGACCGGACTGGATCAGGCGATTGCGGCGCTGAGCGGGCCGGACAGTCTGTTGCTGTTGGGCGGCGATGCGCTGAGTGACGCGGCGTTGGATTCGGCAGGGCGGATCGCGGCCAAGACCGGCTGTGCGCTGTTGTCAGAATGGTCCAATGCCCGGATGGAGCGTGGTGCAGGTCGGGTTGCCGTCAATCGGGTGCCCTATCCGATTGATTTGGCGCTTGAGGCGCTCAGCGGGTATCGGCGGATCGTTCTGGTGGGTGCGCGTGCGCCAATCGGGTTCTTTGCTTATCCCGGAAAACCAGCAATTCTGACGCGAGAGGATGCCGAGATTATCCCACTCGCGGGGGCGGGTGATGATCTGGTCGGGACGCTTGAGGCGCTGTCAGATGCTGTGGGTGCCGCCGGGCTCATTCCTGCAGGAGTTGGAGCGCGACAGGATATCGGGCTGCCGATTGGTGCGGCCACATCCGAAGCGATTGCCGCCGTTCTGGCCCGCACAATTCCCGAAAATGGTATTGTCGTCGATGAATCGGTCACCACGGGACGCGCCTTTTCTGCCGGGACGACGGGCGCTGCTCCGCATAGCTGGATCAACAATTGTGGTGGCTCTATCGGCTATGGCATGCCGGTTTCGATCGGCGCTGCAGTCGCCTGTCCGGACCGCAAGGTTCTGGCGCTGATCGGTGATGGCAGCGCGATGTACACGTTGCAGGCGCTCTGGACCATGGCGCGGGAACAATTGGATGTGACCGTCGTGATCTTTGCCAATCAGAGCTATGAAATTCTGCGCGGCGAGTTGACCAATGTGGGTGTGCAGAACCCAGGCCCACGCGCGGTTGATATGCTGTCGCTGAACCGGCCTGAACTGGGCTGGATCGAAATGGCGCGCGGCATGGGCGTCGATGGCTGTCGCGCCGAAGATGCGCCGGGGCTGGAAGCGGCGATCAAGGCCGGTCTGTCAGTTTCCGGGCCATACCTGATCGAACTTGCCTGCTGAACCCACGCCTGAAGAACCTGCAATAAAAGGATACGGATATGGATATTTTCGCAGCAGGACAGCGTCCGACTCAACGTGCCAGTTCCGACTGGTTTACCGGAACCGTCTGGCAGGACCCGATCGTCGAGGCACCGGAACCGGCAAGGCTGCGCGCGTTGCGGGTGAGTTTTGAACCCGCTGCGCGCACGGCTTGGCATACGCATCCATTGGGGCAGACGCTCTATGTGACCGAGGGTGTCGGGTTGGTTGGGTTAAGAGGAGAGCCGCCGCGTGTGATCCGGGCCGGAGATACCGTTTGGATACCACCGCAGGAAGAGCATTGGCACGGCGCTGCGCCGGACACGGGCATGACCCATATCGCAATGCAAGAGGCGCAGGACGGTGCTGTTGCCAGTTGGTTGGAGCACGTTTCCGAAGATGAGTACAGGGTCACGCCAAAGGCGTGACCCTGTTCAGACAGTCGAATGTGAGTGTCGCTGGAGGACGATTAGAGGTCCTATAGCGTTTCGCCTTTGGGCTGTATCATTGCCCAGAATCTAACGCGCTGAAATCCATGATTTCATGCAGCGTTAAATAATTCTGGTTTGCGCCGAATTGCTTTAGAACGGGATTTCGTCGTCCATATCGCGTGAAGACGGGGCGCTTTGACCGCCGCCTTGTCCACCGCCGCCATACCCGTCATCCCGCTGGCCTCGGTCATATCCGCCACCTTGGCCACCGCCATATCCGCCTTCGCTGCGACCGCCGCCGCCGCCGTCACGACCGTCAAGCATGGTCAGGGTGCCGCCAAATCCCTGCAGAACAACTTCAGTCGAATAACGATCCTGACCGGATTGGTCCTGCCATTTGCGGGTCTGCAACTGACCTTCAATATAGACCTTGCTGCCTTTGCGCAGGTATTGCTCGGCAATGCGAACCAGCCCATCGTTAAAGATGGCAACGGAATGCCATTCGGTGCGTTCCCGCCGCTCGCCGGTGTTTTTGTCTTTCCAGTTTTCGCTTGTGGCGATGCGCAAATTACACACTTTGCCGCCGTTCTGAAACGTGCGCACTTCGGGGTCGGCACCCAAATTTCCGATGAGAATGACTTTGTTGACTGAGCCGGCCATGGCGCTTCCTGTTCCTGTAAAGTGTGGACTGTATCCGAATCCTGACGACCCGGTTTGCGCCAGCCTATACGTCCGGGACGAAGGTTTAAACAAAGTAAACGCCACACAGACGCCGATGTCTGGCGTTTCTGAATGAATTGGGTATAGTGCGCGCCGAGGAACAGTGAGCAGGAAGTGGACCGGATGCGCAGGTTGGCGTTGACGATTGCGATTGCCAGCATGGGGCTGGCACATGCCGCGCATGCGGATATGTTCTCGACAAAGAACAAACGGAACCTGTTTGCATCGCAGACGCGGGTGCTCGACGGTCGTGCGGCCAAGCAGTATGCGAATTCGGCCCGGCTGAAACCGCCAACGATCCACACCCCCAGCCAAGGCGGCACGCAGTCTTACCGCGGCAAGTATCGCGGCAAGTACCTGAGCATGGCCAAGGAGGCCGCACGCCGGCACAATGTACCTGAGGAACTGTTTGCGCGGTTGGTCCAGCAGGAATCAGGCTGGAACCCTAAGGCCCGCTCGCACAAGGGGGCGTTTGGTCTGGCGCAGTTGATGCCGTCAACGGCGCGGGCACTGGGCGTTGATCCCAAGGACCCGTATGAGAATTTGGATGGTGGCGCGCGGTATCTCGCACGCCAATTCCGCGAGTTCGGATCATGGCGACTGGCCCTGGCAGCCTATAACGCCGGACCCCAAGCTGTGAAAAAGCATGGGGGCGTTCCGCCTTACAAGGAAACCAAGAACTACGTGAAGGTCATCTGGGGCAGCTAGGGCTGTTTGACAGCGACCCTATTCCAGAGGATCGCTATCGCCCTTTATTCTGCGGCAATCTTGATGACCGGTTCCATCTCTGCAAATTTCGCGTCGCTGAGGTGACATTTGACCTGATGATCGCCTGGCAGCATCCGCACCGGAGGCACCTCTCGCTCGCAAAGATTGTCAGGGACTTCGGATTTCCAGCGGCAGCGGGTCTGAAACGGGCAACCGCTGGGTGGATTCATCGCGGACGGGATATCGCCTTCGAGCACGATATGCTTCTTTTCCACTGAGGTGTCCGCGATCGGAACCGCGGAGAGCAATGCCTCGGTATAGGGGTGATAAGGTGGGGAAAAGACCTGATCGGTGGTGCCAAGCTCGACCACATGGCCAAGATACATGACCATGACCCGGTCCGACAGGTAGCGCACGATCGACAGATCGTGAGAGATGAAAAGCAACGTGGTCTTCTCGTTGCGCTGAATCTCCATCAACAGATCGGTCACGGCCGCCTGAACCGACACGTCCAGCGCCGACACCGGTTCGTCCGCAACCACAATCCGCGCGCCACCGGCAAAGGCGCGGGCAATGCCGACGCGCTGTTTCTGACCACCGGACAGCTGGCGGGGCATCCGTTCGGCAAAGGCACGGGGTAGTTTGACTAGATCGAGCAGTTCCAGCATCCGCGCCTTGCGCTCGGACTCGCTGTTGCCGATGCCAAAGATTTCGAGCGCGCGAATGATCTGGCGACCGACGGTCATCGACGGGTTCAAAGTGTCAAACGGGTTCTGGAACACCATCTGCACGTCACTGATCGTCTTGGTGTCGCGCTTTTCGATGGGGATCTGTTCGATATTGCGGCCATCCAGCAGGATTTGCCCCTCGGTCGCGGTTTCCAGCCCCATCAGCACCTTGGCAAACGTAGATTTGCCGCAGCCCGATTCACCGACGATGGCGAGGGTTTCGGATTCTCGCGCCTCGAAACTGAGGGTTTCATTGGCCTTGACGACCTTTTTGCTGCCGCCGCCGAACATCGCATTGGCCGCGACCTCGTAGTATTTCTTGAGGTTGTCCATCTTGAGGACGACATCACCGATTTCGCCCTTTTCCTTGGTCTCCGCCTGTTGCATCGGCGCGTTCCAGTCGATCTCTTTGAACTTGAGACATCGCGTGTGGTGGCGGTCATTTCCCGGAACCGGCTCCATCATGATGTCACCCTGATCACAGCGACCTTCTTCGAAATAATCGCAGCGCGGGCCAAAATTGCAGCCTTTGGGCCGTTCATGAGGCAGGGGGAAGTTGCCCGGAATCGCAACCAGCGGGCGGCTGTTTTTGTCGGCACCGGGCAGCGGGATCGACCGGAAGAGCGCCTGTGTATAAGGATGCTGCATTTCATCAAACACATCTTCGATGCTGCCGCGTTCCACCGCCTCGCCGGAATACATCACGCAGATGCGGTCACAGGTTTCCAGCACCAGGCCGAGGTTGTGGGAAATGAACAGCATGGAGGTGCCGTATTTGCGGCCCAGATCCTTGACCAGTTCGACGATGGCCGCCTCGACCGTCACATCTAGCGCCGTGGTCGGTTCATCAAGGATCAAAAGCGCCGGTTCGGACATCAACGCCATGGCGATCACGATGCGCTGTTGCTGACCACCGGAAAGCTGGTGTGGGAACGAATTGAGGATACGCTTTGGGTCGGGCAGCTTGACGTCGGTGACCACCTGAAGGGCGCGTTCAAAGGCCTCTTTTTCCGATGCGCCCTGATGGATCATCGGCACTTCCATCAGCTGTTTACCGATTTTCATCGCCGGGTTCAGCGAGGCCATCGGCTCTTGATAGATCATCGCGATTTCGCTGCCACGGATGCCGCGCAACTCCTCTTCGCTCATTGCAGAGAGATCGCGTCCCTTGAACTTGATCGAACCGCCGACGATGCGGCCATTTTTGCCAAGGTCCTGCATGACACCAAGCGCAACCGTGGATTTCCCGCATCCGGATTCACCGACAAGACCAACCGCCTCGCCGGGTTGTACGGTGGCCGAAAAATCCATGACCGCCGGGATTTCCCGCAGCCGGGTGAAGAACGAGATCGATAGTTTGTCGATTTCGAGGATCGGTCCGTCGTAATCCAATTTCGTCATTGATCAACTTGCCTTTCCGATAAGGTCGAGTGTGGTCGCCAGTGCGAAAAACATTGCGGATACGCCAGAAGCGATAGCGGCATACCTACTCTTTTTGGCATTGTCTTTCGCCCAAAGTAGAGCAGGCGAAGGATTGGTTTCCCAATCATCTGGTGCATAAGTGCCGTAGCCATACGTAGCCGGTGGTTCCTTTCTCGCGCTTAGGAACCAAAAGACAGAAGCAACAATTGCCGCACTGATTGCCATTACATTTGCTAGTAAGGCCAGCATCAGTCCTTAAGGCTCTCTTCACGCAGACCATCGGCCAGCAAGTTCAAACCCAACACCAGGCTGAGCAATGCAAAGGCCGGGGGCAGGGCAGGATGCAGGTAGATCGACAAGAGCTTGCGGCCTTCATTGATCGTGCTGCCCCAGTCCGGGCTTTCGGGTGGCAGGCCGAGGCCAAAGAAACCCAAGGTTCCGAGGAGGATGGTGGTATAGCCAATACGCAGGCAGAAATCGACAATCAGCGGGCCGCGCGCGTTGGGTAGGATTTCCCACAGCATGATGTACCACGGACCTTCGCCCCGTGTTTGCGCGGCGGCCACATAGTCGCGGGTTTTGATGTCCATCGCCAGCCCGCGCACGATGCGGAACACCGTGGGTGAGTTGACGAAAACCACCGAGACGAACACCACAAGAATGCCACCGGGAATGTCAAAGATGTCGAGCACGCCGGGCAGGATCGCAACCTTGGTGCCGACTTCAGAAATCAGCGACAGGTAAAGCCAGGCCATCACACCCAACACTCCGATGAGGAGCGGAGTTCGGAACCCGGGCTGGGTGTAATACCGCGAATTCAGCAGGACGCCGACAAAGACGATGGGAAAGACGAAGAGCACTGTCGCCATATAGTTCGGTACGCCGGTCGCCACGATTTCCGGGGTCACCAGCAGGTAGAACAGCAGGATCACTGGGAAGGCAAGGATCAGGTTGGCAAGGAATGACAGCAGCGTATCGAGCCGTCCGCCATAGTAACCCGCAGGCAGACCCAGCGTGATGCCGACCATAAAGGCAAATAGCGTGGCAAGCGGCGCGATCTGCACCACCACCCAGGCCCCGCTGACCATGCGACTGAATACATCGCGGGCAAGGTTGTCACCGCCGAGCAGATACCAGCCATATTGCCCCTCTTCGGGGTCAGGGAGCGGCGTGCCGGGCACCTTGTTTTTCATGCCGGATATCTGCGCCAGCGGATCATGGGTCACGATCAGGTCGAGCGCTCCGAAGATGCCGGTAAAAACCCAGAACATCACCAGCGCAAACCCGATCATGCCGATGGGACTGTCAAAGAGTTTCCCGTAGAGGCCCAATCTGCGTTTGAACGCGATCGAGACTGCAAACAGGATGATGAGCGCGATCCACACTGAGGTGAACTGATAGAGGACGCGGATGATGATATCGAATGTGCCGAGAGGTTCCATGTTCTCTGCCCTCCCTTAAGATATACGGATGCGCGGATTGAGGTAGACATAGCCGATATCCGATATCAGCTGGGTCACCAGAACCACGATCACCGAAACCACCGACACCGCGAGCAACAGCTCGATGTCGTTGTTGCCTGCGGCCTGCACCAACACCCAGCCAAAGCCCTTGTAGTTGAACAGGGTCTCGACAATGACGACGCCGTTCAGCAACCACGGGAACTGCAGCATGATCACCGTAAAGGGAGCGATCAGCGCGTTTCTAAGCGCGTGTTTCACGACAATATTCGAGAATTTCACGCCTTTGAGCCGGGCGGTTCGAATGTATTGCGCGGTCATCACTTCGGTCATGCTGGCCCGCGTCATCCGCGCGATATAACCCATGCCGTAGAGCGAGATGGTGAGGACCGGGAGGAAGAAGTTTTCGAAATTGGCGTTCTCCATCGCCGAGGTCGCCGTGCCCTTGAACCATTTCAGACCGACCGCCGAGGATGCAAAGACCGCGATAAAGATCACGCCTGATACATATTCGGGCGTCGCTGTGGTGATGATCGAAAAGGTCGAAAGTGTGCGGTCGGTTGCGGTTCCCTCGCGCATCCCGGCGAGCACCCCGACCAATAGGGCCGATGGGATCATCAGGACCAGAACCCAGAACATCAACTTGCCCGTCAGGCCGAGCCGCGTGGCGATGATGCCCGAGACCTCATCCTTGAACACAGTCGAATAGCCCCAGTCACCTTGCAGGATACCACAGAACCTTCGGGCATCTGCAGCCTCTTCGGCGGTGGCGGTTCCCCGTATGCAGCGGCCGGTAAAGCCGTCTTCGCTTTCCAGAGTCCAGCCGGGCAACACGCCCAACCACTGACCGTATTTGACGGGCAAGGGCTGCATATAGCCCCCTTTGGTCAGCCAGCTTTCGACCGCTTCGTCAGACATGCGGAAGTTGCCTTGGGTCTTGGCGAGCTTTTCGAGGTTCGGGTAGAGATTGGTCAGAAAGAACACGATGAAGGTGAGGCAGATCGCCGTCAGTATCATCACGCCCGTTCTGCGCAGAATGAATAGTCCCATTATGTCCCCTGTCGGTCAGGTGCGGGATGGCCCGGTTTGGTCCGGTGTCTGTCTTGCAGGGGCGATTGTGGCCCCGGTCCCGAGAGGTGCCCCGCCCCGGCGAGCCGGAGCGGGGAAGAGGGCTGGCTTAGGAGGCCAATCCCCATTTGTATTGATGGTGTTCAAACGCAATGTGCTGGTCAGTGCCGACAAGCCCTTCGCGCATATGACGGTACAGTGCGCGCCAGTATGGTTGGATCGTCACGCCTTCTTCCTGAATCAAGGCCGCCGCCTTGCCAGCGATTTCGCGGCGCCTGTCTGAATCGGCGATGGACAAGGCTTCTTCGAGCAAGGCGTCGAAATCCGCATTCGCCCAGCCGAATTCATTCCAGGCCTCACCTGACCGGTAGGCAAGCGCCCAGATCTGCACGCCCAGCGGACGGTGGTTCCAGTTGGTCGAGCTGTAGGGATACTTGGTCCAGTCGTTCCAGAAGGTCGAGCCGGGCAGAACCGAGCGTTTGACCTGAAAACCCGCATCGCGCAGTTGTGCCGCCACCGCATCAGTGGTGTTCTTGCGCCAGTCATCGTCGATGGACAGGATTTCATGTTCGAAGTCCATCATCCCCGCTTCTTCCATCAAAGCCTTGGCCGCGTCGGGGTCATGTTTGGCCGCGCCAACATCAAAATACTCGGGATGCTTGGGGCCAAGATGGGTGTTGTTGGCAACTTCGCCGCGTCCGCCATAGCCAAGTTCCAGAAGGACCGAGTTGTCGACCGCCATCGCGAGCGCCTGCCGCACACGTTTGTCCGCGTAGGGCTGCGTGCCGTCGATTTCGGCCAACTGGTTGGGGCGGACGACGACTGTGGCCATAGTAACCACTTCGGATTTCACGAGACCCAGTCCGTCGAGCACATCGATAAATTCGCCGACGCTCTCGTGCAGCATGTCGACTTCTTCGGATTCAATCGCCGCAAGCCAGGCCGCGGGATCAGTGCCATAGTCGATGTATTCCACGCGGTCGAGATAGGGGCCGCCATAGACATCCGTACCCCACCAAGAGTGATCGGTGTTGCGCACCAGCGTACATTTCACGCCGACTTCCAGCTCTTCGATAAGGAACGGGCCAGTGCCGACATTCGCGGTGAAATCATCGGTCTGGTACGTGGAATGTGTGATGGCTGCCGGATAGTCGGACATGCCCGCGATCAGCGAAATGTCAGGCTTTTGCAGGTTGATCTTGACCGTGTGATCATCGACCACTTCGATGCCACCCTCGACCGCCTGACCGCTTTCTTCGTCGATCAACGTAGCAAAACGACCAGCCATCGAGTTGCCTTCAAGGCTCTTGTCGCACCAGCCCGCGATATTGCGCGCAACATCATCTGCGGTGAACGCATCGCCATTGTTCCAGGTCACGCCCTGCCGCAGATTGAGCGTGTAGACGGTCGCGTCGTCGTTGATCTCCCAGCTGTCGAGCAACATGCCGCGGAAGGAACCGTCGGAATTGTACTCGACGAGGTATTCGATGGTTCCGCGAGTCTGGTTGCCCATCTCGCTCCAGTCATATGTGCGCGGGTCCTTGAGGGGGCGCACGCTGGTCTGCACCTTGATGGTGCCGCCAGGCTGAGGCTCGGTTTGGGCGTGGGCTGGCATGGGCAGCCCGACCATGGCGTAGGCAGCGGCCGTTGCAACACCGAATGTCGATGCGCGAGCGAGGAAATCGCGGCGGGTAATCTTGCCCTCGCGATATTCCTTTGCGTGCATCTCGGCGGCCCAGTGAACGGGCTTGCCGTTGATTGTTTGCTGAGTCATTTAACTCTCCCTGTCGATTTGATGAGTGTATCGGAATGACACGCACGTCGCGTCCTGCTTTTCCAGCAGGCCCCCGCGCGGCTTATGATTGCTTTTGGCTTCATTCCCTGACGGCATTCGGCACGAGATTCGGGCTTAGGTCAATGATCGCTTTCGACATTCTGGTAATATTTGCGACATGTCGGACGCAATAAAACGACAGATCTTGCGTTGCCGAGACGGCACCCATGATGCGTGGGCTGTATGACTTCTGATGTTGGAATTGGGTACAGATGCCCAGCGTTGCCGCTCAGGTCTCGGGCGAAACCGACGTCCAACCCTGCATTCGCGCGCGAAACCATGTACGCTGACGCTTTGCGAATTGCCGGGTTGCAATCGTGGCGCGCTCTCGCGCGTCATCGAGGCTCAACTCTCCTCGTAGATGTGCGATCAGTTCGGGAACGCCAATGGCGCGAAACGCGGGCAGGGCGGAGTCATACTGGTCGAGCATGGCCCGCACTTCTTCAAGCGCCCCCATGTCCAGCATCTGGTCAAAACGGCGAGCGATGCGCGCATTCAGCCAATCGCGCGGTGCGTCAAAGACCAGCGGAACCGCATCGCTCAGCGGCAGTTCGGGAGGGGGAGTGTCGGCTTTCCAGTCGGCAAGCGTGCGCCCGGTGGTGGCCTGTACCTCATAGGCACGCTGCACGCGTGCCCGGTTTTTTACATCAAGCCCGGCGAGGGTGCGTTCATCGACCGCCGCAATCAGCGCGTCATGGCTCAGCGCATCGGCGTGGTCGCGCACTTCGGTGGGCGTTGGTGGAATGTTTGCGATACCTTGAGTGAGGGCAGAAAAATAGAGACCGGTGCCGCCGACGATTATGGCGCGGCGCGGCCTCTTTAGCAGCGGTAGGACCTCGCGCAGCCAATGGCCTGTGGAATACGCCTCGGTGCAGCGGATATGACCGTACAGCCTATGCGTAGCCCGCGCTTCCTCTTCCATCGAGGGGCGCGCAGTCAGGATGCGCCAGCAGTCATAGACCTGACTGGCATCGGCATTGACAATGATGCCACCGTCCCGCTCGGCGATTTCCAATGCCAGCGCGGATTTCCCCGATGCGGTCGGCCCGGCAATCAATACTGGTTTATCTTTCGGTATATCAGGTATTTGCATCGGGCTTTTCAGGTCACTCCGTCGCGCGATTTGAAAATTCTACAGCTCATTGCGCACGACTGCCGGATGGCGGATTGTACCCGGACGCAATTTCCTTCATTTTGCGCGCAAATAAACCCGTCCTGCCGCGGAGCGCAACATGACCACTTCCCCAGATTCCGACACTGCAATCGCGCAAGGCGCGCAATCCGGTACCGCCTTTCGCCGAGTGATGCTCAAGATTTCGGGCGAGGCGTTGATGGGGGATCAGGGATTTGGTCTGCATCCGCCAACGGTACAGCGGATTGCACATGAGGTGAAATCGGTTCACGATCTCGGTGTCGAGATTTGCATGGTGATTGGCGGCGGCAACATTTTTCGCGGGCTGCAAGGGTCTGCACAGGGGATGGAGCGCACCACCGCTGATTACATGGGGATGCTCGCCACAGTGATGAACGCGCTGGCGATGCAATCCGCGCTCGAGGCGCTGGATATTCATACCCGTGTCATCAGCGCCATCACCATGAATGAGGTTGCAGAACCCTATATTCGCCGCCGAGCCGTTCGCCACCTTGAGAAAAAGCGGGTCTGCATCTTTGCGGCCGGCACCGGCAACCCGTATTTCACCACCGACACGGCTGCGACGCTGCGCGCGAACGAGATGAAATGCGAGGCGATCTTTAAAGGCACCAAGGTTGACGGCGTCTACGATAAGGACCCGGCGAAACATGACGATGCCAAGCGGTACGATTTCGTTTCCTACGATGATGTGCTGGCAAAACGGCTGGGCGTAATGGATGCCAGCGCGATTGCCCTGGCGCGCGATAACAACTTGCCCATTATCGTGTTCTCGCTGGATGAACCCGGCGGATTTAAGGGAATTCTCGCGGGCGAGGGCACCTATACCAAGGTTCAGGGGTGACGCTGATTTGGGGGAAGGCCTGCGTCGGTCGCGGGTAATCTAGATAATAAGTGTCGCTGGCGTTTCCCGGTTCTTCTGCTAATAACGTGGCGGAAGGCCAGCAGTGATACTGAACGGCACGAAACGAAACGCGCAATTCGGGAGAACAGAGCGATATGTCTGACGACTTCATGCTGGACACGGATGATCTTGAACGGCGCATGGATGGCGCCATGGCCAACCTGCGCACGGAATTCGCATCGCTGCGGACCGGGCGCGCCAGTGCCTCGATGCTCGAGCCGGTGATGGTCGACGCCTATGGCGCGATGACACCAATCAACCAGGTGGGCACGGTCAATGTACCTGAACCACGCATGGTCACGATCAATGTCTGGGACAAAGGCTTGGTCGGCAAGGTCGAAAAGGCGATCCGGGAAAGCGGGCTTGGCATTAACCCGCAGTTGAACGGCACCATCATCATGTTGCCAATCCCTGAATTGAACGAAGAACGCCGCCGCGAATTGACCAAGGTGGCCGGACAATATGCCGAACATGCACGGGTAGCGATCCGCAATGTGCGTCGTGATGGCATGGACCAGATCAAAAAGGCCAAGTCCGACGGTTCTGTGTCAGAAGACGATCAGAAATTCTGGGAAGAAACCGTTCAGGAACTGACCGACAAGCATATCGCGGGCATCGATGCGGGGCTTGAAACGAAACAAGCGGAAATTATGCAGGTTTGAAACAGGGCGGCATGACACCGGTTCCGGATACGGCGCCTCCGGGCGGTCCACGTCATGTGGCAATCATCATGGACGGCAATGGTCGATGGGCGCAGGCGCGTGGCCGGCCACGACTGTTCGGGCATCACGCAGGCGCACGCCGAGTGCGCGATGTGGTCGAGGCTTGCCCGGAACTTGGCATCAAGTATCTGACGATATTTGCGTTTTCGACCGAAAACTGGAAACGCACACAGGTCGAGGTCGCCGGCCTGATGAGCCTGTTTCGCCGCTATATCACCCGCGAGGCCCGTGCTCTGAAAGAACGTGGCGTGCGCGTGCGTTTTATCGGTGACCGCGTGAGACTCGACGAAAAGCTGGTCATCCTGATGGACCAGCTCGAGGAAATGACCTCGAATAACGATCTGGTGCATCTAACCATCGCCCTCAACTACGGCGGACGTGACGAGGTCGCGCGGGCGACCAAACGGCTGGCGCAGGATGTCGCAGACGGGCGGCTAAGCCCGGATGATGTCGATGAGGAAACGCTGCCACGCTATCTTGATACTCATGTGCTGCCGGATCCGGATCTGGTGATCCGAACCAGTGGCGAGGCGCGTATCTCGAACTTTTTACTGTGGCAGTCGGCCTATTCCGAATATGAATTCATCGACACGCTCTGGCCTGATTTTTCGGCCGAAGAGCTGCGTCGACTTTGCACCAGCTATGGCACCCGCGACCGCAGATTCGGCGCCGTACTCGCATGAGCGGCTCAGGTCGCTGGGCGGATCTCGCGCCACGCATCGGATCCGCAGTTGTCATGATCGCAGTCGGCGTGTTGGCCATCTGGGCAGGCGCCGATGTCTTTCACATCTTTGTCGGTGCCGTGTGTGGTGCGATGATCTGGGAACTGCTGCGGATGCTGAACGGGCAGGGCGGGCCTCTGGTGATTGCAACAGCGGTTGTTGCGGCCTTGTCGCTGATACTCGCGCTCTACCTGCCGACCCCCTATTTGTTTCCGCTGCTTCTATTGCCGGTACTCCTCGGGGTTCTCGCCACGCGCGAGCATCGTTTGATCTGTGGCGCGTTCATGGTTCTTGTCCTGTTGGCGGGGCTGGAAATGATGGTCGTGCGCGATGACTTTGGCCTCGTGTGGATCATCTGGTTGATCGTGATCGTGATCGTGTCGGATGTTGCAGGGTATTTTGCTGGTCGCATGTTGGGTGGCCCGAAATTCTGGCCAAAGGTCAGCCCGAAAAAAACGTGGTCCGGGACAGTGGCGGGATGGCTCGGTGCGGCGGTGGTGGGGTTTGCCTTTGCCGCGCAGCAGGACACCAGCCTGTTGCTGGTGCCTTATTCTGTCCTTGTCGCGTTTGCGGCGCAGATGGGGGACATCGCTGAAAGCGCAGTCAAGAGGATGGTTGGCGTCAAGGATTCAAGCACTCTGATTCCCGGTCATGGCGGGTTTCTGGACCGCTTTGATGGTATGTTGGGGGCCTCGTTCTTTGTTCTCGTGATCGCGGGGCTGTGCGGATTGCCTCCGGGGACAGTGTGATGAGACGGGTCTCGATTTTCGGCGCGACCGGGTCCATCGGACAGAACACCATCGACCTGCTTGAAAACGCCCAAGCCGAGTATGACGTGGTTGCGTTGACTGGCGGACGCAACATCGCGCAACTGGCCAAGGATGCCCGCGCGCTGAATGCGGATGTGGCGGTCACGGCCTTTCCAGACCTATTGGAAGACCTGCGTGCCGCGCTCGCGGGCAGCGGAGTTGAAGCCACTGCCGGGCCGGAGGCGTTGGTCGAAGCCGCGTCGCGGCCCGCCGATTGGGTGATGTCGGCAATCGTTGGTGCCGCTGGACTGAAACCGGGGCTGGCTGCATTGGAGCAGGGCGCGACACTGGCCTTGGCCAACAAGGAATCGCTGGTCTGCGCCGGGACGTTGGTGCTTGAGACCGCAGAAAAGAATGGCGGGCGATTACTGCCCGTTGATAGTGAACATTCTGCTGTGTTTCAGGCGCTGATCGGAGAAAAACTGGACGCTGTCGAGCGGGTCATCATTACCGCCAGTGGCGGTGCGTTTCGCGATTGGCCGCTCGAAAAACTGCAAGGCGCGACGCTGGCACAGGCCTCACGCCATCCCAACTGGGACATGGGCCAAAGGATCACAATCGATAGCGCGTCCATGTTCAACAAGGCGCTGGAACTTATCGAAACCAAAGAGTTTTTTGGGATTTCACCTGAGATGATCGAGGTTATCGTTCATCCTGAATCCCTGATACACGCCATGGTCGGGTTTAATGACGGGGCATTGATGGCGCATGTTGGGCCGCCTGATATGCGCCATGCCATCGGCTTTGCGCTAAACTGGCCGGAACGCTGCGCTCTTCCAGTCGAAAGGCTGGATTTCGCCAAGATCGCTCAGATGACGTTCCGCGCACCCGAAGAGGCGCGTTACCCTGCCTTGCGGTTGGGGCGCGATGTGATGAAACGTGGTGGTTTGTCTGGCGCCGTGTTCAACGGCGCCAAAGAGCGGGCGTTGGACGCATTTCTTGCAGGACACATCGGATTCGTGGACATGGCGAGCGTTGTCGAAGACGTCCTGACACGGTTTGAAGCAGAACCCGGGCGCATTGATACAGAAATGACCCTTGAAACCGTGATGCAAACGGACCATCTCGCCAGAGTGTGGGCCGACGCCGCAATGGAAAAACGAGCAGGATAAGACTTTGGATTTAGTGTCGCTTATTCCGCAGTTTGGCGGACTTATTTATACGTTGCTCGCATTTGTCGTGGCGCTCTCGGTCATCGTGGCGGTGCACGAATACGGTCACTATATCGTGGGGCGCTGGTCGGGTATTCACGCCGAAGTATTCTCGCTGGGGTTTGGTCCGGTGCTTTACAGTCGCATGGACAAGCGTGGCACCCGCTGGCAAATTGCGGCGTTGCCCTTTGGCGGATACGTCAAGTTTCTTGGTGATGCCAACGCGGCTTCGGGCAAGGATTCCGAGGCGATGGAAACCGCCGAGCGTGACCCGGCGGAATTGCGCCGCACGATGCATGGTGCGCCACTGTGGGCAAGAACGGCCACGGTTGCGGCAGGGCCGATCTTTAACTTCGTGATGTCCATCCTTGTATTTTCGGCCATCGTTCTGACGCGGGGCGTGGTCAGCGAACCGCTCACAGTTGGCGAAGTTCAGGACCTGCCTGCCGGCTTTCATCAACTTGCCCAAGGTGATGAAATCATCGCGATTTCAGGCTCTACCGCTCCGGCCTTTGACAACAACGTAGCCTGGTCGACATTCACCCAGGACATTCCGGTCGAACCGTCGCTTGACTACACCGTGCGGCGCGATGGGCAAGAGCGCGATGTTGAAGGTCCCTACCTGTTTCCGCCTTATGTGTCACAGGTCGCCCCGCGCAGCGCTGCGATGGATATCGGACTGGAATCGGGGGATGTGATCACGGCCATTGATGGCGCGCCGATATTTGCCTTTGATCAACTGAAATCTGCCGTGGAGTCTTCGGATGGCCGGGTGTTGTTGCTGGATGTCTGGCGGCAGGGTGAAACGCTTGAATTTGCGCTGGCCCCCCGTCGCACCGACGAACCACAGGCGGATGGCGGCTTTGTCACACACTGGCGTATCGGCATTGCCGGTGGCATGGCGTTCCTTCCTGCAACCGAGAGGGCCGGGTTGGGCGAGGCCGTGGTTGGTGGTTCCGTGCAGACAATGGCAATCATCTCCAGTTCGCTATCGGGTCTTTGGCATATGGTCACCGGCGCGATCAGCACCTGCAACATGTCAGGCCCGATCGGTATTGCGGAAACGTCAGGCGCGATGGCGTCGCAAGGGGCGCAGAGCTTTATCTGGTTCATCGCGGTTCTGTCGACGGCAGTTGGCCTGTTGAACCTCTTTCCCATTCCGGCGCTGGATGGGGGGCATCTGGTATTCTACGCTTACGAAGCCGTTGCGGGCAAACCGCCAAGTGACGGTGCGCTTCGCATCCTGATGGCCATCGGGTTAAGCCTGATCCTGTCGCTGATGGTGTTCGCCCTGGGCAACGACCTGTTCTGCTAACACGAAGCGCATCTGCGTGAGATTCTGTTCAGAACAAGTTGAAATCGCCAGCTTTTTGATAAGGCTTTGAGTCGTGTGGTTTTAGTCGCGCCACGCCGGCAACACAGGTTTGCCCCAGTCTTGCCACATTCTGCTTATAGTTGTTTTTTTGTTCTCTGGAAAAGAATGGAGCCAAAGGAACACGGTCATGCAGGCATTGCATAAAACATATCGCGGACTCAGCCTGATGGTCGAGTTGAACGCGGACCGTCTGTTGTTCCTGCTGGCAATAATAACGGCCTTGCTGGCAAGCGGGTATCTGGCCAGCTTGTAGCGCCCTCTTGCCATGTTGCTTCAGTACGTCGCACGGACCCGAACAGACCGTTCCTCATGTGCTTTTGACATCATCTGACATTCCCGATAATCACAATCTCAAAGCTGTGATGAGACGGGGTTAAGACAGATGGGTTTGGGCTGGGCTGTGGGCATATCTCGTGATCACGCATGCAATTGCGTCAATATATGGTATCGGCGACTGATCCCATTTTTTCTAGTCTTTGCAACAGTTTCACTGTTCTCTGCGGGGATTGCGGCGGCGCAATCCTATACGTTCAATTCGATTCAGGTCGAAGGCAACAAGCGGATTCCGACAGCGACGATTGCGGCCTATACGGGAATCAACCCGGGAAAATCGGTGAGTGCGGGCGAACTGAACGCCGCATATCAGAGAATCGTGGACAGCGGTGTCTTTGAAAGCGTCGATCTTGAACCGCGTGGCAGCACTTTGCAGATCACAGTCACGGAACGCCCGACGATCAACCGGATCAGCATCGAAGGCAATCGCCGCCTTAAGGATGAAGACCTCGAAGGATTTATTGAGTCAAAGTCGCGGCAAGTCTTCAACCCGACCATTGCCGAGGCCGATGCCGGAATCATTGCCGAGGCGTATTCGCAGCAAGGCAGGATTGCCGCAACCGTCACCCCGCGCATCATCCGGCGCAGCGACAATCGCGTCGATCTGATATTTGAGATTGCCGAGGGTGATACGATCGAAGTCGAACGGATCAGCTTTGTCGGCAACCGGGTGTTTTCTGATCGACGTTTGCGCCGTATCTTGGAGACCAAGCAGGCAGGTCTCCTACGGACCTTCATCCGCGCGGACACGCTTGTCGAGGACCGCATCGAGTTCGACAAGCAGGTCCTGCGCGACTTCTACTTGTCGCGAGGCTACGTCGACTTTCGGATTCTCGGCACAAATGTCGAACTGACAAAGGAACGTGACGGCTTTTATCTCGTGATGAATGTTCAAGAGGGGCAGCAGTTCAAGTTCGGTCAGATCAGCACGGTATCCGAGATGACCGGTGTTGATGCGGCCGAATACCAGGATGTTCTCAAGGTGCGCCCCGGAGTAGTGTATTCACCTTCGCTGATTGAAAATTCCATTGCCCGGATGGAACGTCACGGCCTCAAGCAAGGTGTGGATTTCCTTCGGGTAGAGCCACGGATTACCCGCAACGACAGGGATCTTACCCTTGATGTGCAATTTGCCTTGGTTAAAGGGCCTCGGATATTCGTTGAACGAATCGACATCGAAGGAAACACAACGACCCTGGACCGGGTTATTCGTCAACAATTCAAGAGCGTTGAGGGCGACCCGTTCAACCCGCGTGAAATTCGTGAAAGCGCGGAGCGTATTCGTGCACTCGGCTTTTTTGCGACGGCTGAGGTGGACACGCGCGAAGGATCGACACCCGCACAGGTTATCGTTGATGTAGATGTCGAAGAGCAGCCCACTGGATCGCTGAACCTTGGCGGTTCCTACTCGGCGGTCGATGGGTTTGGTATTGCCATAGGTCTCACAGAGAACAACTTTCTGGGTCGTGGCCAGCGGCTGTCGTTTAATATCTCGACAGCGCAGGAAACAGACTCCTACATCTTTGGCTTCACAGAACCCTATCTTCTGGGACGTGATTTGCAGTTCAGTATCGATCTTGGTGTTGCGTCGGCATCTTCGAGCTTTGCAAGCTACGACATTGACCGTGGATTCATTAGCCCTTCCTTAACCTTTCCGATCAGTGAGAACGGAAGAATCCAAACGCGTTACAGCTATGATGACAGCGAAATGGAAGCGCGCGGCACCCCCGCAGAAGACTATAGTGGCGCGGTCATCCTGCGTGAGATCGAACAGGGCCGCCGTTCGAGCAGCGCATTCGGACTTAGCTATATCTATGACAGCCGACTGACCGGACTTAATCCAAATGCGGGTGTCCTGTTTCAGATCGGCGCAGATTTTGCGGGACTTGGTGGTGACAACAAATACATCAAATCCACAGCCAAGATTGTCGCCCAAAAGCGCATTCTGAACGAAGAAGTTGTCATCAGGGCCTCCCTTGAAGCTGGGGCATTGAGCTGGGAGTCAGATACGCCCAGCCGGTCCATCGACCGGTACATCCTGACACCATCTATTATGCGTGGCTTTGAACCTGCTGGCATCGGTCCTCGTGACCAGTCTAACGGATTCGATGACGCCATCGGCGGCAACTATTATGCTGTTGCCCGTTTCGAGGCCGAATTCCCACTGGGATTGCCCGAGGAATTGGGGCTGCGCGGCGGCGTCTTCTACGATATCGGCAACCTTTGGGGTACCCAGAATGTCGATACTGCTGGCGCGATGTGTGAGGGTGTTGCAGGGGTATGCGGAGCGGACGGATCGTGGCGTTCCGCGATCGGGGTATCGCTGCTTTGGACAACCGGCTTTGGACCGCTTCGTTTCAACTTCAGCAAGGCGATTCAGAAAGAGGTCTTTGACAAGGAACAGAGCTTTGACCTGACGCTTCAGGCGCGGTTCTGATTTCAGATGAAGCATCTCGCGGCACGTATGAGGTCCGCTCTGGCGGATTTGATCCGGGTCCTCCTGCTGCTACTTGTGATTCCGACAGGCGCATCTTCACAAGCGCTTGGTCTGCCGGACAGCGTGATCCTGACGATTTCATCTGAACGCCTGTTCAGCGATTCTGCCTTTGGCCAGCGGGTCGCCCGTGAGTTTGAGGCTGCAAGCGGAGAGCTTGCGAAGGAAAACCGGCGTATTGAGCAGGAACTCACCAATGAGGAACAGGAACTGACCGAGCGCCGCCCGAGTATGGAAGCGGCAGCGTTCCGGGAGCTTGCCGATGCATTTGATGTGAAGGTCAAAGAATTCCGCCGAACACAGGACGCCAAGGCCCGCGCGCTGGTTCAAAGGAACGAGGAAGAGCAGGTCAAATTCATCCAGGCTGCGCGCCCGATCCTCACGGATCTCATGCGCGAGGCCGGCGCCGGCGTGGTGTTGGAACGCTCCAGCGTATTCCTGAGCGTTACTGCGATTGACGTGACAGAGGTCGCGATCAACCGGTTGAATGCGACCATCAAGGATGGTGTCACGTCAGCGGATGCGCCTGCCGACGCCGACTAACACTAGTACCGCACGGACGAACGGCCAGCAGATCAGCCGTCATGGTCCTATGGCTACTCCGCTTGGTACTGCTGAAATGCGACAGTGTAACTTGCCCAAGCCGGACCGGGTTGTTACTCAGGTTCCTGCAGCCTCAATTTCAGGAACATGTTTAATGACAGACGACTTGAAACGCGCAGACATTCATCTGATCCAGCGAATCCTGCCACATCGATATCCATTCCTGCTGGTGGACAAGGTTGAAGAGATCAACGGTACCAACTCTGCGCGGGGCTTCAAGAATGTCACGATGAACGAACCGCATTTTCAGGGGCATTTTCCCGGTGCACCGGTGATGCCCGGTGTAACCATCGTCGAGGCGATGGCCCAGACGGCGGGCGTGATGATCGGTGTTGGTGCCGACGTGGTGGATCAGGATTTGCTGATCTATTTCATGTCGATCGACAAGTGCAAATTCCGCCGCAAGGTTATCCCCGGCGACGTGTTGATTATGGAGCTTGAAACCCTGCGCGGCAGACCGGGCGGCAAAGTCTGGAAATTTGGTGGCAAGGCAACTGTGGACGGTGAACTTGCTGCCGAGGCAGAATTCACCGCCATGATCGACTTTCCCAAGGGCTGACGGAATGACGCAAGTGCATCCAACGGCGGTGATCGAGGACGGCGCCCGTTTTGGGCAGGACTGTATCATCGGTCCGCTGTGCATCGTGGGCGCAGACGTGGTTCTGGGTGATCGTGTCGAACTCAAAAGCCACGTGGTGGTCACCGGAAAGACCGAAATTGGCGATGACACGGTGATCTTTCCGTTTGCTGTGATCGGAGAGATTCCACAGGATCTGAAGTTCAAGGGCGAGGACAGTCGGTTGGTAGTCGGCGCGCGCAACCGCATTCGCGAGCATGTGACGATGAATGCCGGCACCGATGGCGGTGGGGGCGTGACTCGCGTTGGCGATGACGGGCTGTTCATGGCGGGTTGTCATATTGCACATGACGCGCAGGTCGGGGACCGGGTGATCGTGGTCAACTCGGCGGCCATCGCTGGGCATTGTGTGCTTGAGGATGACGTGATCATCGGCGGTCTGGCCGGTATCCATCAATGGGTGCGGATCGGGCGCGGCGCGATCATCGGCGCTGTCACCATGGTGACAAACGACGTGATCCCCTATGGCCTCGTGCAGGCTCCGCGTGGAGAATTGCACGGGCTGAACCTCGTCGGTCTGAAACGGCGCGGCGTGGCGCGGTCAGACATCACCGCGTTGCGGGCGGCGTTTCAGATGCTGGCGCAAGGGGAAGGGACATTCCACGAACGTGTCGAACGTCTGGGCAAAGAGACCGACAGCCAGCAGGTCCATGAAATGGTGGACTTTGTTCTCGGCCATACCGACCGGTCTTTTCTGGTTCCGGGGCGCTGACAGATGGGATTGGCGCTTATTGCAGGGGCAGGCGGGCTGCCCCACGCTCTTGTTCAGCAGCTTGAAACCCGCCCGATTGTTTGTGCCCTCGCTGGGTTTGAGCCGGATGGGGTCAAAGTCGACGAGACGTTCCGTCTGGAAACACTCGGCAGCTTGCTGGCTGACCTGAAGGCAAAGGGCGTGGACCAGATTTGTCTTGCCGGGGCCATCGACCGTCCGGCGATTGAACCGTCGGCCATTGATGCCGCAACGATGCCGTTGATACCGGTGTTGCAACAGGCGTTGATTCAGGGCGATGATGGTGCATTGCGGGCGGTGATTTCGGTATTTGAACATGCCGGTTTCGCGGTTCGCTCGGCACATGAGATCGCGCCTGGACTGCTGCCCGCGACGGGGTGCATGACGCGGTGTGAGCCCGACGATACGGCCCGCGCCGATGCCGACCGCGCTGCGCAGATTGTCGACGCAATGTCGGCGGCGGATGTGGGGCAATGCTGTGTCGTGCAGGCGGGGCAGGCCTTGGCCATCGAAACGGTGTACGGCACGGATTGGATGCTGCAGAGCCTCGGCGCGCGGCTGGAAGCGGACCCCAGAGGCGGTGTGCTCTTCAAGGCGCCCAAGCGGGATCAGGACACGCGCGCGGATATGCCAACCATCGGTGTCGATACCATCGGTGCTGCTGCCGCAGTCGGATTGCAGGGTGTGGTGATCGAAACCAATGGGGTGATGGTGCTGAACCAAGCCGAGGTTGTTGCGGCTTGCGATAAGGCAGGTCTCTTTCTCTGGGTGCGGGACCGGAACAGCTGATGCGTGTCTTTCTGATCGCGGGAGAGCCATCGGGCGATCGCCTCGGGGGGGCGTTGATGACGGGGCTGCGAAGCCTTGTACCGGACGTGCAGTTTGAAGGCGTAGGTGGTGCACAGATGCAGGCGCAGGGGCTGGAAAGCCGCTTTCCCATGGACGAGCTGAGCGTCATGGGCATTGCCGAAGTTCTGCCGAAGTATACACATCTAAAACGACGGATCGCGGAGACGGCACAAGCGGTGATCAAGGCCCAGCCGGATGTTCTGATTACCATCGACAGCCCCGATTTCTGCCTGCGTGTAGCCAAGCAGGTCAAGGCCGCCGCGCCGATCCGCACGGTGCATTATGTGGCACCGACGGTCTGGGCGTGGCGACCAGGGCGGGCGCAGAAAATGGCGCGCATGATCGACCAGGTGTTGGCATTGTTCCCGTTTGAACCTCCCTACATGGAAGCCGCCGGAATGCAGTGCGACTTTGTCGGGCATCCGGTGGTGGCAGAGCCGCAGGCAACCGCGGAAGAGGTCGCGGCATTTCGGTCGGCATTCGATCTCGGCAATCAGAGATTTGCGCTCGTGCTTCCCGGATCGCGCCAAGGCGAGGTGTCGCGGCTGACGCCGGTCTTTGGTCGGGCTCTGTCCCGGTTGGCGCAATCACATCCGGATCTGCGCATCGTTGTCCCAGCAGCGGCCCCGGTTGCCGATCTGGTGCGCGAGCGGGTTGCAGACTGGCCCGTGGGCACGGTTGTGGTCGATCCGAGGGCATTCGATGCGGAAACTGCACAGGCACACAAGCGAGCGGCGTTCCACGCGGCGGATGTGGCCCTTGCGGCATCAGGCACCGTCTCGTTGGAGCTGGCCGCCGCGCAGACGCCCATGGTGGTGGCCTACAAGTTCAACTGGCTGAGCTGGCAGATCATCAGCCGTATGGCCTTGATTGATACTGTGACCCTGGTCAATCTGGTCAGCGACACCCGCGTGGTTCCGGAATGTCTGGGACCGGATTGTCAGCCGGATCAGATTTCTACAGCGCTGGACAAAGTGCTGGACAATCCCGGCGCGCAGATGCAGGCGATGGAGCTGACCATGGAGCGGCTGGGGCGAGGCGGAGACGCTCCGGGGTTGCGCGCAGCGCGGGCCGTGCTGGCACGTCTTTAGCGCCGCAATGGATTACCTTGCCTTTGCAACCAGCACCGGCCTGGCGCTTGTTCTGACCAACATCGACAATCTGTTGGTTCTGTTCGTCATCCAGATCCCGCTTGGTGCGGCACGTGCTTTGACTGGCTATGTCGTGGCACAAGTGTTGGTTCTCGGCGTTTCCGTTGCAGTGTCGCTGGGCGCCAGCGATGTTCTTTCCGGACGGTCCGGTTATCTTGGCGTGGTGCCGATTGCGATGGGGATACGTGGGATTTACGTCGCGCGCCGGGCGAGGCAAAAGCCAGAGCCAGATGGCGATCAACTACCGCGGAGCAGTGGGCTGATTGCTCTGATCCTGATGTTCCTTGGCATGTCAGCGGACACGTTTGGTGTTCTGGTGCCGATCCTGACCGACAGCCTGCCGGGCTACAGGCTTTGGGGCGTCGCGGGGGCGTTGCTTGCGATTGCAGCGATGGCTCTCACTGCATACGTTCCGCTCCGACATGGCGGGTTGGCACCGGGCTGGACCAAACGTGCGGAACCGCTTGGCTCCTATGTGATGATCGTCGCCGGTCTCTACGTGCTCAGCGACAGCGCTACGGACCTTTTGTGAGGCAATACTACGGTCCAGCCTAAAGTCGGGTTCAACCGCGCCAGATCCAGCCACCGCCAAAAATCCGGCTGCCACCGGTCTCGTAGAACACACAAGCCTGACCCGGAGAGACTCCCTCTTCGGCGTCAAGCAGTTCTACCGTCGCCGTTGTTTCGGTGATGGGCCGCAGGATCGCTTCGCGCGGAGGGCGGGTCGAGCGGACCTTGACCGAGATATGCCAATCTGACTGGCTGGTCAGCGGGACATCGCCAAGCCAGTTGATCTCGCGGACCGGAACCGTGCGCGTGGCGAGCAGTTCCTTGGGGCCGACGATAACCTGCCGTTTGTCGACGTCGAGGCGCACCACATAAAGCGGATCGGACAAGCCGCCGATGCCCAGACCACGACGTTGACCAATGGTATAATGGATGATCCCGTCATGCTGACCCAGCACCCGACCATCGGCGTGAACGATTTCGCCCGGATCGGCGGCGTCCGGGCGCAGTTTCTCGATCACTGCAGCATAGTTGCCATTGGGCACAAAACAGATGTCCTGGCTGTCAGGCTTGTCTGCAACGCTGAGCCCGTATTTGGCCGCTAGCGCGCGGGTCTCGGCCTTGGACGGCAAATGCCCCAGCGGGAAGCGCAGATAGTCGAGCTGTTCCGGGGTGGTGGAGAACAGGAAATAGGACTGATCGCGTGCGGAATCTTCGGCACTGTGCAATTCCGGCCCGTTGGCTCCAACCTTGCGCTGGATGTAGTGACCGGTGGCCATGCAGTCGGCGTCAAGATCGCGGGCCGTTTCGAGCAGATCCTTGAATTTGACCCGTTCGTTGCAACGGATGCAAGGCACAGGAGTCGCGCCAGCGAGATAGCTGTCGGCAAATTCGTCGATCACCGCATCCTTGAAGATGTTTTCGTAATCCAAAACGTAATGCGGAAAGCCACGTTCCTCTGCGACGCGACGCGCATCGTGGATATCAAGCCCAGCACAGCAGGCGCCTTTCCTGGCAAGGGCAGCACCGTGATCGTAAAGCTGAAGCGTGACCCCGACCACGTCATAGCCTTCGTCAGCCAGAACCGCGGCGACCACGGAACTGTCGACACCACCGGACATGGCTACGACAACCCGCGTGTCAGCCGGGGCTTTGGCAAAGCCAAGTGAATTTAGCGGGGTGTCTGTATCCAGCGCCATATCGGCGTCTCCTGCACGGTTGGGAAGGCCTCGCAGAATATAGGAAAATCTTAGAGACTCACAAGGGGCGGTTTCATGCCTCGTTAAGTCTGCTGCGTCACATTTGAGTGGGTGATGTAGAGGAATGACAGATGTTTCTGAAAAAGGTGGAGGGTCCGCGCGCTGTGACGCTTCCGGACGGGACGATCATGACGCGGGCTGATTTGCCCCCGGCCAATACGCGACGTTGGGTGGCCTCGCGCAAGGCAGCGGTCGTTCGCGGGGTACTGTATGGGCTGATAACGCAACCCGATGCGCTTCGACAATACGGGCTGAGCGATGAGGAATTCAGAAGCTGGATCGCCGCCGTCGCGGACCATGGCGAAGATGCGTTGAAGGCGACGTCACTCAAAAAGTATCGACAACCATAAGTTGCAATGCCATAATCAATTTTGACGGTAACGCACGGTTAACTTTTCTTGTTCAAGGTTAATGCGGAACGGGAAAACGATTGAGGCGGAGAGCTTGGAATGCGCGTATTACTAGTTGAAGATGACCCAACGACGTCAAAGAGCATCGAATTGATGCTGACACACGCCAACCTGAACGTCTATGCGACGGATCTTGGTGAAGAGGGCATCGATCTGGCAAAGCTCTATGACTATGATTTGATCCTTTTGGACCTGAATCTGCCAGATATGCATGGCCACGATGTCCTGCGGCAACTGCGACTTGCGCGGGTTGAAACACCAATTCTCATTCTGTCGGGTGCAGATGATACGGAAAACAAGATCAAGGGATTTGGATTTGGCGCCGATGACTATTTGACCAAGCCATTTCACCGTGAAGAGCTTGTCGCGCGAATTCACGCTATTATTCGCAGATCCAAAGGCCATTCGCAGTCTATCATTCATACGGGCAAGATTGCGGTCAACCTTGACGCGAAAACGGTCAGCGCCGGCGACCAGCCTGTGCATTTGACCGGCAAAGAATACCAGATGCTGGAACTACTGAGTTTGCGCAAGGGGACCACCCTGACAAAGGAAATGTTCCTCAATCATCTGTATGGCGGAATGGACGAGCCGGAACTCAAGATCATCGATGTCTTCATTTGCAAGCTGCGCAAGAAACTCAGCAACGCGACCGATGGTGAAAGCTATATCGAAACGGTTTGGGGCCGGGGTTATGTCTTGCGCGATCCGCAGGGCGATCAGGTAGAAAGCCCGCGTCTCGCCGTTGGTGCCTGAACGAAAAGTCACGCGACCATGCATCTCGACCGGGTCGGGCCGGGGTTGATACCACCACTCACGACGATTGCGATCTGGACCTGACCCATGCTGCGCCCTATCACTGGTCTGAAAACCGGTGTGGGGCGGAGTTTTGACACAGAAGACAGACATTTCGGAGATGACGGCAGAAGAGGCCAAGGCGGAACTGAGTCGTCTTGCCGCGCTGCTTGAGAACGCAAACGCCGCCTATTACGTTTCCGACGCGCCAGAGATGTCGGACGCCGAGTATGACAGCCTACGGCGGCGCAACGCTGAAATCGAAACACGCTTTCCCGATTTCAAGCGGGAGGATAGTCCGTCCGAACAGGTTGGTGCCCGCGTTGGTGACGGTTTCGCCAAAGTCGCGCACAGAGTGCGGATGCTGTCGCTCGGGAACGCGTTTGATGAAGGCGATGTCAGGGCTTTTGATACCAGTATTCGCAAGTATTTGGGGATGTCCGAGGACGATCCGCTTGCGTACACGGCAGAGCCCAAGATCGATGGGTTGTCTCTTTCCTTGCGCTACGAGAACGGTGTTTTGACTGAGGCTGCGACTCGCGGAGATGGTTCGGTCGGAGAGAATGTGACGGCCAATGCCCGTACAATCGATGACATACCTGAGAATTTGAGCGGTGCGCTTGAGGTTCTGGAGGTGCGCGGCGAAGTCTATATGTCGCACCCGGATTTTGCGTCCCTGAATGCACGGCAGGAGGAACGCGGCGACAAGCGGTTTGCCAACCCGCGAAATGCGGCGGCGGGGTCGCTGCGGCAGCTGGATGCCAACATCACCAAATCGCGACCACTGCGGTTCTTTGCCTATAGCTGGGGCGACTTGTCCGAGCCTTTGGCAGAGACTCAGATGGGCGCACTTGCGCGTTTGGCAAAGATGGGATTTTCTACCAATCCCCTGACCATGCTTTGTGCGGGACCCGAAGATATGATCGCACATTACGCTGAGATCGAAGAGCAACGCGCGACATTGGGTTATGACATTGACGGTGTCGTCTACAAGATCAACGATTTGGCGCTGCAGGGTCGGTTGGGGTTCCGCTCCACAACGCCGCGTTGGGCGATCGCGCATAAATTCCCCGCTGAACTTGCCTGGACCCGGTTGGAGGCCATCGATATTCAGGTTGGACGCACCGGCGCGCTCAGTCCGGTGGCACGACTGACTCCTGTAACGGTTGGCGGGGTGGTTGTGTCCAATGCGACTTTGCACAACGAAGATTACATCGCCGGGCGGGATGCGCGTGGACAGGAGATTCGCGACGGCAAGGACATTCGAGTTGGCGATTGGGTGCAGGTTTACCGGGCCGGTGATGTGATACCCAAGATTGCCGATGTGGACCTGAGCAAACGCCCGGCAGAAACGCAGCCCTTTCTCTTTCCAACGGTCTGCCCGGAATGCGGCAGTGATGCGATCCGCGAAGAAGGCGATGCGGTGCGGCGGTGTTCCGGGGGGATGATTTGCCCTGCACAGGCTGTTGAAAAGATGAAGCATTTTGTATCGCGCGCAGCATTCGATATCGAAGGGATGGGCGCCAAGCAGGTCGAACAGTTCTATCTGGATGGATGGATCAAGGAACCCGCTGATATCTTCACGCTGCGCGAGCGGTATGGCAGCGGGATGCAACAGCTCAGGAACCGCGAGGGCTGGGGCGAAAAATCTGCAGAGAAGCTCTTTGATGCGATTGACGAGAAGCGCAGCATTCCCCTTGGTCGGTTGATCTTTGCCTTGGGGCTGCGTCATGTGGGTGAGGCGGCGTCGAACCTGTTGGCCACGCATTTTGGCACTTGGACCGCGTTTGAAGCCGCGATGACCGGCGCGAGCGCAATGGAAGGACCGGACTGGGACGATCTCTTGTCGATTGACGGTGTTGGCACGGTGATGGCGACATCGCTTGTGACGGCCTTCGCGCAAGAAAACGAACGGGCCTCCATCGACCGGCTTGTGGCGCATTTGACGGTCAACGAGGCAATGCGCCCCGATACATCCGGCAGCCCGGTCGCGGGAAAAACCGTGGTATTCAGTGGAACTCTGGAAAAGATGACCCGGGCAGAAGCCAAGGCGCGGGCCGAGGCCTTGGGTGCAAAGGTATCCGGCTCCGTGAGTGCCAAAACCGATATTCTGGTTGCCGGTCCCGGCGCAGGGTCCAAGGCCAAGAAGGCCGCAGAATTGGGCATTGATACGTTGGATGAAGACGGTTGGCTGCAGTTGATCGGCGCGGCATGAGCGGTCGGCCGGAACCGCTCTTTCCGCTGTTCGCCGGGCTGGAAACCCTACCGGGTGTCGGCCAGAAGACCGCCCAGAGCTTCGGCCAACTTGGGTTCGAAACGCCGCGTGACCTGTTGTTTTCGTTGCCTTACGCTGTCGTTGATCGCCGCCGCCGCGATACGATCAAAGGGGTTGATTTGCCTTCCACTTTGACAGTCGAAGTTACGATTGGCGCGCATCGTCCGTCTTCGGGGCGTGGCGGCGCCTATCGGGTTCATGTGGAGGATTCGCAGGCTGATTTTCAACTGGTGTTTTTCCACGCCCGCGGCGATTTCCTGAAACGGCAGCTACCTGAGGGCGCACGGCGGGTCGTGTCAGGCAAACTCGAACTCTTTGATGGCATGGCGCAAATGGTGCATCCCGACCATATGCTACCGCCAGAAGACGCCGGCGAAATCCCCGAATTTGAACCGGTCTATCATCTGACGCAGGGCATTACGCAAAAGACCATGTACAAAGCGGTGCAAGGTGCCTTGGCGCGGGTGCCCGAGTTGTCGGAATGGATTGATGCCGATCAGGCACAGCGTCAGGGCTGGCCTAATTGGGCAACGGCGATGCACGCGGCCCATTCCCCCGCCGGTCTGGATGATGTCATGGCGACCACGCCTGCGCGCGCGCGGCTGGCCTATGACGAGTTGATGGCGCATCAGTTGACGCTTGCGCTCGCTCGGCAGATGGAGCGAAAGGCGCGGGGGATCGTCAGCAGCGGCACTGGAAGTTTGCAGGGCAAGGTGCTGCAATCATTACCGTATCGGCCAACCACGGCACAATCCAGAGCGTTCGAGGAGATTGCTGCCGACATGGCGGCACCGCAGCGAATGAACCGGCTGTTGCAGGGCGATGTGGGCGCGGGCAAGACCTTGGTGGCGTTCATTGCCTTGCTGGTTGCTGTCGAAGCGGGCGGTCAGGGTGTTATGATGGCCCCAACCGAAATCCTCGCCCGTCAGCACCTTGAGGCGTTGAGCCCATTGGCGGATGACGCCGGAGTCGTGCTGGAGCTTCTCACTGGGCGGGACAAGGGAAGCGAACGCAAGGCCAAGCTGGCCGCCTTGTCAGAGGGCAAGATCCAGATTTTAGTGGGAACCCATGCGGTGTTTCAGCCTGATGTGACGTTTCGCGATTTGCGGCTGGCGATCATCGACGAGCAGCATCGGTTCGGCGTGAGACAGCGGATGGAACTCGCCGAGAAGGGCGTTGCAGCGGATGTGCTGGTGATGACCGCGACACCGATTCCACGCAGTCTCGCGCTGGCGCAATATGGTGACATGGACGTATCGGTGCTGGATGAAAAGCCACCGGGGCGCAAGCCGATCAAGACTGCCGTTGTCAGCACCGATCGCATGGATGAAGTGATTGGGCACCTGCGCGGTGCGATTGATGACGGGCGGCAATGCTATTGGGTGTGCCCACTGGTTGAGGAATCCGAACTCGTCGATCTGACCTCTGCCGAGGATCGGTTCAAACGACTGCGCGCGGTGCTGGGCGAAGGCATTGTGGGGCTGGTGCATGGTCAGATGCCACCGGCGGAAAAAGACGCCGCGATGGCGGCATTTCAGGCGGGCGAAACCAAGGTTCTGGTCGCAACCACCGTGATCGAAGTCGGCGTGAACGTTCCGAATGCGACGATCATGGTCATTGAACGTGCCGAAACATTTGGACTGGCCCAATTGCACCAACTGCGGGGCAGGGTGGGCCGGGGATCGGTGCAATCCACCTGTCTGCTGATGTATCAATCGCCCTTGTCCCAAGGAGGGCGCAAACGGTTGGAGGTCTCGCGTGAAACCGAGGACGGATTTGTTATTGCCGAGACCGATCTGACACTGCGCGGGGCTGGCGATGTCATCGGCACCGCGCAATCCGGGTTGCCGCGCTTTCAGATTGCCGATCTGGAACGACAGGCGGGGTTAATGGCGGTCGCCCAAAGTGATGCCCGCGCTTTGCTGGCCAAGGATCCGGATCTGAGCACCGATCGGGGGCGTGCCGCGCGGGTGCTTTTGTGGCTGATGCGGCAGAATCGCGCGATCCATTTGATTTCAGTGGGTTAGCTGCGAAATCCCGAAAAGTTCGCAAATGTTCTCAAAAAGTTCTTTACAAAAGTGGTTCAAAATGAGAACAAAAGGTCAACAAATGCTTAACGACTGACCGGGAGAGCAAACGCCATGATGAGCCAGATCAAAACCGTCTTTCGCCGTACCCAAGATACGCTACTGCAGGACGCAATCGGGGCCGGAGCACTGGTTGTCATGCTGATGGTCGCGCTGCATCTGCCCGGACTTTATTGATACGAGTTTCTCTGTTTCTGCCTGCAATCTCATGCCGGACGGCCTGCATCACGTCCCATATCGATGCAAGTGGGTCCTGTCCTGTTCCCCTCGGGTCCATGCCTCTTGGTCCCACCGGTCGATCCGGATCCCGCATGAGAGAGCTTTGACTGCCGCCGCCATCCGCCCGGGATGTGCGGCGGTTTTTTTTGTGAGTCAGGCGCAGTTCGCCTGATCGGCCTGTTCGATCGCCTCGGCGGTGGCTTCGAGTGCGAGGAGGATCGAGGCGTGGCGGTTCTTGTAGTCACGCGCCGGAATCAACACTTCGAGACCGTCAAACGGGGCGTCGGGCACCGGGCCGTCTTGTTTCAGCATTGCCTTGAGCTGATCGCGGGCGGTTTCGACCTGCGCGCGCGTTGCGCCGATGATTGCGCTCCCGACGACGGACGCAGAGGCCTGCCCGAGCGCACAAGCTTTGACGTCCTGTCCAAATTCAGTGATCCGACCGTCATCAACGCAAACATCGACCGTAACGGTCGACCCGCAGAGCGGAGAGCGTTTCTTGACTGTTGCATCAGGGGAGTCGAGCCGTTCGAGGTGCGGAATGTCGGCGGCCAGCGCGAGAATGCGGGCCGAATAGAGTTTGATCAGGTCGGTATCGCCGGACATGTCTTTCCCTCTTGCTGACTTCTCCATACATAAGGCCGGGAAACTGTGATGCAAAAGGTTTTCCGCCATGTCCTTTGAACCTGATACCTTGGTCTATAATGAAGCCGGGCTAATACCGGCCATTGCGCAGGATTCGGAGACCGGTGAGGTTCTGATGATGGCCTGGATGAATGCCGAGTCTGTGCGGCGGACATTGGAAAGCGGGCGGGTCACCTATTGGTCGCGGTCGCGGCAGGCGTTCTGGGTCAAGGGAGAAAGCTCGGGACACGTTCAGGAGCTGGTCGAGTTTCGGTTCGATTGCGACAAGGATTGCGTCCTGGTGACCGTTCGCCAAACCGGTCCGGCCTGTCATACAAATCGGCGGAGTTGTTTTTACACGGCTGTGCGGGATGGCGAAGAGGTCGAACTGATGGCACCGGAGCACTGATGCTTCGCTGGTTGGATGAGGGGCGCTGCCCCTCAAACTCCCCGGAGTATTTTGCAAAGATGAAATAGCGGTGGCTGGTTAGAGGCCAATCATCGCGCGGATGTCGGTGGGGGTAGCTCCCTCGGCGCGATACTTTGCAATTGCACGGGCGTCATCTCGTTTGGCGAGCCGTTTTCCGGTGTCATCGCGTATCAGTCGGTGGTGATGGTAGGTTGGGGTTGGAAAGCCGAGAAGCTGTTGCAGCAGGACATGGATCTGAGTGGCTTCAAACAGGTCTCGTCCCCGCACAACATCGGTGATGCCCTGGATGGCATCGTCGAGTACGACTGACAAATGATAGGATGTGCCCATGTCGCGGCGCAGCAGCACCACGTCACCCACGCTGGCCAAGAGGTCAGATTTGGCAGTTGTGATGACACCGCTTGCGCCATCAGGTCCCGCTCCGGTTTCAGTGAAGCATAGCGGTTCTGGCGGCAAAGTGGCGAGTGCACGCGCGATATCGAGGCGCAATGCAGTGTCTTTCGGAATGGGCAGCGTTGTTTTGGGCTCCTTAGGACGGCAGGTACCGGGATAGATCACCCCATCGGGGCCGTGGAGAGGGGCGCCTTCTTGCGGAGCGGAAGCTGCGGCTTCGATGTCCCGGCGCGTACAAGTGCAGGGATAGAGCAGTCCTCGGGTCCAGAGTTGATTCAATGCCTCACCATAGGCCGCGCCGCGCTCTGACTGGCGCATTACCGGGGCGGGCCAGTTCAGACCGAGCCAATGCAGATCAGTATAGGTTGCGTCCTCCCATTCAGGGCGGGCGCGGGATTGATCGATGTCTTCGATCCGCAACAGGAATTGCCCGTTGCGCGCCGTTGCCATGTCATGGGCAAGGAGCGCGGAATAGGCATGGCCCAGATGCAGAGGTCCGGTTGGGGACGGGGCAAAACGGGTCGTGAAGTTCACGTTTTTTCAACAACATATACGTTGCACTTGAGATCGATCCCGGGGAGGTGGTCACCATACTCTTTGAAGAGCAATCGCGCAGCGCCACAGTCGAGATATTCATTCAGCCTGCCCTCATTGGCTGGATCCTCTAGCGCGTGATCATTGAAGGAAAACACAAGCAGGCCACCGGATGCTAGCCCGGCCATCATCGTGTCAAATGCCGATATAGGAGCCGCCCCCGCGCCGATGACTCCGATAGCTGCGATTGCAGCATAGTCGCCGGGAGCGTGGGAAAGGGGGGCATCGGGAGCGATTTGATCGAGTCTGCGATAGATCTGTTTGGCGCGGGCTTGCTCCAGCATTTCAGCAGACAGATCGACGCCGTCGATGCAGGTGAACCCATTCAACTTGAGAGCCAGCCCTGAAAGCCCGGTGCCGCAGCCGAAATCAAGAACCGGGTGTTGTGGATCCTTCGAATAGGCACGCAGTGCGGCGGCGCAATGGCCCGGTGTGGCATAGCCGTTCTCGGCGATTTCCGCCTCGTAGTTGGCAGCCCAGTCATCATAGAGTTGACGCGTGCTGGCAGCGTCGCGCGCGCCATAGGCCTTATCAAGAAATCCGTTTGTCATGCCGTCAGACTAGGGGGCAATATCAGGCCGCGTCCAGTGCTGTCTGCCTAAGCCACGCGAGCCAGTTTTCCTTGGCTCGGTCAGTATAGGCCTTGTATCGGTCCTTGCGCCCCCGACGACCGCCTTTCAGCCCTTCAACCGGGGGAAAGAGCCCGAAATTCACGTTCATTGGCTGGAACGTTTTGGCATCCGCTCCGCCGGTGATGTGCGTGATCAGAGCCCCTGTGGCCGTCATGGGCGGGGGTGGGGCGATGTCTTGACCCAGCAACTCGGATGCGGCCATGCGCCCGGCGAGCAGGCCCATTGCGGCGCTTTCAACATAGCCCTCAACCCCGGTGATCTGTCCGGCAAAGCGAATATTGGGCCGTGATTTCAGGCGCATGCGGTCGTCGAGAAGGCGCGGGGAATTGAGGAAGGTATTGCGATGTATGCCTCCCAGTCGTGCAAAACGGGCGTCTTCGAGGCCGGGGATCATGCGCAGCACCTCGGTCTGGGCGCCGTATTTCATCTTGGTCTGGAAACCGACAATATTATAAAGCGTTCCGAGCGCATTGTCGCGGCGCAGCTGGACTACGGCATGGGCCTTGATGTCGGGCTGATGCGGGTTGGTCAGGCCGACGGGTTTCATCGGGCCGTGGCGCGGGGTTTCGCGACCGCGTTCCGCCATCACTTCGATCGGCAGGCAGCCGTCGAAATAGCCAGCCGTTTCGCCCTCGTGAAACTCGGTCTTGTCCGCGGCGAGCAAGGCGTCGATGAAGGCCTCGTATTGGGCTTTGTCCATCGGGCAGTTGAGATAGGCGGTGCGCTCTTCCTCGGTTTCGCCCTTGTCATAGCGTGACTGCATCCATGCTTTGGACATATCGATGCTGTCGAAATAGATGATCGGGGCGATGGCGTCGAAAAACGCCAACGCCTCGCGCCCGGTCTCGGCCTGAATGGCGGCCCCCAGCCCGGCAGAGGTCAGCGGGCCGGTTGCCAGGATCCAGCTTCCTTCGTCGGGCAGAGCGGTGATTTCCTCATAGGACACAGATATGCGAGGGTGCGCCATGAGTCGGGCAGTTACGGTTTCGGCAAATGGATCACGATCAACGGCAAGCGCGCCACCGGCAGGCAGGCGATGCGCGTCGGCGGCGGACATGACCAAGCCGTCCGCGGCACGCATTTCCCAGTGAAGCAGTCCGACTGCGTTCTGTTCGGAATCGTCAGACCGGAACGAGTTGGAGCAGACCATCTCGGCGAGGTTGCCGGTCTTGTGGGCAAAGGTTTCGACGTTGGGGCGCATCTCGTGGATCACCACGTTCACGCCCATTTGCGCCGCCTGCCACGCCGCTTCGGAACCGGCCATGCCGCCACCGACAATATGAAGAACTTCTGTCATGACAGGCCATGTAGGGCAGGTGCCAGTACAGCGCAACTGGCGCGTGGCAAATCAGCGGAAAGGGGGAGAACCGAAAAGGTCGCCGCTGAAAACCGTCGAACTGGTGAGAGAACCAGTTTGGAGGGACATTCATTCAGCGGCGACCGCTTTTCACAAGGGCTGAGCCCTTAGATAAAATTTGACACAGTCCCGAGTCGATTGAAAGCCTCGGGTTAACAAAAGGTAAACGCTGAGATTTCCAGTCGTTTCTGCTGAGGCTACTGATCCCAATCCGGCGCGCGCTTGTCGATAAAGGCCGCGATTCCCTCTTCGGTGTCGCGAATCATCATGTTCTGGACCATCACGTCACCGGTATAGGCATAGGCCTGTTCCAGCGGCTGCTCGATCTGCTCATAAAATGCGCGCTTGCCGATCTTGACGGCCGAACCGAGTTTGGCCGCGAGCGTATTGGCAAGATCGGCGGTTTCGCTGGCCAACTGGTCGGCGGGAACCGATCTATTGATCAGACCGAGGGTCTCGGCACGGGGGGCGTCGATGAATTGGCCGGTTGTCAGCATTTCAAACGCTTGCTTGCGTGGGATATTGCGCGACAGCGCCACCATCGGTGTCGAACAGAACAGCCCGATATTGACCCCGTTGACGCCGAATCGCGTGTCTTCCGCCGCGATGGCCAGATCGCATGAGGCCACCAATTGGCAGCCCGCAGCGGTGGCGATGCCGTGCGCCTGGGCGATTACGGGCTGGGGCAGGGACCGGATGCTCAGCATCATGGCGGCGCAGCGGCTGAACAGACCGGAGAAATAGGAACGCCCTCCGTCTTCGCTCTGGCGCCCGGCGGTCATCTGTTTGAGATCGTGGCCAGCGCAAAACGCCTTGCCCGCGCCCGAGACCACCACGGCCCGCACGCTGCTGTCTTCTCTCAGCGCGTCAAATTCGACCTGCAGCGCAGCGATCATCTCATCGGACAGCGCGTTGAGCCGTTCGGGTGCGTTCATTTTCAGATGCGCCACGGCACCGGTGTCGCTACGTTCCAATATTGTCATCTTGCCCTCGCACATGTTTGCGGCGACGTTATGCGCCAAACGCGCCGGAGGAAAGCATGCAGCCAAAATTCACCGCATCAGAAATGATGGATTTCCTGAAAGAGGTGTTTCCTCAGGTCAAAGACGACTTTGCCATTGATCATCTGGATGGGGAAACCGTGACCATGCGGCTTTTCACGGCCGAGCGCCACTTGCGTCCTGGTGGCACGGTCTCGGGACCGTCGATGTTCGCACTTGCGGATGTCACCGCCTATGTCGCGACCATGGCCCCGATCGGGAAAGAGGCGCTGGCGGTGACCACCAACATATCGATGGATTTCATGCGCAAGCCCAAGGCCGGGGTCGATCTGATTGCAAAGGGCAGGCTGCTCAAACTGGGCAAGGCGCTGGCGATCACCGATGTGCTGATTTACTCCGAAGGGTCGGAGAACCCGGTTGCACGTGCAAGCCTGACCTACTCGATTCCGCCTAAACAGGCATAGCACATCAGGAATCGCGGCTTTTGGTGGATAAGGACGCTACGTCACATTCCTTGTCGGGTGGCTCGTCTTGAAATGGACATATTCGGACTCTTAATGCGCCGGTAGAACGACCAAAGCTTGGTGGTCGTGCAGCTTAAATGTTTATACCAGTCAAAGAGTAACCGATGAAAACAATACTATTGCTCGCTTCTGCGGCCACTGTCTCACTGGCCACTGCCGGATCTGCCGCGACGCTTGATGCGAGCCAGCTGCTCAATCAGTTCAACCTAATCGTCAAAGGGGATGTGACCAACGCCACCTCGAGCGTAGAGGGTCGAGTTCTGATCGGTGGCGATATGCAATCAGGTAACCTGGAAACCCACCGCAACCTCTCTTCCGGCGGCGGGGTGTCCGAGTCTGACTACGACGCGGTTGTGATTGAGGGGAACGTCGGTGGTCTGCTGCGTGTCGGCAACAGCGGCGACGCCAGCGTCGGCAGCGTGTCCGGTTCGACCGATATGCAGGGTGGAACACTAACCACTGGCTCGCCAGTCAATGCCCCAGAGAACTTTGGCGCGGTTCTGGATGACCTGTCGCGAGACCTGTCGGAACTGATCGAAACAGGGTCCGAGTACATGGTTGGCCAAAGGCTGACTTTCGCAGCTAACGCCGATGACATGACCGTATTTGACGTGGACTGGACCCAGCTTTACAGCAACTCGGGTTATAATGTGAGCGACATCGGCTTTGACTTTTCGGGCAACTCTGATGGAATCATCGTTATCAACGTGGCCGGCGCGACCGGCGGGTTCACAAACAGCAATGCACCAGATGCATATGGTCAGCAGGTTCTGTGGAACTTCCACGAAGCGACGAATATCTCTTTCAACAGTGGTTTTGTCGGTTCGATCCTTGCGTCGGATGCGGATGTCCGCGTTGGCGGTGGTGCCATCGAAGGCACGTTGTTTGCCAACAATGTGGTCTTGAACGCGCAAATCCACCGCCAGAACTTTGTGGGTCTGCCCCAGCAGGCCGCACCGGTTAGTCCGGTTCCATTGCCTGCCGGATTGCCAATGTTGCTGACCGCTGTCGGCGGAATTGCGGCGCTGCGTCGGCTGCGCAATCGGCGTGCCGCCTGATCTTTAGAGACAGCCAACAAAAGAATGTCGCGGCTCGGACTGGCATGATCCAGACCGAGCCGTTTTGTTGATAGTGTTCCGCCTCTGGCGCAGATGAAATTTGCGGTCAATCAGCGGGCTTCGCATTTATAGGTCTGTATCTCCCCTGATTTTTGGGGTATTTAGATACCTAATTTGTAACACTTTGATTTCGCATATTTATATCGGGTAGATGAGTCTTGACCCACGCGCTGTCTGGCCGTAAACCCCGTCCATCGAATTCAGGCGGGTGCGCGTTGCGCCCGCTTTTCACGTCAAACAGGAAACCCCTGCCATGAACACCTTCTCTGCCACACCAGCAGATATCGACAAGAAGTGGATCCTGATCGACGCCGAGGGCGTTGTTCTGGGCCGTCTTGCGTCGATCATCGCCGTGCGCCTGCGCGGCAAGCACAAAGCGTCTTTTACTCCGCATATGGATATGGGCGACAATGTCATAGTCATCAACGCCGACAAGGTACAGATGACCGGCAAGAAACGCGACGAGCATTTCTACTGGCACACTGGCCACCCCGGTGGGATCAAGAGCCGCACCAAGCAGCAGATCCTTGATGGTGCGCATCCTGAGCGTGTTGTCACACAGGCCGTCAAGCGCATGCTGCCGGGCAACCGTCTGAGCCGTCAGGTCATGACCAACCTGCGCGTCTATGCAGGCACCGATCACCCCCACGAGGCGCAAAGCCCCGAAGTTCTGGATGTCAAATCCATGAACAAGAAAAACACCCGGAGCTGATGAGTCATGTCTGAAGAAATCAACACACTCGAAGACCTGAACCAGGTCGCCGGACTCGAAGCAGCTCCGGCTGTCGAAACCATTTCGCGCGAACCCGTTCGTGACGAACTGGGTCGTTCCTATGCCACCGGCAAACGGAAAGATGCGGTTGCCCGTGTTTGGATCAAGCCCGGCTCGGGCAAGGTTGTCGTCAATGGCAAGGAACTGAACAGCTATTTCGCACGCCCTGTGCTGCAGATGATCCTGCGCCAGCCGTTCACGATTGCCGGTGTCGAAGACCAGTTCGATGTCAACGCAACCGTCAAAGGCGGTGGCCTCTCCGGTCAGGCCGGCGCGGTCAAGCACGGCATCTCCAAGGCACTGCAGCTCTATGATCCCAGCTTGCGCGGCGCTCTGAAAGCTGCCGGCTTCCTGACACGCGACAGCCGCGTGGTGGAACGTAAGAAATACGGCAAGGCCAAGGCCCGCAAGAGCTTCCAGTTCTCCAAGCGTTAAACGGCAAACGCCATACAGAATCGAAAAGGTCGCGCATATTGCGCGGCCTTTTTTTGTGCGAGCGCGCGTCGCGTCAAGTAGAGCCGCGGGAGAGGATATTCGGAAAAGTCTGGATTTGTTGCGATTTCAGCGTAGGCTGGCGGTATTTTCAGGGAAGAATAGACGGAAATCGCATGCCTCAGTCGCTTTTCGAGAAATATGGCGGGTTCAAGACTGTGAGCCGCATCATCATGACGTTCTACGAAATGGTGCTGGATTCCGATCAGATCGGAGATCATTTTGACAACATCGACATGGCGCGTCTGATCGACCATCAGACCAAATTTATTGCCTCGTTGATGGGCGGACCGGCGTCGATTAGCGATGACCGTCTTGAGGCCGTGCACCGGCATCTCAAGATTTCCCATGCGGATTTTGACGAGGTGGTCACCATTCTGAGCGAGGCGCTGAGCGAACACCGGATATCCAAAGATGACATTCTGCTGACCTTGGCAGCCGTCGAAGGCAAGCGATCGATCATCGTGGCACGCGAAGCCGCATGAGCATTTCAACCATCAATGAAAACCTGCTGAGGGCCATAGGGGTCGGCGTGGCGATCATCCGCGCCACGGATATGCAGATGATCTTTCAGAACGAGTCCTTCACCGAATGGTTCGGTAGCGGGGTGGACACAACGCTGACGGATTTGCTGGAGGGGCTCGACCCGGACGCAGTTTCCGGAGTTCTTGAGACCGGTGTCCGTTTTGTAGGCGAAGTTCAGATCAAACCGAAACGCCGCACCCTTGTCATTGCGGTGACGATATCACTGGCGACCTCGCAGGATGCACCGCTCTTGGTGGTGGAATGCCAAAACATCACGCGCATCCGTGAACTCGAAAGCATGATCGACAGTTATTCAACCATGGTCGAACGCAACACCCGCGAACTGGAGCGAGAAAAAGAGCGGGTAGAGCGGTTGCTGCTGAACGTTATGCCGCGCGCGGTTTATGAAGAGTTCAAGACATTTGGCGTCGTCACCCCACAGCTATACCCCGAGGTTTCGGTTGTGATGCTGGACTTTGTGAACTTCACGGATTTCGCCGCCAAGACCGATCCGACGGTCACGCTTGGCGAACTGAACGATATCTTTACTGCTTTTGATCGTATCGTCGAACAATACGGTTGCGAACGGATCAAGACCATCGGTGATGCCTATCTTGCCGTGTCCGGCATGCCGGATGCGACGCCAGACCATGCCACAGCAGTTGCGCATTGTGCCGTTCGGTTTCAGCGGTATCTGAACCGTCGCAACGAAAGCCACCAACACAAATGGAACGCGCGGATCGGTCTTGGCACAGGTGCGGCGGTCGGTTCGGTCGTTGGCATCCAGAAATATGTCTATGATGTTTTTGGGCCTGCGGTGAACATGGCGTCCCGGCTTCAGATTTTTGCCAATCCGGGCAATATCGCGGCACCCGAAGAGATGAAGTATGCGTTGATTGACGAGTTTCAGATAAGCGATATCGGGACGGTGGCGATCAAAGGGCTTGGCGACATGCAGCTTATCAATGTTGCGTCAAACCTTCAGGCGACGGGTGCAGCCAGACCATTTTGACCGTAGGTTTGCGCCGACTTGTGTCAGTTGCACGCGGTCCGGATTGTATCGCGATGGGTTGGTTTCAGCATAGGATGGAGGCAGTCATACATGTGCACGTGTGTCGTGTTTGGCCGGTCTGGCAAACCCATAAAACATGAACATATGTTGACATCTGGCATGCAAAATCCAGAAAAGACTTTACGAATCATGAATGCGTCTCGCATCCTATGCCTGTTTTGAATGAGTATTTTTTGTACCGGAGGCAGTTGTGCAAGTCGCATATGCCATAATTTTTTTCATATTTGTCGGGGTGTCCGAGACTCTTCGACATGGCGTTTTCGGGCTTAATCCTTCTGATACGCCCATCATTATTTACGGCGCGCTGGCGATATGCGCCCTGCTTCTTCTGCGAAGTGACTTAATAACGACCATGCACTGCCCCAAAGACCCCCTGTATGGAAGCGAACGCCTGAATTGGTCATGGCCGCGTACTGCACTGGGAGTGTTCCTTGGTCCGTTGCTCTGGATCGTGCCGCTGGCGTATGGGTTTGCCCTAGTTCAGATCAACCTAAAACCGATTGTACCGGCGACTCTGATCCAAACGCTGCTGGCGCAAGTCGTGTTGGTTGTCATCGCTGAGGGTCTGTTTTTCCGTGAGGCGGTGATCAAGGCGTTCGGTCGCGACATCTTTCCAGTCTACGTTATCTCGGCACTGGCCATATTCATTTTCTATGTCCCTGCGGGCCTGCCAGCGGCCCTGATCGCGGCAGGGTCAGGAATCTATTACCTGACGCTGCGTCTGATCGGGACTAACATCTGGGTCGTGGCCGCGCTTCACGGAGCAACTTTGATCCTGTTGGGCGAGGTCCTGTCGCTTGGACTGGCCCAGAGTCAGCTCTGGTCCTATTCGATCTATTTTATCTCGGCATCGGCAGCCTTGTCGTTATTGGTCTTCATGCTGTTTGCCACGTCCTCAAGGGAGGCACGTTATGCCTGATGGTCAATTCCAGAACGAAACGCCGCAAGACGCAACGACAAGTATCAAGCCTTCGCGCTATACCATCCTGATCCCTCTGAAAGGCGATCGGCATCTGGCATATAATACCGTGTCGCAGTCGTTTTCGATCTGGGATGCCGAAGATATGGCGTTGTGGAATGATCTGACAGTTGCAGGGTCGATGGCATTTTTACCGATCTATCGCGGGTTCGTTCAGGGCGGTTATGTGCTGAATGCGGATGCCGACGAGCTTGCGGTTCTGCGGGCCAGTTATGACCGAGTGCGTCACAACGATGGGCACATGATGTTGACCATCGCGCCGACGCTGTCCTGTAATTTTGGCTGCCACTATTGTTTTCAGGGCCTCGACAAGCCGCTGACCAAGATGACTCCAAAGGTGCGCGCGGCGACCAAGGCGTTTGTGCTGGATCGTCTCCAGGGCAAGAAGAGCTTTCATATGACCTGGTATGGCGGCGAACCGTTGATGGATCAGGAAGCGATCTGGGACATTTCCGCCGAAGCGATCAAGCATTGCGATGAGAATGGTATCAAATACAGCTCGATGATGATCTCCAACGGCTACAAGATGACTGTGCCAGTAGCGGAAAAATTGCAAAAGGCGCGGGTGACGCGGGTGCAGATCACCATTGACGGGGATGAAGCCGCACATGACAGCCGCCGCCACCTGACCAGCGGGCGCGGGACATTCCAGAAGATCATCGACAACATCAAGGCCGTCACCGCGCGCAAGCTGCTGACGGTGTCGGTCCGGGTGAACATTGATGGTCAGAACGAACGCGAGGCCCGCGCGGTGCTAGATGTGCTGAACCAGAACGGGCTGAGCATCAAGACAGGTGTCTCGGTCTATTTTGCACCGGTCGAAAGCGTCGCCGAAAACGCCAGCGGGTGCGACAGCTGCCTGTCCAAGACTGACTATGCAGATGTGGAAAACCGGTTGCAGGCGCTGGCCTTCGAAAAAGGGCTGATGGCGATGCCCCGCGTGCCGAGATTCCTGGGTATGTGTACGGCAGTCAAACCCAACAGCTATGTCGTGGTGCCAAACGGCGACCTTCACAAATGCTGGGACACGGTGATGGATTCCACCCTGCGGGTTGGCAGCGTGATGGGGAACACACGCAAGAAGGACGCGGGAACCGAGGCCATGTGGAACAACTGGTCTCCTTTTGAGAACGAAGTTTGTGGAAGCTGCAAGTTGCTGCCCTCCTGTGGCGGCGCCTGTGCCTTCAAATTTGTACACAATGATTATGCGTCGGGAGAGGCGGGAAAACTGCCTTGCCCGAGTTTGAAATTTAATATGGCCGAGCAACTGTTTCTTCGTGCGAAAGCGCGGGGGTTCGTCACAGATGACGACTGGCATCAGAAAAACAGTCCAACGGTCAACGACGATGGATTGCTGACGGGCAACCGGCACACGCTGGATTCCGTTGGCGCGGTTCATCACGCGCTGAGGGCAGACGCCTAAGGCGTTTACGACAAGTAATAGGTCGGGCCAGTTTTCGGCCTGACAGACAGGGAGCAACCCGCGGGTTGTTTCAATAATTGACTTTGGAGAACTAGCAATGAACCTTTTCGCAATTCTGCGTACCTCAACAGCCACCCTTGATGCCGAGGCCGAGGAAATCATCGAAATGACAGCTTTGGACGCTGCCGCCATTACTGGCGGTATGCCGATTCCTGATCCCGAGCAGTCCGAGAATTCCGGTAATGAGGGCGACGAAGCCGACGAATCCGACGAAGACGACGAGGGCGACGAAAACGACGAAGGCAACGAAAACGACGAAGGCGATGAAAACAACGAAGACGACGAGGGCAATGAAGCCGACGAGGGCGACGAAGGCGATGAGAACGACGAGTTCAATGAGAACAACGAAGACAACGAATCGGACGAGAACGACGAAGGTAACGAAGGCGACGAAGAAGACGAAGGTGATGAGAACGACGAAGGAAACGAAGACGACGAAGACAACGAAGGCAGTGAAGGCGATGAGGGCGGCGAAACAGTAGCCTCCGACGACGAAGGCGACGAAGGCAACGAAGGCACCGAAGGCGACGAAGAAACTGTCGCCAACGACGAGGACGACGAAGGCAACGAAGGCGACGAAAGCAACGAAGGCAACGAGGAAGACGAGGGCGACGAAAACAACGAAGGCAACGAAAACAACGAAGGCGACGAAAACGACGAGGGCGACGAAGACAACGAAGGCAATGAAAGCGCTTTCGATTTCGAAGACGAAGGTAACGAAGACGACGAGGGCAACGAAGGCAACGAAGGCGGAGAAGGCGACGAGGGCGACGAGAACAACGAAGGTTTTGAGGAAGACGAGAACAACGAGAACGACGAAGGCAACGAAGACGACGAAAACGACGAAAACAACGACGGCGACGAAGGCAACGAAAACAACGAAGGAGACGAGGGCAACGAAGGCGCCGAAGGCAACGAAGACGACGAAGACAATGAAAGCGACGAAGGTAACGAGAACGACGAAGGCGATGAAAACGACGAAGGGTTTGAAAACGACGAAGGCAACGAAAACAACGAAGGCAACGAAGGCATAGAAGGCGACGAAAACGACGAGAATAACGAAGGCAACGAAGGAAACGAAGCAGGTACATTCGTTGTCGACGATCTGATCGGCGACGGCTTTGAAGGTGACGAAGGCGACGAAAACAACGAGGGCAACGAAGACAACGAAGGCAACGAAGGCAACGAAGGCGGCGAAGGCGACGAAGGTAACGAAGACGACGAAGGCGACGAGAGCCTGTTTGATTTCGAAGATGAAGGCGACGAAGACGACGAAAGCGATGAAGGCAACGAAAACGACGAAAACAACGAAGGCGACGAAAACAACGAGAACGTCGAAAACGATGAAGGCAACGAAGGTGACGAAGGCGACGAGTTTAACGAGGTTCTCGTAGACCCAAATGTATTCGGCAATAACGAAGGCGACGAAGGCGACGAAAACAACGAGGGCAACGAAGGCAACGAACTCGACGAAGGCTTTGAAAACAACGAAGGCAATGAAAACAACGAAAGCAACGAGGGCGACGAAGGCCTGTTCTCGGGCAATGAAGGTGATGAAAGTGATGAAGGCAACGAAGGCAACGAAGGCGACGAAGACAACCAGGGTGATGAAGGCAACGAGGGTAACGAGCCCGTGATCATCGGCCAGAACGATGAAGGCAACGAAGGCGACGAAGGCAACGAAAACACCGGAACGCTGCAAGAAGGCAACGAGGGCGACGAAGGCGACGAAGGCAACGAGGGCGACGAATTCGACGAGAACAACGAAGACAACGAGAACAACGAAGGCGACGAGAACAACGAAGGCGACGAAGGCGACGAGGACGACGAAAACGACGAAGGCAACGAAGACGACGAAGGCGATGAAGGCGACGAAAGTGACGAAGGCGACGAAGGCGACGAAGCCAACGAAAACAACGAGGGCGACGAAGGGAACGAAGGCGACGAGGATGCCACGCCCAACGATGAAGGCGACGAAGGCAACGAGAACGTCATGGATGACGAGGGCAACGAAGACAACGAAGGCAACGAAGGCGACGAAGGCATCGCTGCCGGTCAGGATGAAGGCAACGAAGGCAACGAAGGCAACGAGCACGACGAAGGCAACGAAGGCGGCGTTGACGAAGGCAACGAGGGCAATGAAGGCGATGAAGGCGATGAAGGCGACGAGCCTGGCGCCGACGAAGGGAACGAGGGCAATGAAGGAAACGAAAACGACGAGGGCAACGAAGGTGGCCTCGACGAAGGCAATGAAGGCAACGAAGACGGCAGCCCCGACGACGAGGGCAACGAAGGAAACGAAGGAAACGAGGGCGACGAAGGTATCGCTGCCGGTCAGGACGAAGGCAACGAAGACAACGAAGGCGATGAAGGCGACGAGGGCGACGAGCCCGGCGCCGATGAAGGCAATGAAGGGAATGAAGGCAACGAAGGCGACGAAGGTATCGCTGCCGGTCAGGACGAAGGCAACGAAGGCAACGAAGGCAACGAACACGACGAAGGAAACGAAGGTGGCGTCGACGAAGGTAACGAAGGCGATGAGTTCACCCCGAATGACGAAGGTGACGAAGGCGACGAAGGTGTGCCAGCGGCAGCTGCCGGGTTCTCCTGCGGCGCGGACGGCGGTTCGGATGAAACCGACGCCTGTGGCACAGATGCCTGTGCCGTCGATGCGGGTGGCGCCTCCGGTGGCGGCGATGATGCCGATGACCTGTTTGGTGCCGACCTTGCAGGTGGTCTGGATGACCTCGACGCAGGGCTCTAAGAGAGCAGCTTAGCGAATAGGGCGCAGGGCGATGATCTTTGCAAACGACATCATCGCCCTGCGTCACCAGACGCAGATGCTCTTATGCCCATCGGACCTGTTCCCTGCGAGCAGTTCCGTCTTGGCCGGACCCGCCGACATGGCGACCCCGGCTCACGATGCAGGACCGGCACTGGCCCTGCATTTTAAGTTTCAGTTCTGACGTTCAGGTCACTGGAACTTCTGAATTTAATGCAACGCTACCCAGGCACAGACAAAGGCTACGGCAATGCAGTTCATCGATCAGGCATCAGGATACGCGGTAAAATCCATGTCGCTGAGCAAGGCGATCGCGGCGGGACGGGCGACTTTGCAAATGGACCCAGACGGCGGCAGGGTCGCGGCCTGTTTTCGTCCCGCTCTGGATGCCGCCAACGCCTTTGACCGCGAGATCAACGAGCGCGTGAAGTTCAATGCATTGACGACCCCCGAGAAGCTCGACCTGATGATTGCCGAGTTGCTTCCACGCTTTTTTTATGCGGAGAACGTCGCCAAGACCGGCCGCGACAGCTGGCATGTGGCGTTCCTTGTGGATGGGCGCATCCGACGCTCGCTGTTGATTGATGTCGATGGTGTGCGCGCTGTCGACGAGCCAGAGGCCCCGCCGGCTGTCGAAATTGAAACCGACATCATGACGCTGATGGCAATTCTGCGCTCGGTCATTGCGGATTATCACACCAAGAAACTCGACCCGGAGGCGTTGTGATGGCCCAGCGTGTGCCTGTCATATGTCCCTCGCAAGAAGTGACCGGCGATCTCGCGCTGATTCGATTCATTAGGATGAGGAGTTAAGGCCATGAAACTATTCTCTGTTTCAGTCGGGCTCCTGTTGGCCGCGCTCGGCGTTTTCTACGTTCCGGTCTCCTTCTCAGTTGACGGTTTTGGGCTGGTCGTGAACCCCGGAGGCGTGCGCACCATTCGCGCAACCGATCCGGGTGTCGTCGTGCATTATCCGTCACAGGATGGGCGTTTCCTGCCGGGACAGATTGTGACCGCTGTGGTTGACCGTACGGCTGTGGCGAACAATGCGTTGCTGGAAGGGACGATGCGGCGAGAGCTGGCCAAGATCGAAAGCGATCATCTGGAGCGGGTCTCAAAGCTCGAAGTCGATCTGGGCCGTGACCGTGCGAAATTGGTGGCGACGACCGAACGGCTGGCGGCCCGAACCAAGCTTCAGGAGAACACCGACGATGTTCTGACGGCCCTGAAATCCTTCAACCAGGACAACGTGACCGACATCGATCAGTTGAACGAAGCGCGTCTGGAACAAATCGCCCGTCTTGAAGATCTCGTAAAACGCTCGGGCGAAGTGTCGGCGCTGCCGGCACAGAAACTGGCGTCGATGATGGATGACATTCAGGGCGATCGTCTGGCGGTGATCACAAGTAAAGGCACCAAGTTTTCGTCGGACAAGATGGTTCTAGACATGGTCAAGACCCTGAACGATCTGAAATATGACAACTCGATCGACAGGGCCGAAGTTGAAATTCTGACTGAACGGCTCGACAATCTCAAAATGCAGATGCGCGAGCTGGAAGTGCTGCGCCAGACCACAAGATCCGAGGCCGAGGCCCGCTATCTCGCCAAGGCGGTCGTGCCACAAGTGGCGATTTCGGATGGCGTATCGCTGGACATGCGTACGCTCCAGGCCAGCCGCGCGGATGTGGATAAGAGCGATGCCTTGCGCCTGCTTGCCACGGGAAAACAGGTCTCTGGCCTGTTCATGCTGATATATGGCACGCCGGATACGGGTTCGATCCAGCTGCAATACGGTGATCAAGAGATTACCTTGCCGCTTCCCGCTGATCAGGACGCGATCAAAAATGTCTTGGTCGATTCCGGGATCGCCATCCGTGATGTCCGCCTTGATCGGCAGACCGCCGGGTCCGTTGATCTGATGTCTGTTTTTGCCGAATTCGCCGAACCATTGAAATCGCGTTTGACGGTGTCGTCGACAAAAGCCCGTACCGACAATGATTTGCCTGTGCTGGTTACGACAGTGGTCAACTTGCCAAAAGTTGGAGATCCAGCGAGCGATCGGGCCGAAGCGCATGAAATCGTTGGCTTCCTTGAAAACCGACATGCCGTTGTGTTGCGTCCTGGTCAAGCTGTGCGCGGTTCGATCAGCGATACGCGTACAGGGTCTGACATCCTGTTTGACGCCGTCCTGCTTGATCGGGACTTTTCGACCGTGGATACCAAAGAACTTGGCATCCGGCTTGGCAATGCCTCGCTGGCCTCGAAGATCATCAAACGTGGTGTTCTTTCACAGGTCGTTGTTGGGGTGAGCGACAGCTCTGCTCAGCAGATCGACCATCTCCCCGGCGCTGTCGTGCATCTCAGCTTCCCGCTGGCGCGGCAGTCCCTGTTCAGTTTCCTGTTGGCTCGAAATGCTGCAATCTAGCCTCTTTTGGATCGCCTCTGTCTGGACCCTTCTGACCAGACGCCGGGCCTTTGTCCTGCAAACCGGGCGTACCGATTGCGGGGTGGCCAGCGCGCTCACGCTCTTGAACCTGTTGCGTCGTTCAGCAGATGCGGTGCAGGCGGTCGAAGACATGGACCCCGACCGAACCGGCACAAGCCTTGAATCCCTGCGCCTTTATTTTCAGGACCGTCACGGCTTTGTCGCCAAGGCGCTCAAAGTGCCCGCCAAGAGCCTGCGCAAGGTTAAGGGCAGGGCAATCTTGCATATGCAACAACAGCATTACGTCGTTCTGTTGCGCACGGGAGCGAACGGAGTGCTGGTGTTTGATCCGGCGATGGGGCCGGTATTTTACCCGACTGCCGATTTCGAAAGTCTTTATTCCGGCAACCTGCTTGAGGTTCAGAAACCATCGGATGCCAGCACCTTGCCCGCGCGGCAACAGCGATCGACACCCGTGGGTGGCGCGAAACGGTGGAGCGTTGAACCTGCGGCGTTGTTCATCGTCGGTTTTGCAACCCGGTTGCTGGAATGTGCGATCCTGCTTTGCCTTGTCGCGGTGCTTTATCTCGTACTGAACCAGGCCAGTTTCCCGTCGCTGCTGATGGCCTTTGGTCTGATCGGGGTGTGCGGCGTGTTGCTGCTCGTGGCGCATCAGGTGAAATTCGAGGGTGAAGATGGCTGGATTCGCCGCAATCAGAACCGGTTGTGGCGCGGTGTCCTGCGCACGGCTGTGCGGGGCCGGGACCTTAGCGGCTTTCGAGGCCGCCCTGAACAAGAGGTTTCGAGCGCCTTGCGCCGCGGCCTCAGCGTCGCAATCCCGCAGCGTTCCCAAGTGCCCGCGGCCCTCGGCTCGTTTCTTGCCGTGCCGGCACTCCTCTGCTTTCTCAGCCCGTATCTCGCGTTGGCACATCTCCTTCTGTTCGGTCTCCTGCTCGTTGTCGTCCAACTTGATGGGGTCAAGGTTTGTCGGCGGTCCATTCGCAAGGGCATTGGGCGTTACAGCAAGCTTGGGCTGGGCGTTGATATCCTCAATTCCCTGTCTGCTCCGGATCTCTTTGGCGAGATTGCAAAATGGACAGTGATCGGAACCGCTGGATTGACAGTTCTTGTCGGTGCTTTGCCGCCGGTGGCGCTGATGTTCTGGATCCTTGCGGCGATGCAGATCGTACCACTTGATTTCCGCCGCGTGATGACAATCGCGCCGGGTCTTTCCGCCCGCAAGCCGGTGTCCGAACTGACCGCCAGCGAGGTTCCTCTGCGCCGGCAGCGGGTTGTGGGGCAGGTTGATCTCAAGGTGCAACATGCGGGCGGTCTGACCAGGATCGAAGGCATCACGCCCTTGACCCGCAGCCTGCAGCAGCCCGATCTGACCGTGCGCGAACAACGGTTGATCATGGCCGATATCGTCCGTCTTACGCTGGAAAATCTTCCTGCAGACGAGCGCCTCGATCATATCGGAGCGGTGCGCATCTTTGGTCCGGGCCAAGACGCGACACTTGCCGATTTCGAACACCTGATGATCGCCCGCGAAGCGCGCGCTGGCAGCACGCTTCCGGTGCCCCAAAATACCCGCGCAATTCTCGACAGGGGGCTTGAGGATACGTTGTTGCGGGATCTGCACAGCTGTGCGCCCGGTGATTTCCCGGTGTTCTGGGATTTCCGAGAACGACTTGCGCTCAAGGACCTGCAATCCCGGCTCAAGGCGTCTGGCATTGACCGCGCCGGGCATCTGACAATGCGGCGACTGACACTGGTAGAGGCGGCCTGAGACATGAGCATGACCTATCCGATCCTTGGTGATATCTGGCCCTACCGCGAGGCGACCGTTCCCCCCGAGCTGGCGCCATTGCCGATGGATGTGTTCTTTTCCGATCCCAAGGGCAGCAGCATCACGGCGGCGCAATGGTCGGTGACCGATGATCCGGACGAAGCGCCGCGCGCGGGCTATGCCCTTCGGTTGCTGCGGCAGGACGGGCAGGGAGAGCTGGCGCGCTGGCATTCCGCCACAGGTGAATGGCGGACGGTGCAGAGGTTTCCAGTTCCGGATCGGGAAAGCGGCTGTGCGATTATCGAATTGCGCGGTGTTGTTCTGGGCAACATCTCTGACGTTCCCGGCCTGACCAACCGGCTGAACGCGTTGCTGCAACGCGAACAGCGCGAGATGAAAGCCTATCGGCTGATCTCGAAAATCCTGTCGGTCATGTCGATCATCATATTGTTCTACGCGGTCCGACGGGGTGTGGAAATCCGCGCGATCGAACCGTTCTTATTGATCTTTGCGTTGGCAGCAGGGGTCGGGCTGATCGCTGTCGGGCTGCGGGCTCGCTGCAAGACGCTGAGCGAAGAAGGGCTGATACGCGTCCGTGAACAGTTTCAGTTCGAGTATCGCCCCGCCCAGCATGCGCCACTGACGGTCAACAATGTAACGACGATCCTGCGTGAAAACGATCGCAAGCGCGAGGAAGAGGCCGTCATATTCGGGTTTCTGCTCTTGCTGTGCTTTGTCTATTTCATCTCGCCGCTGGTCGTCATCGGAGTGATCGTCGCGTTGATCATCGTGACGCTGACCATTGGGGATCGCGGCATTCTGCGTGCACTTGGCGTGGCTTATGATCGCGCCGAAACCAGGCTTGAAAAGACGTTTCTGTCGTTTCGGGCCTCAAACGATCACCTTGCGCCGGTCGCGCTCAGAACCGCAAAAAAAGAGGTGCTGCGTGACAGACTGCGTCGCTATGGCGATATGCAGGGCAAAGTGCGCGAAACCCACGCGCGGTTTCGGCTGACACAGGATCTGGGCATGGGCATCGCATTCCTCATCATCTTTGCCTCCTACGCCTTTCCGATTGCGGCCGGCTTTCAGAAGATGTCGATCACGCTGTCGGACTCGCTGGTGTCGACATCGCTATTCTCGGTCGCGCCCGTGGTTGTCCTGCTCAGCATCGCCAAATCCACCGTGGCCCTGTCTCAGATCGCCAACCGACGCTTGATGGCATTGGCCAAATAGCGGCCCAACCGATTACGGGCGGCCTATCTAACACATGAAAACGGCCCCGGATTTCTCCGAGGCCGTTTTCTAAATCTTGAACCGGATTATTTCTTGCTGGGTTTCTTGAACTGGTTGACATTGAAGCTGATGATGATCCGTTCGGACTCGGGGCCATCGCCCTGCGCGAGGTTCGGGTCAACCGCGTGATACAGCCAGCTGGGGAAGAACAACATCTTGCCGGGTACGGGCTTGACCTTGACCTTGCTCCAGCATTCGGTTTTGCGGCGCTTTTTAGGGATGAACGTCGGGCTGTTCATGATCGTCACGGTGCGCGGGTCAACAAAATCAATCGCCCCGGCGCCTTCGGGCGCCTGCACGTAATAAACACCGCTCCACAGTGCGCCGGGGTGGATATGGGCACGGTTCGAGCTGAGCGGCGGATTGGTGATCGACCACATTGTCGAAACCTTGAGATCGCGGCCGGTATCATAGCCCAGGTTCTCGCTGATACCTGCCAACATGGAGTTGATGCGCTTGGTCAGGCGGCTGAACTTGGCGTCCTTGTGCAGGTTGTTGTGGCTGTGCCAACCACCGAGAGAGCGATAGTTGGAGCGTTCGATCCCTTTTGAGTCCTTGTCGCGTTCGGCGAGGATCGCGGTCAGGATTTCCTTGTTCATCGACTCTGCATCATGCAGCTTGGTGGAATAGACCAATGTCGGGAAATAGTCATCGCGGCGCAGTTCGTCCTCGCCGCCCTGGGCCTTAATCTGTGCAATTGTTCTGGTCATATCTGTCTCCTGGACTTTTTTCCTGGCGGGCAGCATCACCTGCGACCGCTTTAATGGTTGAATGAAATCAATAAATCTCCGAAGTCACTCGCATCCTCCGGGTGGAGGTGTTGGTGGTGATACTTCGACTGTCGTGTTCAGTATACTCTCGACCACGGCAATACGTGCTGGCGCGATCCGGGCAATGGCGGCGCTGTCGGCGGGCGGTATACGACCGGGATGGCGCAACAATGAATAGGCAAAAAGCGCGGTTTCCGCCAAGTCTTCGCGTTCGGGGCGGCTGGCGGCGTAGCGCGTCAGGAACCGGCCATCTTGTTCTTGTGCTGCGATCCATTCGGGAGACAACCGGTATTGATCATCAAGGGTCGCATGTACGCCTTCGTGGAGCAAAGATTCCTCAAGATGGTTTTCCGAGATCCGCCGGTCGGACATGTCAGAATAGACAAACACCTTACCAGTTCCCGCGTGAAACCCTTTGTCGCCCTTGTGTACGCCCAGCTGGCGAATGCCATGTCGAAACACCAACGGCACTCGACCCAGCCGGTGGGTGTATTTGTCGGCTTCTGCGCGAGCGGCCTCTGGTGTTTCAAACTCGGGGTTCAGGATGATATCAATCGGTGGCATGTCGCTGAAGTGGGCCGTGAACAGGAACACTTCGAGATCGAATTCATCGTCCTGCCGCTTGTCCCACATCTGACGCGTGGTGCGGCCTTCGTAGGACAGACAGACAAATGTCGATGGGTCGCTGTCCTGTATGATGTCAAACACTGTGTCGGCAGTCGCATCAAATGGAACATCATCCTGCGCCCATGTTGTCTGGGGTATCGCGCCCACGAACAGGGTCAATGCCAATACGCTGCAGGTGCAATGCGATGCAGTTGCCGGATTGTATTTTTGCGCGATGCGCCTGAACATATTCCTACACCTCGGCATCAGGTAGGAGCCCTACCAAAAACACTCAAATTCATATACTTGTCAAACTTCTTCAGCGGAATGCCGCATTAAATCATAATGGACAAGAAAGAGACTAGCGAAGCGGGCAGAATGGCGCAACGTAGTGTTTTCCTGACTTGTTGCAACTTATGCGCGCTGATGTTTGGGTGCTTCCGGCATGCTGGCAGATGTTCCATGAACCGGCGCAATTCGGTCGATGCGGATCGGCAGTTGATCTGTCAGGATCAAAGACGACGTTCCAAATGGAGTGGGGTAGGATGCTGAACGGAATTCGAGTTGTCGAAATCGAAGGACTTGGCCCCGGGCCATTCGCCGGGATGATGCTGGCAGATCTGGGGGCGGATGTCATCGTCGTGCACCGTGCCGCGGGCGAACCGGCGCCGGGAATGCCGGATGCGCCGATTCTGGATCGTGGAAAGCGTTCGATCACGCTTGACCTTAAATCACCGAAAGACCGCGAAACGGCTCTGCATCTTATCGCAACTGCGGATGCGTTGATCGAAGGATTTCGGCCCGGGGTGATGGAGCGTTTGGGTCTGGGACCTGCGGACTGTCACGCGGTCAATCCGGCGCTGGTGTTTGGTCGGATGACCGGTTGGGGGCAGGAGGGTCCGCTGTCAGATCGGGCCGGGCATGACATGAACTATATCGGGCTTGCGGGTGCCCTCTGGCACGCTTCGCCGGTCGGACAACCACCGATCGTGCCGCCGACTCTGGTCGGGGATATTGGCGGCGGCGCGCTTTATCTTGTGGTGGGACTATTGGCCGGCATTCTGAATGCTCGTGCGACCGGGCAGGGTACGGTTGTGGATGCGGCGATTTATGATGGTGCCGCGAACATGATGAACCTGTTGATGACCCTCGCGCAATCGGGCGGGTTTTCCTCGGAACGGGGTCAGAGCCTGCTAGATGGGCCGCATTGGAGCCGGACTTATGAAACCTCGGATGGCCGGTACATGAGCGTTCAGTGTCTGGAACCCAAATTCTATTCAATCTTTATCGAACTGCTTGGACTGGCGGATGATTCGGAATTTGCAAACCAGTTTGACCGAGAAAGGTGGCCTGCCTTGACTGCACGGCTGGAGGCGCTGTTTCTGGGTCGTTCGCAGGCAGAGTGGCAAAGCGTCTTTGATGGCACTGACGCCTGCGTTGCACCCGTGCTGACCCCGGAACAATCGCTGCAACATCCGATCAACGCCGCTCGCAAGACATGGCACGACAAGGGCGGTACACTCCAAGCTGCGCCCGCGCCGCGTTTTGCCGGGGCCGCGGACTGGTCCCCGCCGCCGGTACCCAAGCGCGATCAGCACAGAGACCAGATTCTTTCCGAACTTGCCGAACGCAGAAAATGAGAAGCGGTAGAATACCGGTCTCGTCAGCCGATTTCCCGAGCAGCAAGTGTTGCCGCTGTCTGCTCTACCACTCCGGTTTGTGCAGCAGACTTGACAACGAGAGCGACCGGTGGAACGGTCCGAGACTTGGGGAGGGGTGATTGGGTGCCGTATAAACAACTGATAGTTTGAGAAAATCGGTCAGGCCTATTGTCGCCTGAATATGGAACCATCTCCGCCTTTACCTTCGTCTGAGCAAGAATATGACACGGGAGAAACTGGATGAGATATCAAACAAAGCTGTCGCTGGGCGCGTTGGTCACAGCGGCATTCATGGCACCAGCGGCCATGGCAGAAGAATTCATCACCATCGGCACGGGCGGCGTGACCGGTGTATACTATCCGACAGGTGGCGCGATCTGCCGTCTGGTGAACAAAGGCCGCAAAGAGCATGGCATTCGCTGCTCGGTCGAATCGACCGGTGGTTCGGTCTACAACATCAAGACAATCCGCGCAGGCGAGCTTGAATTTGGTGTGGCGCAGTCCGACTGGCAGTATCATGCCTTTAACGGGACGTCCGAAAACTTCGAAGCCGACGGCCCAATGGAAGAGCTGCGCGCGGTGTTCTCGGTACACCCGGAACCCTTTACCGTGGTGGCCCGCGCCGATGCCGGCATCTCGAGCTTTGAGGATCTCAAAGGTAAGCGGGTGAACATCGGCAACCCCGGTTCGGGCGCGCGCGGAACAACCGAAGTCGTGCTGGACGCAATGGGCTGGTCGATTGACGACCTGGCACTGGCGACAGAGCTGAAGGCCGCCGAACAGGCCGCAGCCCTGTGCGACAACCAGATCGATGCGATGATCTATACCGTTGGCCACCCGTCGGGCTCGATTCAGGAAGCCTCGACCGCCTGTGACAGCGTTCTGGTGAACGTCACCGGTGAAGCCATCGACAAGCTGATCGCCGACAACAGCTACTACCGGACGGCAACCATTCCCGGCGGCATGTATCGTGGCACCGACGAAGATGTCACCACCTTCGGTGTTGGTGCGACTTTCGTAACCTCTGCGAACGTCTCGGATGATGCGGTTTACGCGGTGGTTTCTTCGGTCTTTGACAATTTTGATGACTTCAAGAAACTGCACCCGGCGTTTGCAAACCTGACGCCTGAAGAAATGGCCACTGCTGGCCTCTCGGCTCCGCTGCATCCCGGTGCGGCCAAGTACTACAAGGAAAAAGGCTGGATCGAATAAACCAGCTATGACCGGGGGCAGCATGCTGCCCCCGGTTTTCTTGTAACTGAATGATAACAAATCGCACCAATGCGATGATCAGGGAGAGTGAATGATGGCGCAAGACACGCCGGGCAAGGGCCCTCTAAGCGAAGAAGAACTGCAGGAACTGGTCTCGTCCAGTGATGCAGGTGCACGCAATCCTGCGGGTGCAATTGGCACGTTTCTCGCCATAGTAGCGGTCGTCTGGTCGGTGTTTCAGGTGGTGCTGGCTTCGCCGATATCCAACCTCGTGCTGCCGGGCGCAGTCATAAACAATGACCGTTCGATCCATCTGGCCTTTGGCCTGTTCCTCGCCTTTATGGCCTATCCCGCGCTGAAATCTTCGCCTCGACATTATATCCCGATCCAGGACTGGATCATGGGTGTCCTTGGCGCGTTCATCGCCATGTATGGCTATTTCTTTTACGAAAAGATTGTGAAATCCGGTGGCCTCGCGGATGACACCGACAAGTGGTTTGCGCTGGTCGGCCTGTTGTTGCTGTTTGAGGGCGCGCGCCGCGCGCTTGGTCCGGCCATGGCGATCATCGCTTCGATCTTCCTGCTTTATGTGTTCTTCGGATCTTCTTCCTGGGTGCCTGATGTCATTCGCTGGAAAGGCGCCAGCCTGCAAAAGGCGATGAGCCATATGTGGATTACGTCCGAGGGCGTGTTTGGCATCGCGCTTGGGGTTTCAACCAAGTTCGTCTTTCTCTTCGTGCTCTTTGGTGCCCTCTTGGACAAGGCGGGCGCGGGCAACTATTTTATCAAGATGGCGTTTGGCGCGCTTGGTCACCTCAAGGGTGGTCCGGCCAAGGCTGCTGTTGTTGGCTCTGCTGCGACGGGCCTGATCTCTGGTTCGTCCATCGCCAACGTCGTGACCACCGGTACCTTCACCATCCCGCTGATGAAGCGGGTCGGCTTTAGCAGTGAAAAGGCCGGGGCTGTCGAGGTGGCGAGTTCAGTCAACGGTCAGATCATGCCTCCGGTCATGGGCGCTGCGGCGTTTCTGATGGTGGAATACGTCGGCATTTCATATGTCGAGGTTATCACGCACGCCTTCTTGCCCGCCGCGATTTCTTATGTCGCGCTGGTCTATATCGTGCATCTTGAAGCGGTCAAAACCAATATGCCGACCTTGGGTAACCGCGCCGTATCGATGGGCAAGACCATCGGTGGCATGGCGTTGTTCTTCGTCGGCTTTGCGTTGCTTTGCTATGGCGTGCAATACCCGGTCAAAGCGATCATCGCTCTGATGCCGGGCGCATCCGGATTGACCCTGTCGGCACTGGTGGTCGTGGCCTATGTCGCGCTGCTCTGGCTCGCTTCAGGGACTGAGGACCTTGTGCCGGATGATCCCAACGCCGAGGTGGTCGAACTTCCGGTTGTCAGCGAAATCTACCGCGCCGGTCTCTACTATTTGCTGCCGATCATCGTGCTGGTCTACTTCCTGATGATCGAACAGAAATCCCCCGGTCTGTCCGCGTTCTGGGCAACCACGCTCTTGTTCGTGATCCTGCTGACCCAGAAACCGCTCAAGGCGATTTTCCGGGGTCAGACCAACATGACGGAAACCTTCATGAACGGGGTTGGCGATCTCTGGCAGGGCCTGATCGACGGCGCACGCAACATGATTGGTATCGCGCTTGCAACGGCAACGGCGGGTGTGATCGTCGGGACCGTCACGTTGACTGGTGTCGGGCAGGTGATGGCTGATCTGGTTGAGTTCCTGTCGGGGGGCAACCTGATCCTGATGCTGGTGATGGTCGGCCTGCTGTCGCTCATCCTAGGGATGGGGCTGCCCACCACGGCCAACTATATCGTGGTCAGTTCGCTGATGGCAGGTGTCGTGGTTGAGTTGGGCGCGCAGTCGGGTCTGATCGTGCCCTTGATCGCGGTGCATCTGTTTGTGTTCTACTTCGGGATCATGGCTGACGTTACGCCACCTGTTGGCCTCGCCAGTTTTGCCGCCGCGGCGGTGTCGGGTGGGGATGCCATTAAGACCGGGTTCGTTGCCTTCTTCTATAGCCTTCGGACCGTGGCGTTGCCGTTTGTGTTCATCTTCAACACCGACTTGTTGTTGATCGATGTCGGCTGGGCGCAGGGTATACTTGTCGCCATAACGGCAACCATCGCCATCCTGGTTTTCACCGCCGGCACAATGGGCTGGTTCCTGACCAAGAACCGCCTCTATGAAAGTGTCGTGTTGATCCTGATCGCATTTGCGTTGTTCCGGCCCGACTTCTTCATGAACCGGATCCAACCTCCGTATCAGCAGATCGAACCGACCACCCTGGTTGAGCGTTTGGATGCCGCCGCCGAAGGTCGCGAACTGCGCGTGGTGGTCAGCGGACCGGATTTTGACACGGGTGATCTCAAGGAAACCACCATGCTTCTGAAAGTTGGCCCAGAGCCAAGCGGACAGGAGCGGCTGGATGCCATGGGTCTGATCATCCTCGAGGAGGACGGTATCGCCAAGCTGGACGAACCGATGTTCGGCACGCCGGTTTCTTCCGATCTGGGCAGCTTTGATTTCTATGCAGATACACCGGTGCAACTGGCGACAGTTCAGGTTCCTGCGGATCAAATGCCCAAGGAGTTGGTCTTTATCCCGGCGCTGATCCTGCTTGGATTGCTCGCCTTCCTTCAGCGCGCGCGCGCATCCCGCCAAGGAGATCCCGCATGACAAAATCCGTTCTCTGTGCCGTTGACGTCAGCAACGGCGATGTCGACAGCCGTGTGCTGAAAGAAGCCGCACAACTTGCCGACATGCATGGCGCCCAACTTGATGTGATCACGGTGTTGCCCGATTTCGGCACCAGTCTGGTCTCGGGCTTTTTCAAGCCGGACTTTCACAAACAGGCCGAGGAGGAAGCCGCCAAGCACCTGCAGGAGTTGTGCATTGCAGTACTTGGCGAAGAACGCAACAAATCGGTGCGTCACGTCGTGGCGACCGGTCCGGCGTACACGGAAATCCTGCTGGTAGCGGAGAATGCCGGCACCGATCTGATCGTGATCGGTGCCCACAAGCCCGACATGAAGGATTACCTTCTTGGCCCGAACGCCACACGGATCATCAACCATTCGCAATGTTCGGTCTTTGTGGTTCGTTGACTACAAAGTGCGACGTGGCGGTCGTTTAGGAGAGGCGTTCTATCGCGCCGGTTGCAGCAGCACGACATAAAACGCTGTGCCCTTGTATAACGCGGCGCTGACCGTCGCGTGATACTGGCCAATCCGCTGGTGTTTGATGTGGCGGCAGGTGCTGGTTTGGGTGAGGCCATGGGCAAGGATGTCTTCGGGTCGCTCGCGAATCTCCAGATCAAGGGCGGCATACTCAAACAGTGTGCGTGACCACGGCCCGAAGTTGCCCGCGTCAAAGGTTTGGCGCGCGCTCTTGTTGGCATAGCGGACCACATGATCGGCATCGACGATCAAAACCGATGCAGGCAGGATTTCGAGCCCCGCGTGCAGTTCGTTCTCGGGTCTGTTTGATGTCAGAATTTGCGTGACATGTCCGGCTTTGTCGACGATCGGTACGATTAGGCGCCGCCATTTGGTAACAAATATCTGATCAGGCGGTTGGTGCACGGTCAGCGCGCGCTCTTTGCGGCGGCATACCTCGTCAAAGATTGCTGTGTGGAACTTGCTGATATGGGCGGGGAAATCTGCAGTGGTCTTGCCCGTCATGTCGCGGCCATAAGACCGTGTGATCTCCCGTCCGAAATGTGTATAGCGGTAGGGTCTTTCGCGCCCGGATGGGCGCAATACCGTCAGCCAGTCTTTCATGCCCCCGAACGAGGACAGGTCGAGTTCGTCCTCGGTTATTGCATTCTTACCTCCTGAAAGCCGGTCACAGGCGTTCTGGAACGCAATCGTTGACCGGCATTCAACCATTGCTGCATGAGGGCACCATAACACGAACGGAGGCGGTGAACCGGCAAGCGCAAATGCCTCCGCGATTCCTGCGCGGTCATAGGGTGTGGTGGATTTCGAGGAGCTTTGCGGGGGCTGAGGCGTCGTTTGCATATCAGGAAATCCAAACCGGGAAACAATTTGCAACAATACGTGATTATTGTGCCCTCAACCCTTTCGAATTTGTTAACTTTGCTCTGCGATTTCTCACCAGCCGGTGCAGGCTAACCGTAGTGAACCGGCGCTTTCTTCAGGATGGGCCATTGTTCCGGGCAATGCCCATAGATCAAAAAGGCATTTTGTTCGGTGGACAAAGCGACAAGCCGATCGCAACTGGCTTGCGCCAGAGTGGCATCCCTGGCGCCCTCAAATCCTTCGACGATCTCATCAGGTCGCGAGATCGCATCCGAGGTCAGCAGAACAGGCCCGGTTTCCGGCAGGTTCAGCATCACCGCCAGCTGTCCCGGAGTGTGCCCTGGTACGGACAAGACCTGGAAACCGGGCGCTATCTCGGTATCCTGATCAATCAACACATAATCCCGCGCAGGCCAGCCCATTGGTTGCACGTCACCCCAATAGAGCGGCCTTGGTAAGGCCCGCTCTGATCGTGCCATCAGGATCGGCGCCTGCGGGCAGGCGTCAAGACCACCGATGTGATCAACATGGGTGTGGGTCTGGATCATTAGGTCGATTTCGTCCAACGACGAACCCGTCAATTCCAACTGGGCGGACGGGAGGTTGTTTGGCGCGCATTGCAACACAGTGCCGAACGCGTTCACGCCATCCTCCATCGCCGCCGTCTTGGCATCACGGGCGTATTTCGCGGGAAAGCCTGTATCGATCAAAACCAGTTCTCCCGCGCTTGTGCGGATCAGGAACCCGCATATCCCGATCTCCCGCGCGTTGGCGTGGACCCGGAATAATCCGTAGTCCAAAACCCAGAGTGCCACGGGGTGACCGCGCAGCAGGTGATTGCAGTCCATCGACCGTTGCTTGCTTTCCGGTTCCATGTTTCCGCTCCTGTCACTAGCGTTCTAACAGATCATCGGAACAGGAAAACGGGGCAGGACATGAAACAGCTCGATGAAACCGCAAGGGGCGTCTTTACCATCGCCGTGACCCCCTTCAAACCTGACGGCGCTCTTGATCTGGACAGCGTTGACCAGATGGTGGATTTCTATGCCGAAAAGGGCGCGACCGGTCTGACCATCCTCGGGATCATGGGCGAGGCGGGCAAACTATCGGTCGACGAATCCGAGGCCGTTATTCGGCGCGTTGTGGTGCGCAGTGATCTGCCGGTGATTGTTGGCGTCTCGGCACCGGGTCTGGCCGCCATCCGGTCTCTGGCGGAGACCGCAATGTCGATCGGCGCGGTTGGCGTCATGGTTGCGCCGCCTTGGTCGCTCAGGACCGATGCACAGATCGTTGGCTATTATCGCGATGTTTCCGAAACGCTGGGCGATATCCCGTTTGTCCTTCAGGACTTTCCGTTGGTTACAAATGTTGTGATTTCTGCGGAAACCGTTCTGAAAATCGTGGAGGATTGTCGCAATTGCGTGATGCTCAAGCATGAGGATTGGCCGGGCTTGGACAAGATCACAGCATTGCGGGCAGCGTCGGATGCGGGCGCGCGCCGCATTTCGATCCTTTGTGGCAATGGTGGCCAGTTCCTGCCCGAAGAACTTCGGCGCGGCGCTGACGGGGCGATGACGGGGTTTGCCTATCCCGAGATGATGGCCAAGGTTGTTGCCGCTCATGATGCGGGCGATCCTGACCATGCGCAGGATATCTTTGACGCATATCTTCCCATCATTCGCTATGAATCCCAGCCCGGATTAGGGCTGGCGGTGCGCAAATTCATCCTCGCACGCAGAGGCGCGATTGCGCATGACACGGTCAGGCGACCGGGCAAGCCACTTTCCAGAGACACTGTTCGCGATCTGGAATTTCTCATCACTCGCTTGGAACGTCGGCTCGATGCGATTTAATCGTAGCCCGTCATCTCGAGATATCCGCGCCCGGTATGGCTCCCCGCAACCGTGACGGGACCTTCCCAATACGGAAATGACGTGCCCATCCAGCTTTGCGGGTTCAGGGCTTTCACCGTGATGTCCAGGTCCTGTGCAGGCAACACCACGCGCCATACGGTCGGAATCTCTCTCTCTTGCACGGCGCTTGTCTCGAGGGGTTCGATTTCAAGTACGCCGTTTGGCAGCGATACGCTTGACCCATCGGCAGAGATCCAAGTCGCGGATGTGTACCCGTCGGCCCCGTCGCGCAACCGAAACCCCATCATCCGCGCGCCGCTGTCAAAGGACAGCGAGAACCAATCCCAGCCGGTTTGATCCTCCGAAAGCGGCTGTGACGACCACTCTCGATCCAGCCAGCCCTCCCCAGTGGCATTGATAGGTCCATTGGGAAAATGCAGCGTTCCGGTGACCGAATAGGCGGGTTGGGAATAGTAATAACTCGCCTTGCCGTCATCGGTTTTTGTCGAATACCCGGCCTCACCGTGAAGCACCAACGGCCTGTCTGCAGTCAGTTCCAGATCATACTGAAATGTGCCGCCACGTGCGGTCAGACTGAGTTCGGACAATCCTCTGCCGGGCTGACCGGTCATTTCCCAATCATCGATCCACGCGGAAAACGGCGCTGCGGTCACGCCGGCCTGACCAATGCCGCCCCGCGCAATACGTTCATCAAAGTGGTGGGCGGTTTCGCTGGTAAGCGCGGCGTGCCCCATCCAGAGTTGCGGCGACTGCCATCCATCCTCTTCATAGGGTTTCAGCGCCGAGCGGAACAATGTCCACTGGATGCCATAAGACTGGCCGTCATCACCTGTCAGAGTTGAGGTGAGATACCACCATTCGATCCGAAATTCGGGGTGTGGGCCATGGTCGGCGGGAAAACTGAAAGTCTGATCCGGTTGTGGAATAGCAAATCCTTCGGCGTCGGTTCCGAGACCGGCAAAGCCCTGCGTGTGTGCGGGCTGAGCAAAGAGCGCCATCAGAAACACCGCGCAGGCTTTATCGTTCATTGCTGAATACCTTCAACATGTCTGCCGGCGGCGTGTTGCGCAGGCGTCGGGCCGGGATGACGGCGGCGACGACCCCCGCAATTAGGGCAAGGACTGCAAGCCGCGCCCAGTCCAAGGGGAATAAATACATCGGCAATCGCCAGCCAAATGCCTCGACATTGATGACGGCAAGCAGAACCCAGGCCAAGATCAACCCGAGTGGCAGAGCAAGACAGGCGGTCATCACGGTGAGCGCCACGCTGCGCAACACCTCGAGTCGGGCAAGCTGTCTCCGTGTCAGACCAAGCGCCCATACCGGTGCAAGCTGCGGCAGGCGCAGAGTCCACAAGGTGAGGAGGCTGGTCAGAATGGCAAAGCTGGCAACACCCAATGTGAGCACGTTCAGTGCACCGGTCACAACGAATGTCTTTTCAAACACCCCGAGCGAACTCGCCTTGATCGCAGCCTGATCGATGATCGCAGAGGCGGGTAGGTCAAAGGCATCACGCAGTTCGCTGATAAGCCTGACAGTCTGATCGATTGCGACGCGCACGCCGAGTTGCCGGTTGGGCACGGTGGGATAATGAGACAAGAGCGCCGGCAACGACACAATGGCCTGACCGTTCGGATTCCCATAGTCAGAGTAGACACCGACAACCTCAGCGCGCCAATCAGCATCCAAAGGGATCTGATCGCCGGGCCACAGATCAGCGCGTCGCGCGAGTTGTTCATTGATCAGAACCGCGCGGTCGGCAAAGAGCCGATCCCAAACATCCGGCAGGGCCTGTATCAGCGGCCAGTGATCGCGATAAGTAGCGTGATCTGCGATGCCATAGATCCGCCCGGGGAGATCCGCGAGACGTGTTTCGGCATAGCGAATTGGCAAGACCGCGTCGCTGCGCGAGCTGAGCCACTGGTGGATGGCCTCCCCTTCATCATCCGTACGGGCCGTGACATAGAGTTCAGAGGCAAGGCGTTGATCCAGCCAGCCGGTAAAGGTGAGCCGAAAACTCGACACCATCGTGCCGACGCCAACATTGGTCGCAAGCGCCAGCAGGAGTGCCATCAGTGCCAGCGAAAGACCGGGCATATGGCTGCGCAGATCGGCCCAGACCCACTGGGCCACAGGCCCCCTCGCACGCCGCTCGAACCAGCCGAGGACCAGGCCTAGGATCGGTGGCAGCAACAACGCCGCGCCCAGCATCAGACCCGCCAGCAAGGCAAAACCTGCGATCAGGCCGTCCGCCAACCATTGGATGACGAAACCGGCCGCAACCAACCCGATCCCCACCAGTACCTGAACCCGGTCACGGGAGGCCGACCCAAGCCGCCAGCTTTGCAAACCGGGTGCGGCCAGAATAGGCAGACGATGCAGATGCCAGACCCCTTGCCCCCCCGCGATCAACGCGCCCAGAAATGCAATTGCGAGACCGCTGGCGATCCATGCCGGGCGCAATGTCAACGTACCAGCGACCGGCGCCCCGTAGAGCCCGCGCAGGCTCGCCGCGACATCGGGCAACAGCGCTGCCGCCACCAGATAACCGATGATCAACCCGAGAATTCCTGCCAGCAGAGCCAGCACCAGAAGTTCGACAAGCAACAATTGCGTCAATACGCCCAACGGCACGCCGAGGGCGCGCAGCGATCGGAACATACCGCGACGTTGATGAAAGGCAAGGCCGACGGTTCCGTTTACGATAAACAGGCCGACGGCAAACGAGAGGAGGCCAAAGGCCGTGAGATTGAGGTGAAAACTGTCCGTGAGACGGGCAATGTCTGCGTTACCATCGGTTTCGGTCAGAATGAGATCGGGCGCGATGTCCGACAATGGCGCAAGCCCAACGGGTTGATCCGGGAGTACAAGAATACGGCTGATCTCGCCCGGTTTGTTCAGCAGTCTTTCGGCGATGGCGATGTCCGTAAGGACAATGCCAACCGGCAAATGCTCGGTGACGATCAGCGGGGCAGGCAACGGTGCGCCAGACAGGTTATCCGCAGTTTCCGGGTGGGCGAAAAGGCGGCCGGGCGCGGTCAGGATATCCACAGGTTCAAACGTTTCACGATCCGAGGCCGGGGCAGGTGGCACCGGATAACTGAGCGAGTCGACGCCGAGCAGTGTGACACTGATGTCGTTCAGCCTAAGGCGACCCTCAAGTACGGGGCTGAGTTGCCAACCAGCACGGCGCAACCGGACGTATTGCGCGACCGGGATGGAACCAGCGGGTGCAGAGAGGTTGGCCAATCGGTTCGCGCCCAGTTGCTCGGCGGCTTGCGCATAGTTCGCACGCGCCTGACCGTTGATCGCCTGAACGGCGGACCACAAACCGGTCGCCAACGCCAGCCCGAGCACCAATGTGACAAGCTGTAAAGGCTGCCTGCGCCAATGCGACAGCAAGGCGGCGAGACCCGTACGTCTCATGCGATGCGACCGCGACTGAGGTGCAAATGTCGGTCAAGTTGGTCTGCAATTCTGGGCGAATGGGTCACGAGGAACAGGGCGGTGCCTGATTGCCTTACCAGTTCCAGCATCAGTTCAAACACCAGATCACCCGTCCGCTCATCCAGATTTCCGGTAGGCTCATCAGCAAGCAACAGTTTGGGACGCACGGCCAGCGCGCGGCCAATCGCAACCCGTTGCATCTGTCCCCCAGACAGGTGCTCGGGAAAACGATCAACGTGTTCAGCCAGCCCGAGGCGTTCGGTCAGAAGGGCGATATAGTCGGTGTCCTCCCGTCCGGCCAGTCGGGCATGAAAGGCGAGGTTTTGGGCAACGGTCAGCGATGGGATCAGGTTGAATTGTTGAAACACCAGCGAAACCGTGCCGCGCCGCAATTCGGCACGCCCAGCATCATCCAGGCCAGACAGTGCCGTGCCATCCAGATGTATTTCACCACTGTCAAACTCGTCCAGAGCGCCGACAAGATGCAGCAGGGTGCTCTTGCCGGACCCGCTTTCGCCGGTCAGTGCGAGGGTTTCGCCCGCACCCAGAGCGAGAGAGATATCGTTGAGAATAGGACGGTCCGGATCATCTCCGGGATATCGCTTGACGATGTTTTGCACAGACAACAACACGCAACACTTCCCTTGCTTCGCAGCAGGATGATGGCGTGGTTTACGCCGGTGTCCACCGTCGTGCGCAAATGCGGCCAAGATGTCGCGTCGGTGATGGAATCCGATCCGCGCCATTGACATGAGAGTTAACACCTCGGCGAAATAGTCTGAAAAGGCGCGAGCGTCAAAACAGAATCAGGACTGAGATTTGCAACCATGACAATCCTTCAACAGATTCTTTGGGGAAGTGCCGTACTCGGGTTGTGCCTGATCATCCACGTGGGCTGTCTCGCGATGTGCGCACGGATTCTGGAAACGTTTTCACAGCGCATACGCCGCCACAAGTTGGCCATGCAGATCACGACCATGTTGATGCTGGCCCTTGGTATCCTGATCTTTGCACTCACGATCGAGGTCTGGATTTGGTCAACAATCTGGATCCTTTTCGAGATATTTCCCAATTGGAACGAGTCGGTCTATTTTTCGCTGGTTACCTTTACCGCGCTTGGGTACGGCGATCTTGTTCTCGGTCCCGAGGCGCGGATATTCGCAACCTTTGCCGCAGTGACGGGTCTGCTGAGTTTTGGGTTGAGCACTGCGTTTCTTGTGGCGATCACCAATCGGCTCCTCGCGGCGGATCGCGAAGATCATCATAGGGCGCGTCACTGACGTCTTCGCATCAAGGGGCTTTGGACGATCGGGTTCGAGCAGCGAGAGCTTTAGTCTATTCTGCGCTCAATCGGTCCGTTAGATACCGTACCCTTGATCGAACATCATCACGAACGGGGCCATGTCTGGACGGATCTCGCAAGGTCTCAATCCACTGTGCAGGGGGCTGAAAGCCCGCTTTGCGGTTCCATTTCAATGGTGACAAAACGGCGCGAGCCTGCTCTGGCAGCACGTCCGGGATGTCATGGCCGGCCAATGTCGCCCAGACACCCGCCCAGCATCTGGCGACCGACCACGGATTATATCCGCCGCCGCCAAGGACCAGAAACCGGTCGCAAAGCGCGCCCAAGGCCGCGACAGTTTTCCAATGGCTGGCGTTGGACAGCGCAAGACGCGCAAGCGGATCTTCGAGCAAGGCGTCCGCGCCGCATTGCAATACCACGGCATCGGGTCGAAATTTCACCACGGTCGGCAAAACGACGCGGTCCAGGATCAAATCGTATTCAGTGTCATTCAAATCGCGCGGAACCGGCAGATTGTACGCTGTTCCGCCAGCGGTGTCAGTAAGCGCTCCGGTAAATGGCCAACGGTTTTCCTCGTGGACGGATATCAGCCGGACATCTTCTGCACCGTGAAACGCAGCCTCGACGCCATCACAATGATGGGCATCAATATCCACGTAGGCGATGCGCTCGAGTCCTTGTCGCCGCAAGGACAGGATCGCCAGAACCGGGTCGTTGAAATAGCAAAAACCGTTGGCGCGATCGGGCATTCCATGATGGGTGCCGCCGCCCGGAACATAGGCGACTCCGCCATTCGCGATCAGAGCTGCACCGAACAAAACACCGCCGACCGAGGTTGCGGGACGGCGGAACATATGCGGATGCACCGGGTTTGACAGCGTTCCCAGACCGTGACGCGTTCGAGTGTCGTCACTGACCTGCTGGTTGTCTTCGGCGGCTTGCAGTGCGGCGACGTATTCACCGGTGTGAAACGCCTGCAACGCGCTCGGCTTGGCGCGCGGACTGTTGCGGTATTGCTGCTGCGGCAACCAACCCATCGCCTTGCAGAGATCCGTTACGGTCGGCACCCGCGCAATCGCCAATGGGTGCGATCCACCATAGCTGGAGGCCCGATAAATCCGCGCGCCGATATAGATCGGCTCTTTTGCTTTTTGTCGCTCAGCCTTCATGCCGGATCGGTGTGCCGATCCGTGGTATCCGTCAATCGCCCATCCTTGGACATCAGGATCGCCAACGGACGCATTGCTGGGATTTGTGCAAAGACGATCAGGATGCAGACAGTTAAGGGGACACTCATGAACGCGCCGAGCAACCCCCAGATCGCAGACCAGAATGTCAGTGCGAGGATCACCATGAAAGTTGAAAGGTTCAGAGACCGCCCCGTAAGCGCCGGATCAAGAATGTTGCCGATCAGGAATTGCACTGTGCCACAGCCAAGCGTGATGACCAGAAACGGCGCGAACGTTTCAAACTGGATCAGGGCCACCAGTGCGGGCAAGACCACGGCGAGGACCGAGCCAATCGACGGTATGAAATTCAGCGCAAAGGTCAAAACCGCCCATGTCTCTGCGAACTCCAACCCCAGCAAGCGAAACACCGCATAGCAGAGCACCGCCGTGAGAAGGCTGACCATGGATTTGACACTGACATAGCGCTGCAAACTTGTTGATATCGCGTCAGAGATTTCGCGGATGTCCTGACGCAGCACCGGGTCTTGCGCGGCGCGTTCAATCTTGATGCCAAAGGCGGCACGCTCACCGATCATGAAAACCACATAAAGGCAGATCAGGAAAAAGCTGCCGAGAAACGACCCGGCGCTGCCAAGGGCGCTGACGGCGATGCGGGACATGTCGATCTGGATGACGTTTGTGCGGATGAACGCGACGACTCCCTCGCCGAGCAGACCTGCGATACGGGCAAGGGCGTTATCCATCTGCGCTTCGTAACCGGGCAATGCGCGCGCGAATTGCGAGGCCTGACTGGCAAGGACATAAGTAACCGCAAACAGCCCCATAAACGCCGCCGCCGTTCCCAGAAGATAGCTCAGCCATTGAGGAGGATGCCAAGTTCCGATCGTTGCTCTGCCAATCCGGTCGCTGAGCGCGGTGATGAGGACAAAGATCAGCGCCGCCAATGTCAGGGGCATCAGAAATCCCGCACCCGCATAGAGGCCGCTGATGATCAGCGTGGCGATAAGCAATATGTCACGCCACAGCGCCAGCGCTGATTTTTCAGGCCGGGGCTTTTGTGCGTCGTCTTTGTCTTGCGGTATCATCTTGCCACCTGATTGCCCGATCCGGGGCAGGGCGGCCGAAACCGAAGGTTCTGACCTGTGCCTGCGTTTGCCGCATGTTGTTGCGACGGCCTGTGAAAGTCACGCGGTGATGTTGCATCCCCCGCTACAGTTGTGCAACCTCTCGGCGATCACCAGCACGTTGTTGCGTGCCATTCAATCAGGATTGAAAACCTTGCTGGACCGCCCGGATCAGGAAAAATCGTGAATACTCCCTCTTTCTCTCACGTCACGTTGGCGGCGCGCGCGCTTATGGATGCGGCGGCGCGATTTAATGACAAAGGTGGCTGGGTCATGAGCAGCCACGTGGCGATGTCGATGATGATGGCACTGTTTCCCTTTGTTCTGTTCGTTGTGGCTCTGGCCGCAACACTGTCGCAGGACATTGACGTCGACAACCTGATCGAGCTGATCTTTGGATCGTGGCCAGATGCGATCGCGCAACCGATCACATCCGAAGTCCGTTCGGTCCTGGGGTCCGCCAATTCTGGGCTTTTGACGGTCGGTGGTGTTCTCGCGATCTATTTCGCGTCAAATGGAGTCGATGCCGTGCGAAAGGCGATGATACAGGCATATCGGGATCACGAGCCTCGCCCCTATTGGAAGGCGCGCCTGATCTGTTTGGCATTTGTCGTTGTCGGCGGTGCGATCCTAATGATCGCCGCCACGATCGGCCTCGCGGTGCCGCTCTACCTGCGTTTTGTGGCCGACGTGGTGCCATCCGATGTGATGGGCTGGCTGGCCAGCGATACCTTTGCCACGCTGATCACGATTTTCCTGCTTGGGGCCGGGGTCGCTGCCTGTCACATCTGGTTGCCAGGCCATCGTCACTCGCTGTCCCAGATATTGCCCGGCGTGATCTTGACGATCTTTTTGTGGGGTTTGGCCGGGGCTGGGTTTTCCTACTATCTCAGCCGGTTCGCCAGCTACAGCGCCACATATGCCGGACTGGCCGGTGTCATGGTGGCGTTGATATTCCTGTATCTGATGTCTGCGTTGCTGATCCTTGGGGCAGAATTCAACGGGGCGCTCGAAAAACGCGCCCAGAGTAGAAAGCGCCCTGTCAGCCCCTGAAACCGGTGGCCACCACGAATTTTTCCGAACTGTCCGAACGCGACGCCGGTGGTTTGACGTTCATGACCGTGGTGAATTTCTGCTTTAGCAGTTTCTGCAATTCACCCTCGGCCCCGCCGGCAAGCACTTTGGCGACAAAGGTTCCGCCATCTTCCAGCACGTCAAAGGCGAAATAGGCCGCTGCCTCACAAAGTGCGATAATGCGCAGGTGATCTGTCTGCTTATGCCCGGATGACGACGCCGCCATGTCTGACATCACCACATCCGCCTTGCCACCAAGCCACTCCTTGACTTGGGCGTCGGCATCATCGGCCATGAAATCAAGCTGGTGAATCTCCGCACCGGCCACTGGCTCAACCTCTTGCAGGTCGATCCCGAGGATGGTGCCAACGGATTTCCCCTGTTTTTCGCCCAATGCATTGATGCGTTTGACCGCGACTTGCAGCCAGCCGCCGGGCGCACAGCCGAGATCGACGACACGTGCGCCGGGGACCAGAAACCGATACTTTTCGTCCAGTTCCAATATCTTGAACGCCGCCCGGCCACGATAGCCTTCGGTCTGGGCGCGTTTGACATAGGGATCGTTCAACTGCCGTTGCAACCAGCGGGTCGAACTCAGCGTGCGGCCGCGCGCGGACTTGACCTTGACCTTAAGGTCGCGTTGCCCGCGTCCGGACGTATTTTTTCCTGTCGGCGTCTTGGCCATGATGATCACCTAAATCGTATCGCCTTGGTCTCTACTGTCCCTGCGCGTTCGCCGCAAGGCGGGCAGGGTTGCCTAAAACGGTCCGTCTTCAAGCACGCCATCCGCGCTCATCTGCGCATAGAGCAGTCCCTCGCGCAGCCCGCGATCCGCCACGGACAACTGATCGGTCGGCCAGCATCTCAACAGCGCCTGAAGTATTGCCGAACCGGACATGATAAGAGCTTGCCGATCTTCGCCGATGCGCGGATCCTTGCGTCGCCCAACCGGTCCGAGATTCAAATAGGTCCGGATTACCTTGTCGATCTGATCACTGGTCATGCGCAAGCCGTCAACCTTGGTGCGATCATATCGTTTCAGGCCAAGGTGACTTGCGGCCACCGTCGTGACGGTGCCGGATGTGCCAATGATCTGAAACCCCTCACGTGCCTGGATGTCCTTGTAGGGCGCAAATTCGGACAGGTTTTCCTCAAAGAACCAGCTCATCAGCGCGAATCGGGCTGAATCGTCGTCTACATCACTGAATTGATCGCGCAGTGTCGCGACGCCAAGCGGGACACTGATCCAATCGACAACCTTTGCTGCCGGAAACGGGCTTTCGGCCGGATGAAACCCGGCGTGCAGGCGCATGATTGCCTTGGGCCGGTCGCGTCGCGGCACCGAACTGATGTCGATCCAGACCAACTCTGTCGAGCCGCCACCGATATCGACGACCAGCAATTGTTCGGTCTTGGTGCTCACCAGTGGCGCGCAGGAGATGACGGCCAGCCGTGCCTCTTCCTCGGGCTGGATGACCTCCAGCGACAATCCGGTTTCGCGTCGCACCTGCCGAATGAACTCGCGCGAGTTCTTGGCCCGCCTGCAGGCTTCTGTGGTGACAAGGCGCATGCGCAGCACCTTGTTGCGCTTTAGTTTTTGCTGACAGATGCGCAGCGCCTGAACGGTGCGTGCCATCGACGAGCGGGACAAGCGCCCCGTCCGCTCCAGACCCGAGCCGAGCTGCACGGATTTGGAAAAACTGTCCACCACATGAAAACCGCTGCCCTTTGGTTGGGCAACCAGCATGCGACAACTGTTCGTACCCAGATCCAGCGCGGCATAAAGCTCGGCCGGATTGGGCGGTTTCGGCGCAGGGCTTTCGACCGCTTTCGGGAACGCGCCCGCACCATTGGGACGCTTGGGCGCCATTTGTCACGCCCTCCGATATCAAGTTGAGGGTACGATAGGCCCGCATTTGAAAGATCGCAAGACGCCGTGTTTGAACGCACATTCAATATTGTCATGAAGATTATGGGGGCTTGGTGCGGTGGCCTAACGAATGCCGCTGTATTATGGAATGAGGCACAGGTCGCTGTCACCGCGTGTTCTGTCGAAAACAGGCGTCGTCCGGCTTGGACGGTGCATTAGACAGGGCAAACGAAGAGGAAGGAATCAGTCATGCCCGACGTCACCGTAGTGTTTTGGCGCGACATCCCAGCCCAGGTCATTGTGGGCAAGGGACGGCGCGGCGCAAAACGGCAACTGGAAGAACGCTTTGAACAGGCGATTGACCGGGCGGCGATGAAGGTCAACGCCAAGGATACAGACGCCTATCTCGCCGAATGGCGCAAGGCTGCCCCCTATACTGTGGAAGGCGAGCCAACCGAGATAGCCGAAGCCGAAGCAACACGACTGGAAACCGAATACGACCGGGACCGGATCAAGGCCCTTATCGACAACGACGGATGGGCATGAGCCTGACGTCATTCTGGGAGGCCGCCATGGCTTTGTTGAATTTCAAGAAACGTGACACCCCGGTTTCTGCCCCGGTCAACGAACAGGTCGAGGCCTTTCTCAAGGGCTATTCTATCGAAGTGATGCCGCGAACCGCCGAAAAGGTGGATGATTTTCGCGAGCTGCTGCCCGAAGGCACACGAGTCTACATCGCTCACATCGAAGGCACCCCGATCGAAGACATGGTCGCCACAGCGAGCCGACTGGCGCGCGATGGCTATCCGGTCATGCCGCATTTCCCGGCGCGGATCATCAAAGACAAGGCAACACTTGCCGATTGGATCGCGCGCTATCAGGGCGAGGCCGGGGTCGAGCAGGCGCTTTTGTTGGCCGGTGGCGTCGCTCAACCCGTCGGTGAATTCGAAAACTCCATGCAGTTGATGGAAAGCGGATTGTTTGACAAGGCAGGTTTCAAGCGTCTGCATGTCGCTGGCCACCCCGAAGGCAACCGGGACATTGATCCGAACGGCGGCATGAAAAACGTCGAAGAAGCACTTGTTTGGAAACAGCAATTTTCCGAGCGAACTGACGCCGAAATGGCGCTGGCCACGCAGTTTGCCTTTGATGCCAAGCCGATCATCGCTTGGGCAGATCAATTGCGCGAGGCGGGTATCACGCTGCCGGTTCACATTGGCATCGCTGGCCCGGCCAAGCTGCAGACGTTGATCAAATTCGCGATTGCCTGTGGCGTCGGACCATCGCTGAAGGTGCTGCAAAAGCGGGCGATGGACGTCGGCAAGCTGCTCTTGCCTTACGAGCCGACCGATGTGCTTGCCCAACTGGCGGCCCACAAGGCGGCGAACCCAGATTTCAACATCACCAACGTGCATTTCTTCCCGCTTGGCGGGATCAAAACCAATGCAAGCTGGGCCATCTCACATGGCGGCGACTCTGGCCGCCCCGCAAACCAGTCCTGAAAGGCCACCCATGACCCGGACCATCGTCGAAAGCAAAACCAAAACTGCCATCATCGGCTTTGATCAGCCCTTCTGTGTGATCGGCGAGCGGATCAACCCGACGGGGCGCAAAAAGCTTGCCGCCGAACTGGAAGCCGGGGATTTCTCGACTGTTGAAAAGGATGCGCTGGCACAGGTTGCGGCGGGGGCCACTGTTCTCGATATCAACGCGGGCGTGGTTTACAATTCTAACCCCAATCCGAATGAAACAGAACCGCCGTTGATGACACAGATTGTCGAGATGGTTCAGGGGCTTGTCGACGTACCTTTGTGTATCGATAGCTCGGTTCCCGGCGCGCTTGAGGCCGGATTGGCGGTTGCCGAGGGGCGTCCGCTGCTCAATTCTGTCACTGGTGAAGAGGACCGGTTGGAATTGGTGCTGCCGCTGGTCAAGAAATACAATGTGCCGGTCGTCGCGATCTCAAATGATGACACAGGTATATCCGAAGACCCGGATGTGCGCTTTGCTGTGGCCAAAAAGATCGTCGAACGCGCCGCCGATTTCGGCATTCCGGCGCATGATATTGTGGTTGATCCGCTGGTGATGCCGATCGGGGCGATGGGGACTGCCGGTTTGCAGGTTTTCACGCTAGTGCGGCGCCTGCGCGAAGAACTGGGTGTGAACACCACATGCGGAGCCTCAAACATCAGCTTTGGCCTGCCCAACCGACACGGTATCAACAACGCGTTTCTGCCGATGGCTATGGGCGCTGGCATGACCAGCGCGATCATGAACCCGGTGGCGCTGCCGGTGCCGCCGTCCAAGATCGCTGAGAAACGCGCCGAGGTTGCTGCGGCCGGGATCGTGCTGCCCGAGGATATGGATGACGAAACCTTTGTGACGCTGTTCGGGATGGGTTCGACCAAACCGCTGGCGGGCAAGGAAATGGAAGCGATCCGGGCCGCGAACTTTCTGACCAACAATGATCCTCATGGCGGCGAATGGATCCGCACCAACAAGCTGCCGGTCAAGGCGGGCGAAGAAGGCCGGGGGCGGGCTGGTCGATCCGGCGGGCGTCGTCGCAGGGCCTGATCCGTGACGGGCCTGACGCGCGGTTTCCCTCGGTCTGAATACGAAGCCCGGGTTGAACGCGCGCAAGGCTTGATGAGCAAAGCGGGGCTGGACGCCCTGCTTTTGACGACCGAAGCAGATATCCGCTATGTCACCGGGTTTCTGACGCGGTTTTGGGAAAGCCCGACCCGGCCTTGGTATGTGCTGCTGCCTGCGGCGGGCGCGCCGATTGCGGTTATACCGTCGATTGGTGCGGCGTTGATGGCCAAGACATGGGTGACAGACATCCGCACATGGCGCGCGCCTGCGCCTAACGATGATGGCGTTTCGCTCTTGTCGGACACGATCCGCGATGCTGTTGGTGCGTCCGGGCGGATCGGCGTTCCAATGACGCTGGAAAGCCATCTGCGAATGCCGCTGGCAGATTGGCATCGGCTGCAGGGGATGCTGCCCGATGTGACCGTATGCGGCGACGCCAATATCCTGCGCGATTTGCGGATGGTGAAATCCGAGGCCGAAATTGCAAAAATCCGCGCCGCGTGCCAGATCGCAGACCGCGCCTTTACGCGTGTTCCCGAGATCGCGGGGGCGGGTGTGCCGCTGGACCAGGTGTTTCGCCGATTTCAGATGCTGTGTCTCGACGAGGGTGCCGATTGGGTTCCTTACCTTGCGGGGGGTGCGGATCAGGGCGGTTATGATGACGTGATCTCGCCCGCGCATGACGTGCCGTTGCGATCAGGTGATGTTCTGATGCTCGATACCGGGTTGGTGTGGGATGGGTATTTTTGTGATTTCGACCGGAATTATTCGGTCGGCCCGCCCGCTGATGATATTCAATCTGCGCATTCCCGATTGGTCGATGCAGTCGCGGCAGGCACGGAAATCGCGCGACCGGGTAGGACCGCTGCCGACCTTTTTCATGCGATGGATGCGGTGGTGACAGGCGGGCAGGGCAGTGGGGATGCCGGTCGGCTTGGGCATGGGTTGGGCATGCAATTGACCGAAGGGCTGTCGCTGATTCCACAAGACCAGACCAAGCTGCGAGCGGGTATGGTGATTACGCTGGAACCCGGTCTGACGCTTCCAAACGGCAAGATCATGGTACATGAAGAGGATATCGTGATCCGTGACGGCGGTGCAAAGTTCCTTTCCACGCCAGCACTGCGGGAGATTGCGGTGCTTGAGGGCTGAGCTATGACTAGGTTTGACTATGCGATGCAGGAGGACCCGAGCCCGAGTATCGGCCTGATCGTCTTGCAATCGGACGAGCGGATCGAACAGGATTTCCGCAGGCTCTTGCCATTGTCGGTCAATCTCTATGTCTCGCGCGTCCAAAGCAGCCCGGATGTGACGCCAGAAACGCTCCAGTTGATGGAGGCGCATATTCCGGCGGCGGCCCGTTTGCTTCCCCGACCTGTCCGTTTTGATGCAATCGGCTATGGCTGCACTTCGGGAACCGCGCAGATCGGACAGGCGCGTGTGGCTGAACTGCTGCGCCAAGGCGCGTCAACGAAATCGGTGAGCGATCCGCTTAGCGCGTTGGTCGCGGCCTGCAGCGCGCTTGGGGTGCGGCGGCTGGGGTTTCTGTCGCCCTATATTGCGGATGTATCGAGCCGCCTGCGGACTGCACTTTCTGAACGCGGTGTCGACTCGCCGGTCTTTGGCACCTTTGCCGAGGCCGAAGAACAACGCGTTGCCCGGATTACATCGCAATCCCTGACCGGTGTCACGTTGGCGCTGGCACGCCAAGGCGGCATCGACGCGGTGTTCCTGTCCTGCACCAACCTCAACACTCTGGATGTCATTGCCCCGCTTGAGCGGGAGACAGGCTTGCCTATCTTGTCAAGCAACCTTGTTCTTGCCTGGCATCTGTGCCGCTTGGCGGGGGTTAGAATGGCCGAAGGGGTAGGGGAAAGCAGACTTGCGAAGGTCGAAACCTCCGGCATAGATTGACCTGGCAACCGCGCAGTCTGACGAGGACCTGCGCAAATCATCGTGGCAACGGGCGGCGTCGGGCCGCTCCGGATAAGGCAACAGAGGAGATAAGGCATGAGCAACACGGCAAAGGAATTGGCAGAGATCATCCGCGAAATCGAAGAGGTCGATACATGCATCACAGACCTTGAGGCAGATGCCCGGCGCGATCCAAAGACCAATGCGGCACGGCACAACAAGTTTGCCTGCAAGACCATGCGGCGCTACCGTGTTCGTCTGGTGGATGAGCGGGACAAGCTGCTTGGTGGTCTGACCTCCGACGCATAGTGCTCTTGCCGAACCGGCAATTCCTGACATAGCTATTAGCGGAGCGCGGACGCCTTGGAATGGAGCGTCCGCCAGACAAAGGAAGTGTAAATTGTCGGAAAGTACGAAATTCGCAGACCGCGTCGCGGTTGTCACCGGCGGCGCGCAAGGCATCGGGCTTGCGGTGGTCAAGGCGCTGCTCGCCGAGGGTGCCCAGGTCGCAGTGTGGGACATGAACCCGGACGCAGCGCAATCGGCGCTTGAGGGGCAGGGTGTTCTTGTGGTCGGCTGCAACATTGCCGATTGGGACAGCGTTCTGAGTGCAACCCGCGCAACAGAGGCACAGTACGGGCGGATTGACATTCTGATCAACAGCGCCGGAATTGCAGGGCCGAACACCACGGTCGAGGACTATGACAACGATGCCTGGCAGGAGATCGTTCAGATCAATCTGACCGGAACCTATTTCACCAACAAATCCGTCATCACTGGGATGAAGGCGCGCGATTATGGCCGCATTGTCAACATCGCGTCCATTGCTGGAAAGGAAGGCAACCCCAACGCCTGCGCCTATTCCGCGTCAAAGGCCGGGGTTATCGGTTTCACCAAATCTCTTGGCAAAGAGCTTGCCGGGTTTGATATCGCGGTGAATTGCGTCACACCCGCCGCAGCACGGACTCCGATCTTTGATCAGATGAGCCAAGAACACATCGACTACATGTTGTCCAAGATACCCCGGAATCGGTTTCTCGAGGTCGACGAAGCCGCGCGCATGATTGTCTGGCTGGCGAGTGCAGAGAATTCGTTTTCCACGGGCGCGGTCTTTGATCTGTCTGGCGGTCGGGCAACCTATTAACGCCAATACGGGCAACAAGGGACTTTTGCATGAAAACCATAGCTGGATTTGATCGCATCGGCGAAGAAAACGCGTTTGCGGTTCTGGCCCGCGCCGGAGCCTTGGCGGCACAGGGCATGGATGTGATCAACCTCGGGATCGGACAGCCCGATTTCCGCACGCCGGATCATATTGTTGAGGCCGCGATCAAGGCATTGCGGGATGGGCACCACGGATACACCCCCGCCACCGGCATTCCGGAGTTGCGCGAGGCGGTTTCTGGCGATCTGCATCGTCGGTTTTCGGTCGAGGTCAATCCGGACAACGTGCTGATCGTTCCGGGTGGCAAGGTCACCATGTTCACCGCGATCATGATGTTTGGCGAATCGGGTGCGGATATTCTCTATCCGGATCCCGGCTTTCCGATCTATCGCTCGATGATCGAATTCACTGGCGCACGGCCGATCCCGGTGCCGATCCGCGAAGAGAACGGGTTTGCCTTTTCCGCCGAAGAGCTGCTGTCGCTGATCACGCCCGAGACGCGTCTGATCATCGTGAACTCGCCTGCCAACCCCTGTGGCGGCGTGACGCCCAAGGCCGAGATCGATGCGCTGGTCGCGGGGCTTGCGGACCGGCCGGACATCGCCATTATGTCCGACGAAATCTATGATCAGATGCTCTATGACGGTGAGGAGCACGTCAGCCTGCTGTCATATCCGGACATCCGTGATCGGCTGATCCTGCTGAACGGCTGGTCCAAGACCTATGCGATGACCGGCTGGCGTCTCGGATATTCGGTGTGGCCTGATGGTCTCTATGAAAACGCGCGGAAACTGGCGGTCAATGCGTGGTCTTGTGTCAATGCGCCTGCACAATATGCGGCGCTTGCAGCGCTTACTGGTCCGCAGGATGCCGTTGGCACAATGTTGCAAGAATTCGACGCGCGCCGGAAACTGGTTGTCGATCTGCTCAACGGGTTGCCGGATGTTAGCTGTATCACGCCCAAAGGGGCATTCTACGCCTTTCCCAACATCTCGGCGACGGGTCTAAAGGCCAAGGCTCTGGCATCGGACCTGCTTGAAAAGACTGGAGTTGCGACGATTGGCGGCCCCGATTTTGGCGTGTTGGGCGAAGGCTATATCCGCCTCAGCTATGCCAACTCGCAGGACAATATTCGACGGGCCGTTGCGCGAATGGCTGACTACCTGAACGACCGCTAGATACCGTTCGCGCGCGTCCTGTGTTACGGTTGCATCGGATTGCTTAACAGTTAGGCAGTTCCGGCATCTGTGTGCTGATTGTCGCGGCGGCGCTCTTGCATATGCCGACGAACCGCGCAAAAGAGGCAGACCATGTGCTGATCACCCTGATCGCTGCACAGACGGAGACTTGTTAAATGACCCCCTTTGCTATCGCCGGCGTGCAAATGCACGTTGCCGCGCTTCAATCCAATGTTGAAGGCATGATCCATCGTCTGGATATCCTGATGGCGCGCTTTCCCTGGACCCAGATGGTTTTGTTCAGTGAACTGGCCCCTTACGGCCCGCTGCATCGCTATGCACAGCCCAGACAGAACGATGCCGTATTGCAGTTTTGCGAGGCCGCGCGCCGTCACAAGGTTTGGCTGATACCCGGCTCTATGTTCATCAAGGGCGAAGACGGGCTGGTCAGAAACACATCCTTTGTCATCAATCCCGATGGCGATATCGTGACAAGCTATGACAAAATGTTCCCGTTCCGGCCCTACGAGGTGGACGTCGAGGCAGGCACCGATTTCTGTGTGTTTGATGTGCCCGAAGTCGGCCGGTTCGGGCTTTCGATCTGCTATGATATCTGGTTCCCGGAAACCACGCGACAGCTGACGGCACAGGGTGTCGAGGTCTTGCTGCACCCGGTTCTGACAGGCACGACCGACCGCGACGCCGAACTGGCGATCGCACGTGCAACGGCGGCCCAGTTCCAGTGCTATGTCTTTGACGTGAACGGTCTTGGCGCGGGCGGTGTCGGTAAATCATGTGTTGTTGATCCGACGTCGATGGTCTTGCACCAGTCCGCCGGGCAAGAAGACATGTTCCCGATCGAAGTTGATCTCGACATGGTCCGGCGCCAACGCGAAGCCGGGATGAAAGGGTTGGGCCAGGTACTCAAGAGTTTCCGTGACCGGTCGACCGATTTCTCGGTTTATGACCGAAACAGTGGCACCGATTCCTACCTGAAAACTCTTGGTCCGCTCGAGATGCAGACACAGGGAACCCGTGCGGGACTTCACGTGGATGTGCCGACCGAACCCGTGCCTAACGGGCTTGGTGGCGAGACTGACGCAATTTCAGGCACGACAGCTCCGGTTACCCTGCCGTTTGCGGGCAAAATATCGAACGGCTGAGAGTTTGTTTAAACTAACCTGTTGATATTTTGCCGAATCAGACAGATGGTTGTCCTTCTGGAGGACCACTGATGCATTCTGTTTCTGACTATTATTCAGCGATCCAACTAAGGGCGGATCGCTGGAGTGCGCTTCGCGATGTGACCAGCGCGCTGACCGAAGAGAGCTCCGAAAAGAGGTTGTCGACGCTTCAAAAGAAGGCGGATGACCTCTTTCAATCGCTGGCGTTGATCGAGCCATATTGGGCGTTTCCGGGCATGGCTGCGTTTGAGCATATGCGCCGCCAGTTCGCACATGGAAACTATGACGATCTGGCATTCTCTGTCGGGCGTGTCACGCGCGCACTCTCAACCGGCGCTTACCGGCGGCGCAATATTCCGCTCGAACGCGACAGCCTGGACAATGAAGAGCATGATGACGAAGCGCAGCTTTCGCCAGAAGCGCGCGCGCTCAGCAAGCCATACTTCGAGGTTCTGATCGTTGACAATGTGGGCGAGGATCAGGAGCGCTGGCTGCGCTCCAACATGGCGCGGATGCGCCGCCCGGAAGATCAATTTGCCTATCAGGCATTGGTCGTGCCGAGCCTCGAAGATGCGCTGATTGCAGTCCTGTTCAACTACAACATTCAGGCCATCGTGGTGCGGCCGGGCTTGACCCTGCGTTCCAAGATGGAACAGCCGATCTTGCACAAATACCTGGATCGGGCCGGTGGGTCTGAGCAGTTTGATGAGATGCAGCCCGAGGACTATGGCCCCGAACTGTGCCGCCTGATCGCGCGCGCCCGACCCGAGCTGGACGCCTATCTGATCACTGAACGATCTGTCGAAGATATTGCTGGGCATGATCTGGGGATCTGCCGGCGGGTCTTCTACAATCAGGAAGACTTCCTTGAACTGCACCTCAATATCCTGCGTGGTGTGCAGTCGCGTTTCAAGACGCCGTTCTTTACCGCACTTGTCGAATATTCCAAGCAACCCACGGGTGTCTTTCATGCGATGCCGATCAGCCGCGGCAAGTCGATTAGTCGCAGCCACTGGATCCAGGACATGGGCGCGTTCTATGGCCCGAACATCTTTCTTGCGGAAACCTCTGCCACCTCTGGTGGATTGGATTCGCTCTTGGAACCGCATGGGCCGATCAAACGTGCGCAGGAACTCGCAAGCCGAGCGTTCGGATCAAAACAGACGTTCTTTGCGACCAACGGAACGTCGACCTGCAACAAGATCGTTGTTCAGGCACTGGTCAGCCCCGGCGATATCGTGCTGGTCGATCGGGACTGTCACAAATCGCACCACTACGGCATGGTGCTCGCCGGTGCGCAGGTAGTCTATCTCGACAGCTATCCGCTCAACGAATATTCGATGTATGGGGCTGTGCCACTCCGCGAGATCAAGCATCAGCTTCTCAAGTTAAAGGCAGCGGGCAAGCTCGATCGTGTGCGGATGTTGCTGCTGACAAACTGCACATTTGATGGTGTGGTCTATAATGTCGAACGCGTCATGGAAGAATGTCTGGCGATCAAGCCCGATCTGATCTTTCTCTGGGACGAAGCGTGGTTTGCCTTCGCCCGGTTCAACCCGACCTATCGTCAACGAACCGCCATGCACGCCGCTGCGGAATTGCGCGGTCGTTTCAAGACCGACAAGCACTTGGCTGCCTACGAAAAGCAACAAACGGAACTGGCCGATGCCGATGATGAAACCCTGCTGGATACGAGGCTGATACCACCACCTGATGCGAGGGTGCGGGCCTATGCAACGCAATCGACCCACAAAACACTGACGTCGCTGCGGCAGGGGTCTATGATTCACGTTAACGATCAGGACTTTAAAGGCGAGGTGGAACAGTCTTTCCACGAAGCCTATATGACGCATACGTCGACGTCGCCAAACTATCAGATCATCGCGAGCCTCGATGTCGGGCGACGGCAGGTCGAGCTGGAAGGGTTCGAATTTGTTCAACGGCAGGTCGAGGCGGCGATGTCGATGCGCCGTTCGATTGCCACACACCCGTTGCTCAAAAAGTACTTCCGCGTGCTGACGGCGGGTGACATGATCCCCGAAGGCCATCGCGAGAGCGGCGTCACCAGTTACTTTGACGCCGAACAGGGCTGGACCGATATGTGGGACTGCTGGCAGCAGGATGAATTCGCGCTCGACCCGACCCGCGTGACCCTTGCGGTTGGGGGAACTGGCTGGGACGGCGATACGTTCAAGACCGAGATCCTGATGGATCGCTACGGTATCCAGATCAACAAGACATCGCGTAACACTGTATTGTTCATGACGAATATAGGCACGACCCGGTCCAGCGTTGCATATCTGATCGAGGTTCTGGTCGAAATCGCCAAAGGGCTGGACGACCTTCTGGATGATGCCAGTCGAATGGAGCGAATCGGCTTTGATCGCCGGGTCAAGAACCTGATGGAAGACCTGCCGCCATTGCCTGATTTCAGCCGGTTCCACGATGCGTTCCGCACCGATCAGGGTACGTCCGAAGGCGATATTCGCTCTGCGTTTTTCCTCAGCTACGAGGGCGACAATTGCGATTACATGGAACTGGATGGGTCCCTGAAACAGGCGCTTGATAGCGGTCAGGAAGTCGTTTCCGCCGGCTTCATCATTCCCTATCCACCAGGATTTCCGATCCTAGTTCCGGGGCAGGTGGTCAGCAGCGAAATCCTCGCCTTCATGCGGGCATTGGATGTTAACGAGATTCATGGGTATCGGGCCGACCTCGGGCTGCGCGTGTTCACGCCAGAGGCGCTTGCAAAACATGCAGAATCAAATCTGATAACTGCAGCAAAATAAGAACTGGGAGAAAGACATGGCTACTAAAGTATTGAAAAATATATCGGAAATCCGTCGTTTCTTTCATCGAAACGAAGATCCGGTCTATTTCATCTCGGCGACCAACTTTAATCTGCTGGGCATTGACGAGTGGGTGAAGAACTTCAAATACATCTGTTACATCGACTGTTATGACGGCAAGCACCCCAACACCTTTGTGCCTTCGGAACAGCCTCATGCCGAATTCCAGTCAATCGAGGACATCAACAACTACCTGCTTCAGCACAAGGAAGTGATTGATTTCGTCAAACGGCGCGGGGGCAAACCAAAATTCGTGTTCCTGATGTTTGACGAAGAAACCGAGCGCCTGTCCAAGGAGCTGGGTGCCGATGTCTGGTTCCCTAAGGCCAAGTTGCGCACCAAGATGGACAACAAGATCGAAACCGTGCGCATTGGCGACAAGGCTGGCGTTCCGTCGGTGCCGAACGTGCTGGCCGAGGTTAAATCTTATGAAGACCTGCGCAAGACCTGCGAAAAGGGCGGGATTGGGCATGATCTGGTTCTGCAATCTGCCTTTGGCGATTCCGGTCACACGACGTTCTTTATCAAGAGCGAGGCCGATTTCCGCCGCCATGAACACGAGATCGTCGGTGAAGGCGAGATTAAGATCATGAAGCGGATCGATTGCCGTGGATCAGCGATCGAGGCCTGCGCCACCAAGGAAGGCACCATCGTTGGCCCGTTGATGACCGAACTGGTTGGGTTCAAGGAACTGACACCGTACCGGGGCGGCTGGTGTGGCAACGAAATCCTGTCGACTGCCTTTCCGCCAAAGGTCCGTAACCATGCACGCGACCTGACATTCAAGTTCGGCGAACAATTGCGCAAGGAAGGCTATCGCGGTTATTTCGAATTGGACTTCCTGATCGACAAAAAAACCGGTGAACTTTGGCTGGGCGAGCTGAACCCACGGATCACTGGCGCATCGTCGATGACGAACCACGCGGCGTTTGCCCACGCGGATGCACCCTTGTTCCTGTTCCACTTGCTGGAGTTCTCACGCAAGAAATTCGATCTGGATGTGGATGAACTCAATGCACGCTGGGCGGATCCCGACATGATCGACAGCTGGTCGCAGATGGTGATCAAGCACACGGATGACAGTGTCGACATCTGTACCCAGGCGCCCGAGACCGGCATCTACAAGATGCTCGAGGATGGTCGGGTTGTGTTTGACCGGTTCGACTATCACCGCCGTGCAGTGGAAAGCGAGAACGAGGCTTTTTTCCTGCGCATCCTGCAACCCGGCGATTATCGCTATGAAGGTGCCGATATCGGCATTTTGGTGACGCGCGGGCGGTCCATGACCAAAGGCTTCAAGCTGAACGAACGGGCCAAGCGCTGGATTCACGGGATCAAGCAAACCGTTGCGGCAAAACCACTTTCCGTTGCTCAAGCCGAACCGGCACTGAGTGATCCTGCCTTTAAAATCATGTAAGGGGCTCGCCATGCTCTGGCGCGCGATAAGTGAAGATTCACCCGGCCCTGTATGGGCCGGGTTGTTTTCTGAATACTGGCCTGACTACCGAAGATGGTGGTTGCGGGAGGGCGACAGCGTGCGCCCGACCTATATGGAAAGCCGGCGGGCGCTCAACGAGCACATGCCGGAAATCGTCGAACTCTATGATCAGTTGTGTGAACTGGCTGGCGGCGGCGACCAGGCATCGCGTTTCCTCAGCTTTTATTGCCCACCGCCTTATTTGTCAGGATGTTCGCAGGCGATCTGGACCGGCAAGGAGCCTGTCCTGATCCGCAATTATGACTACAACCCCAACGCCTTTGACAGCCTGATCCTCAAGACCAACTGGATGGGGCGCACGGTCATGGGCACCAGTGATGGCCTTTGGGGATTGGTGGACGGAACCAATGACGCTGGTCTTTCCCTGTCGCTGACATTCGGTGGGCGACGCATTGTGGGAGAGGGGTTTGGAGTACCCTTGATCCTGCGCTATGTGCTGCAAACCTGCAAAACCGCAGAAGAGGCCGGCGAGGCGCTGGCGCGCATTCCCACCCATATGAGCTATAACGTGACGGCGCTTGACAAAAAGCGGAACTATCTGACCGCGATGATGGCCCCGGATCGACCAGCCGTCATTACCCATGCGGCCGTTGCGACCAATCATCAGGAAGCGGTGGAATGGGTCAGCCATGCACGTTTCACAGCGACGGTAGAGCGCGAGCGTTATCTGTTACAACGGCTGACCTTGCACCGGGATCCGCAAGAAACCTTCATTAACGCTTTTCTGAAACCGCCACTTTACTCCACAGCATTTTCGGTTGGGTTCGGTACGCTTTACACCGCCGTCTACAGACCTCGTAAAAAAGAGATGGAAATTCGCTGGCCGGGTACGGTCTGGCCGCTGTCGATGAAAGATTTTCAAGACGGCAGCCGCGTCGTGCGATTGCCGGGCAGCGAAGCGGCTGACGCCGCCCGGGAACATTCGATCTAGCGGGCAGTCATGCTGCGCGCAGGCCCAATATCTCGCGGGCCTGTTCAGGGGTCGCGACCGGGCGTTCGTATTTCTCGCAAAGATCAGCAGCCCGCGCGATCAAGGCCGCGTTTGACGGGGCCAAATATTCGCGATCAAGGCGCATGTTGTCTTCCAGTCCCGCGCGGGTATGGCCCCCTGCCGCAATCGCCCATTCGTTGACCACAATCTGGTTGGGCCCGATCCCGGCGGCGCACCACTCGGCCTCCGGCGCGCGGCTTTGCATGGTATGAACGTAGAAATCAAAGACTTCGCGATCACAGGGCATGGCGTTTTTCACCCCCATGACGAACTGCACGTAGAGTTTGCCAAAGAGCACACCCGCCTCGCTTAACCGGATGGCGTGCAGTATATGGCTCAGATCAAATGCCTCGACTTCGGGCGTGATCTCATAGGTTCGCATCTCGCTCGCCAGCCAATCCACCAGATCGGGCGGGTTCTCGTAGACACGGGTGGGAAAATTGTTCGACCCAACCGAAAGCGAAGCCATGTCAGGGACAAGAGGCAACATGCCGCCACGCGTTTTACCGGCACCGGACCGGCCGCCGGTGGAAAACTGAATGATCACGCCGGGGCAGTGTTTCTCAAGCCCTTCCTTGAGCAATGCGAATTTCTCCGGGTCCGACGATGGGGTTTCATCATCGTTGCGGACGTGCGCGTGGATGATGCTCGCGCCAGCCTCGACCGCCTCGTGACTGCTTTCGACTTGCTCTTGCACGGCGACAGGCAGGGCGGGGTTGTTCGCCTTGGTCGGCACGCTGCCGGTGATGGCGCAGCACAGGATACAAGGTTTGGACATGATAGACCTCAAACGTCGACAAAGTGGCTTTGTTGCCTCCTTGAAAGCCGTTCTCGAAACAATCCGCAAGCGCTTCATTGCAGTTGTCAGGGTGGCAATCGCAGGAATTGGGCGTTGTTCCAACATAATCATATGCCAGAAGCCGCGCTGGCTCGTTGAGGAACTCCAACTAAAGGCGGCAACTTCACTATGCCTACGTGGCTTTTACAGCCATCCAAACGGTCGAAAATGACAGGGCGAAAGGCTATATTGTTGTCCCAAAACAGAGGCTTGTGGAGCACCGTTGCACCGGTGTTTTGAGATGCAGCGTAAACCGGCCAAATGGGGAGATGCCCTTACGTCAATCCGGGCAAAAGCAGATTTGCAATGGACTGTTGTGACGCTAAACCTGAGCAAGCGTCGTTTTCGGGATCAAAAGCCATTGCAATTCTGCGGCTTACGAATACGCTGGCGCGACGTTGAAGGCGGAGCACGCTCTTTGGGCCGTTCCGCCCGAAATAATAAAAAATACTACCGACCCAACAGGAGGAAAATGGGAATATGGAACGTCGTAAGTTTTTGAAGGGTGCCGCGATTGCCGGCACCGGTGCAGCACTGGCAGCACCAGCCATCGCCCAGGGTGGCAAAACGATTACCATCGTATCGACGTGGCCTCGGGATTTCCCCGGTCTTGGTTCTTCGGCACAGCGACTGGCCGAACGAATCACAGTTGTTTCCGGCGGCGCATTGCGCACCGAGTATTTTGCGGCAGGCGAACGTGTCGGCGCGTTTGACGTCTTTGACGAAGTCGCAAGCGGCAACAGCCAAGCCTATATCGGCGCTGAATACTATTTCGGCGGCAAACATCCGGGCTTCAACTATTTCACCTCTGTTCCGTTTGGCATGACCACACCGGAATGGAACGCATGGATCAAGTTCGCTGGCGGTCAGGAACTGTGGGATGAACTGGCTGGCGAGTTTGGCCTCAAGACCATCACCTGCGGTGGTACTGGCGCGCAGGCCGGTGGCTGGTTCAACAAAGAGATCCTGTCGCCTGACGATCTGAACGGCCTCAAGATGCGTATCCCCGGACTTGCGGGTGCCGTTATGACCAAGCTGGGCGTGTCCACCGTGTCGCTGCCGGGCGGCCAAATCTATGAAAACCTGGTTTCCGGCGCGATCGAAGCGACCGAATGGGTTGGTCCGTACAACGACTATTTCATGAAGTTCTACGAAGCGGCCAAATACTACTATACCGCCGGCATGCACGAGCCGGGTGGCGGACTGGGTTTTGGCATGAACAAATCCTGGTGGGAAAGCCTGTCCGATTACGAGCAGGCCGTGATCACCGCCTGCTGTAACGAAGAAATGGCGGCACAGATCGAAGAAGCCTCGGCCAAGAATGGTGAGTATCTGGGTAAACTCGTGAACGAACACGGCGTCCAGGTGCGCGCGTTCAATGAGGAAGTCTGGGACGCATTCGGCAGCGCGGCCGAAGAAGTGTTCGAGGAAACGCGCGATCACTCGCCACTCGCCGCCAAGATCAACGATGCCTATCAGGCGTCGCTGCGCGAGATCGGTGGCTGGCGTGCCATTGCCGAGATCGAATTCACCAAACAGCGTAACCGTATCCTGGATATCGGTTAAACGTTGTTCGCTGTGTAGCAGGCAGGGGACAGCTCTCGGGCTGCCCCCTGCTTTTCAACAGGTACTCCGCTGACCCTGCGTGAGACTGACCCGACCTGAACCGGGCTGTATGATTGGGGAAATCGCAATGAACGCTACCTCAGAGGCAGAGATTCTGTCGCCACGCGGTGCACCCGCACCCTATGTGCGGTATTTTGGTTGGGCCACATTGTTGGTCCTTTTGACATTTTTGATCAACAACGTGCTTATCGTCTGGTATGACTATCCGACGATCACGTCGCTGTTTAGCGGGACGGACAAGCGTGCGTGGGTGTTGGCCGCGACCTACTTGCTGGCACTGGTGGGCGCGGGACTTTTAGTGCAGCGAACGTCGACCCGAACGCTGCGCTATGACGCGCATATGATCAGTGACTTCAACGCTTATCTGATACGAGGCTGCTACTTTGCTGTCCTCTTTGTCGGAGTAGCTGATTTCGCGATCGCCTTTCTGCGGGTCGAAGGGTTGCTGACGTCGTTGGTGTCGGGCGACATGGCAAAGGAGCTGACCCGATCGCGTTTCATCGGCCCTTATGTCCATGTCCCGCTGATCCTGCTGGGATTTGTGGCGGCCCTGTTTTCGCGGTCGTTGGGCTTTATCTGGCTCGCCCTTTTGATCGTGGTCGCCGAACTCCTGATCGTGATTTCGCGCTTTGTCTTTTCGTATGAACAGGCGCTGATGGGCGATCTTGTGCGGTATTGGTACGCGGCTCTGTTCCTTTTCGCCTCGGCTTACACATTGCTCGAGGAAGGTCACGTCCGGGTTGATGTCCTCTATGCGGGCTTTGGTTCCCGCACCAAGGGGCGCATAAACTCGATCGGCTGCATTTTCCTGGGTATCGTGACGACGTGGACCATCATCATCATCGGGCTTGGCTCCAAGCAGGCCATCATCAATTCGCCGGTTGCGAATTTCGAGGTGTCGCAGGTTGGCACCGCGGGGATGTTTGTCAAATACCAGATGGCGGCGTTCCTTGGGATTTTCGCGGTGACGATGCTGATACAGTTCGTCAGCTACCTGTTCGAGGCTGTCGCCGACGCGCGCGACGAACCCGGCAAGCGCGAAGTCGCTGCCATTTCACACTGAGGCCGCACGCATGGAACTCCTTTTTCTATTCATCCTGATCGTCATCATGGCCACGGCCTTGGCGTCGGGTTTCCCAGTTGCATTCGCGCTCCCCGGATCGGCGATCATCACGATCGCTCTGGCAGCAGGCAGCGGATATATCTTTGCCGACAATCCAGATGCCTATTTTCATTCGGGCGGACCCTCACAATGGCTGACGGCGGGGGTGACCAACCTTCGAGGGGTCTATTGGGAGGTTGAACGAGATACGCTGATTGCGATTCCGCTGTTCATCTTCATGGGCATCATGCTGCAGCGTTCCAAGATCGCCGAAGACCTGCTGGTCACCATGGCGCGCCTGTTCGGCCCCGTTCCCGGTGGTCTGGGTATCTCGGTTGTCTTCGTGGGTGCACTGCTGGCGGCAACGACAGGGATCGTTGGCGCGACAGTGGTTGCAATGGGTATGATTTCGTTGCCCGCGATGCTGCGCAACAACTATTCACAGTCGCTCGCTACAGGCACGATTGCGGCCTCCGGCACCTTGGGGCAGATCATTCCGCCGTCCATCGTGCTGATCATTCTCGCTGACCAGCTGGCCAGTGCGTCGGATCAGGCAAGCACGGCGCGTAAGGCGCTCTACAAGGAAGCGACCGGCGAACTGAGCATGCCAAGCGTCTTTGACGTGGCCTCGACCAGTGCTGGCGAAATGTTTCTTGGGGCGTTTGTGCCCGGCATCGTTCTGGTGCTGGTCTATATGATCTTTATTCTGATCTACGCGATCCTGCGCCCCAAATCGGCGCCTGCCGTGCCATATGAGGGCGCGCGCGATATGGCGTTCTGGGCCAATGTCACCCTGACACTTGTGCCGCCGCTTGCGTTGATCTTTCTTGTGTTGGGATCGATCCTGACCGGTGTTGCTACGGTAAACCAGGCAGGCGCCATCGGTGCGGCCGGTGCCATCATCATGGCGGGGTATCGGATTACCGAACCGAACAAGCTCACCTATTACCCGGCGTTGCTGACGTTCCTGGCGCTCGGGATGATCGTGTTTGCGCTGTCCAGATACAACATGAACATCAAGGCAATTCTGGTTGTCGGCGGTGATATGACAGGGATCGTCCTTGGCGTCATCGCCGTGGTCCTGCTTGTTGTAGCCCTGATCTGGAGCGGGATACGCGTACTCAAGGTCGACAACACGCTGCACGAGGTGATGACCGAAACGGCCAAGACCACATCGCTGGTGTTCATCATCCTGCTGGGTGCTGCGATGTTGACGGCAGCCTTCCGTGCCTTTGGTGGCGAGGAACTGGTCCGTGATTTCCTCAACTCGCTTCCGGGCGGATTCTGGACGCAATTTGTCATCGTGATGGGCGTGATTTTCGTCCTCGGCTTCTTTCTCGACTTTATCGAGATCGCCGTGGTCGTCGTGCCAATCGTCGCACCGATCCTGCTGGCGGATCCCGAGGCGAACATCACAGCGGTCTGGCTTGGTGTCATGATCGGTCTGAATATCCAGACGTCGTTCCTGACGCCACCGTTCGGCTTTGCGCTGTTCTATTTGCGGGGCGTTGCCCCGGCAATCGTCAAGACGGTGCAGATCTACAAAGGCGTCATTTCCTTTATCGGACTGCAACTTCTGGCGCTTGCGATCGTTGGCTACTATCCGCAACTGGTCAACTATTTGCCCAACCGGATGAGCTTTCTTTCCGAGACATCTCCGCCGCCACGCAATCCGAAACTGCAGCAATGCCTTGAGGAATACGTGCTTGAACAGGTGATGATCAACGGTGATGCGATCAACGGGGCGATCTCCAAGGCGCAGGCGCTGGATGTGTCGGTGTTGCCGCAGAGCATGGCATCGGATCTGAAAGGGGCCTTTGACCGTGCGGGCGAGGCTGTGACGCTTCTTGGCGGTATCACCGCAACCGAGGCGGCCGTTCAGGCTGCGTCCAGCGATTATCGTCCGATTATGCGGATCGTTCGAGACCTTCAAAAGGACATGCGCAAACTCGATGTTGAAATCGACGAGTTGCAGCGTTCGGCGCGGTTCATGAATGATGAGAGTGAAGCAGAACGGCGTGCGAAGATCGAGGAACGCATTGCCGAGCTTGAAGCAGAGAAAGAGGTCATCGCGGCCGACATTCCTGAAAGTTGGGAAGGGACGCACACAACTTTTGCTGCTCTGACCAAGGCCGAGGAAACGGCCCGCAATCAGTATCGTCGTGCATCTGATGATGCGGTCGAACCTGCGGTCGAGTTCCTTGCAATTATGGATGCCAACGCAGAGTTCGCAGCCCTTGAGGATGATTTGAAAGGCATGTCCGGCACGGTCGCCAACGGTTCACGCGAGGATGCCGAGGCTGCTGTGGACGCAATCGGGAAAGCGTTTGCCAAGATCGCCGGTGCGCGAGATATCGCGTCGGCACTGTCCACCTCTCGTCGGGCCCTGCGTGAGGGCAAAGAGGACCGCGCCAAGGCTGTTTCCGAATATGCCAGCGCCGTCTCTGCCTACGAAGAGCAACTGCGCTGGCGTGAAGCGGCAGAGCAAGAGGTGCGCCCGGGTGTTCAAGCCTATATCGCAGGGATTGCCGAGAATGTTGGCGCCCGCCAGCAGCCCCGATTCAGTCGCGATCAGGCCCTGTTCCTCGCAAAGTGTAACTCTGTACACCGGGACCTGTCGCTCAACTTCTAGGTGGCAGATCACTGATAAGTTTTACGGGCGGTCCTGGTTTCAGCGACCGCCCGCTTCTTGTTTGGCGACGTCAAGTTGAGGGAGGGGCGCTGCGGACTGCGCCCCTACACTCGGACAACTTTTCGTCTATCAACAACTTAAAGGCTGTTTGCCAAAGAAAAAGCCGCTGCGAATTGCAACGGCCTTCCCTGGTGCGTCTGTGTATTTCGTCAGGGGGCGTCAGCCACCCCATGTGCGGACAACGCCGCAGTCCATATGGACAAAATTCGATCGGGAATAGCGCCCGACACCGCCAGCGCTGCAGGCACTCGCAGCGCGCGCCATTTGGCTGACCGAGCGGGAAGAGAGCCGAAGATCAGCTGCCTGACCTTTCATGTGCAACGAGTTCTTGGCGACACCACGTGAGCGGCGGCGCAACATTGCGTTGGTCTGGGGGCTGCGATAGCCGGACAACAGCATGTAGGGCTCGTTCACATCCATCAGGTTGTGCGCGGCGGCCATGATGTCGATGGTCCGCAGGTCCATGCTCTTGGCCTGATCGGTCCGCCAATCGCGCATGAAGTGGTTCACTTCTTTCACTGCGTCCTTGATGTATTTCCCGTCGATCCAATAGATCATATCCAACCGTTCACCGGTGCGTCCGGAATACATCCGGATCCGGCGAATATCTCCGCCACCCCGAAGGAACCCTGCTGCGTTGGAAAAGGTTGGTGTCGCTGCTACTGCCGTTGCTGCAAATGCACCCAATAGGGCACGCCGGGTAAAACCCGATGAGTCGTTCTGTCTCATATCCTGCGCCGTCCTGTACGCTTGTATTCCTGCCCGCGCGCGATGTTACGCGCGCATTCTCACATCGTTGTTACATCCATCCCCTGATGTGTCGTTTTCATGCCACATTATTGCCCACATTCCAAGCTGGGAATTGTGCAAGTTTTAAATATGCTGGAATTTCGGCGATTTTTTGCGCAACCACCGAACCGCGAATCCAGCGAGCGGGCGAAGCGATGCAGTCAAACATCAGAGTAACATCGAGTTAGCACTGATGGCAGAGTTTGATGGACAAGTGGGTCTACGTTCCTAAAATTGATAGATGGTGCTCGTGACTTACAATGTTACTGATTTTAAGGAATGTCTCATGACTGAACAGTTGAATTTGCCTCGTGTATTCAAACCATTGGGTTTGATTGTTGCGGTACTTGTCCTGTTCAACCTTTGGACCGTCCCCTCAATTGCGCAAGTCACGGCCTTCAAACAGGCGGTCGCCGAAGCGGCGTCGACGGACGGCGACATAGCCGCCTTTTATCGTGACAACGCCTATGAACCGCTATGGACGGGTCAATCGACCGAACATCAAGCGCGGCGGGTCGAACTGATCAGGGCGCTTTCAGCGGTCGATATTCACGGACTGTCACCTGCGCGCTACAATGTGGCGGCGCTGCGCGAGCAGATGGAAACCGCGCAAACAACACGTGATTTGGGCTTGGTCGAGGTCGAACTCAGCAAGATGCTTCTGCAATATGCCCGTGATGTACAGACGGGGACGCTGGTGCCATCACGCATTGATGGCGGCCTCGTGCGGCAGGTGCCGTATCGCGACCGGACAGCATCTTTGACCGAGTTTGCCGCGGGGTCTCCGCGGGAGTTCCTGAAAACCCTTCCTCCGCAATCCGCGCAATACCGTGCGTTGATGAAAGAAAAGCTGCAGCTTGAAGGTTTGATGGAGCAAGGTGGTTGGGGTCCGACCGTCTCGGCGAGCAGCCTCAAGCCCGGTCAAACCGGCGCGCCGGTCGTCACGCTGCGCAATCGTTTGATTGCCATGGGGTACATGGGGCGCAGCGCATCGCAAACCTATGATGTGCAGATGCAGGAAGCCATTCAACGGTTTCAGCTAGCGCATGGCCTCGCCGCCGATGGTGTCGCTGGCAAGGGTACGATGAACGAAGTCAACGTCTCGGTTCAGCAGCGATTGAAATCAGTGATCGTCGCGATGGAGCGCGAACGCTGGATCAATATGGAATTGGGTCCGCGCCATGTTCTGGTCAACCAGACGGACTTTAGCGCCAAGATCATCGATAACGGCAAGGTCACGTTTCAGACACGCTCAGTGATCGGCAAGAACACCAGTGATCGGCGTAGCCCGGAGTTTTCGGACGAGATGGAGTTCATGGTCGTGAACCCGAGCTGGTATGTGCCGCGCTCGATTGTGACCAAGGAATATTTGCCAAAACTCCGGAACAACCCGCATGCCGTTGGTCATATCGAAATCACCGATAGCCGTGGGCGTCGCGTCAATCGCGCCAATGCCAACTTTGCTCAGTATAGCGCACGAAATTTTCCCTATGCGATGCGGCAACCTCCGAGCAGTCGCAATGCACTAGGGCTGGTCAAGTTCATGTTCCCCAACAAATACAACATTTATCTGCATGATACGCCGTCCAAGAGCCTTTTTGACCGCGAAGTCCGAGCCTTTTCGCATGGGTGTATTCGTCTGGCTGATCCGTTTGATTTTGCCTATGCGCTTCTCGCCGTGCAATCGGATGACCCAAAGGGAGAGTTTCAGCGCATTCTGAAGTCCGGGCGTGAAACCAAGGTAGTCCTGGACGCGCCGGTGCCGGTGCACATTATCTATCGCACCGCCGTCATCGACCCCAAAGGGAACGCCGAGTACCGCCGCGATGTCTATGGCCGTGACGCCAAGATCTGGAAGGCGCTCGAGAATGCGGGGGTGACTCTGGGCGCTGTTCAGGGGTAATCACGAACCCGGAGCTGCTTGCAACGGGGACCTACCATGACATTTACGATCGAAGAGATTGCAACCGCACTTGGCGCCGAGGCCGTCGGCGACCTGTCCTTTGTCATCAAAGGTGCCGCCGAACCGGTAGACGCGGCAGCCGATGATTTGGCGCTCGCGATGTCTGCGAAGTACGGCGAGGCGCTCGCCTTGGGGCAGGCGCGAGCGGCGATCCTCTGGGAAGACGCTGACTGGGCGGGCATGGGGCTGGACGCGGCGATATTCACCGGACGCCCGCGCATGGCAATGTCCAGCCTGACGTCGATGCTCGACCCCGGTCAGGGGTTTGCACCGGGCATCCACCCAAGTGCGGTGATTGATCCAACGGCGCATTTGGCGCCTGATGTTTCGGTTGGTCCGCTTTGTGTGATTGGCGCAGGGGTTCGGATCGGGGCCGGGTCGGTGATCGGTCCTCATTGCACCATCGGAACCGATGCAACGCTCGGCGAACATGCCTATTTGCGCGAAATGGTCAGTATCGGAGCGCGGGTTCAGATCGGGGACCGCTTTATTGCACAGCCCGGAGCACGGATCGGTGCCGATGGGTTTTCCTTTGTCACGCCTGAAGTGAGCGGCGCGGAAAACGTGCGCAAGACCCTTGGGGATCAGGGAGATGCCAAAGCGCAAAGCTGGGTTCGGATCCATTCGCTCGGGGCGGTTGAAATCGGCGACGATGTCGAGTGCGGTGCAAATTGCACGGTCGATAACGGCACCATTCGGAACACAAGGATCGGCAGCGGTACCAAGCTTGATAACCTTGTCCATGTTGGCCACAACACCCGTGTCGGAACGGACTGTCTGTTATGCGGGCAGGTCGGAATCTCTGGTTCGGTCGATATTGGCAACAACGTGATCCTTGGGGGGCAGGTCGGGGTCGTCGATAATATATTTATCGGCGACAACGTGATCGCGGCGGGCGGTACCAAGATCCTGTCAAATGCCCCGGCAGGACGCGTGATGATGGGGTATCCGGCGATCAAGATGGAAACCCATACCGAGATATACAAGGCACAGCGTCGCCTCCCGCGTTTGGCGCGTGACGTCGCAGCGTTACAAAAGGCTGTTTTCAAAGCGGAGGCGAAGGACTAAGTCAGCGCCAGACGCACAGCTTGGGACCAGATTATGAGCATCAATGAAAAGGTCATAGCGATCATCGCGGAACAGGCCGTTCTTGAACCGTCTGACGTGGCAATGGACAGCACACTCGAAAGTCTTGGGATCGACAGCCTGGGGCTGGTCGAGAGCATCTTTGCCATTGAGGAAGAGTTCGACATAACCATCCCCTTCAACGCCAACGAGCCGACCGACAGCGACTTTGACATATCCAGCGTCGCCGCCATCGTCGCCGGAATAGAAAAGCTCGTGTCGGAGAAGGCATAGGGCAGGGCAGAGAGATAATGAACCGGGTCGTCATCACCGGCGCTGGCACGATCAACGCGCTTGGACATTCTGTTCCTGAAACCCTGGCCGCGATGCGCGAAGGACGTTGTGGGATCGGCGATCTGGAGTTCCGTGACGTAGAGCGGCTGTCCATCCGCATTGGTGGACAGGTGCGCGGGTTCGAAGCCGAGGGGCGGTTCAACCGGCAGCAAATGTCGCTCTATGACCGCTTTACCCAGTTTACGCTGACCGCAGCCAAAGAGGCGATCAGCCAGTCTGGGCTGGAATTTCACGGTGATCTTTCGGCCCGATCAGGGGTCGTCTTGGGTACGGCCGGTGGTGGGGTGTCAACATGGGACGACAATTATCGCAGCGTCTATGAGGACGGAAAGAACCGGGTGCACCCGTTTGTCGTACCCAAACTGATGAACAACGCGGCCGCCAGTCACGTCAGCATGCAATACAACCTCAAGGGGCCGTCGTTTACGGTGTCGACGGCCTGTGCGAGTTCCAACCACGCGATGGCGCAAGCCTTTGCCATGGTGCGCAGCGGAATGGCCCCGGCAATGATCACCGGCGGGTCTGAATCGATGCTCTGCTTTGGCGGCGTCAAGGCGTGGGAAGGGCTGCGTGTCATGTCGCGAGACGCCTGCCGTCCGTTCAGTCTTGGTCGCAACGGGATGGTTCAGGGCGAAGGCGCAGGCATATTCGTGTTTGAAGACTACGAACACGCACGCGCCCGTGGTGCCGATATTCTGGCCGAGGTCGCAGGGTTTGCCATGTCGTCGGATGCATCCGATATCGTGATGCCGTCCAAACAGGGCGCGGCACGCGCGATGGCCGGGGCGCTCAGTGATGCGCGGGTTGCGCCCTCTGAAGTGGGATACATCAATGCGCACGGCACGGGCACGGCGGCCAATGACAAGACCGAATGCGCCGCAGTTGCCGACGTGTTCGGACCGCATGCCGACAAACTGATGATCAGTTCAACCAAATCCATGCACGGGCATCTGATCGGTGGAACCGGTGCGGTCGAGTTGCTGGCCTGTATAATGGCCTTGCGCGACGGCGTTATCGCCCCGACGATTGGCTATGAAGAATCCGACCCAGAGTGCGCGCTTGACGTGGTCCCCAATGTAGCGCGCAATGCACAGGTCGAGGTCGCGGTTTCGAACGCCTTTGCGTTTGGCGGTTTGAACGCGGTTCTGGTCTTGCGCAAGGTCTGACGAAAAACGCCGGACCAACTGGCCCGGCGTCTGAATTTGACAAGATGTGTAGGCTATTACTGCTTGACGACATCCACAGAGTCATAACCGGCGGTAAATCCCTTGAGAGACAGCGTCAGCGAGACAACCTGATCCGGCGCAGGGGCTGGGACCAGTGTTACGGTGGCGCTGTTGCCCTTCTTGAACGTGTCTATGTCTTCCTGTGTCAGGCCGATCTGCGCGGCACAGCCGACCGGGCTGCAATAGGTATAGTTATAGCGCTTGCCGGGCGCGTCATCGACCGCAATGGTCAACTGCGCAGGCAGCAGGGTTTCCAGTGGCACCAGAATGGTTGCGCCGGCAGCGGCTTGGCCGCCGTTTTCGATCCGGAACAGCGACATTTCGGCGACGGCGTTACCTGAGTCATCCCGCATGATCTGGAGAAGCGAGCAAGGATCGGTTTCAGCTTCGGTGCGGATGCACGCCATGTCCCAGTCGCCGATCTTTTCTTTTGAATAGCGCTCGCCGAGTTTGGGGCCTTCGGTCACGGGCTGTCCGAGATCCAACTGCGGGCCTGTGTCTGGAGCCGCGTCTTCGGACACCGCCGGTTCTTCGGGCGCTGCGGCGTCGTCGGTCTGTTGTGCAAGTGCCGGATAAGACATCGCGGCCAGCGCCAACGCGGCGAAGGGGGAAAGGTATTTGAACATGTGCCTGTCTCGTTTGTTTATAGTTGCTCGGAGCATCCTGCACGGCATCGGCGATTCCATTGCGCACAGTCCGCAATTGCCGACGCCTTATCACGACAGTGCAGCGGTGTCAGGCGGATATTCAACTGATCGCTATGGTTTGAAGGAGTTTCCGCCCGTAAACATTGGGCTTTCAACAGCAAAAAGGCACAACGAGAAAAGGGGGCCGTAAAGCCCCCTTTAAGTATAGGTTGTCTCCCCGTCGGACTGGCCGACTTAGTTATGGCGCGACGTTACGAGAGGCCCGCCCGTCGGTCAACAGCTACGCCAATAAAAAGGCGTTAAAACCGACACTTTCGCCTGAGAATCGAAGTTGTTTGAAAAAAGGGCCGTACCCGAAGGCACGGCCAGTCTAACAGGGAGGAAGTGCCCGCCGGGCCAATCGACCCTCTTTAGCGCGCGAATTAACTATGGCAGCGAAAAGTTAAGTTAGTATGGTCGGTGCGATAGGCACGGTAAGTCAGGGGGCAAGTTGGTATGGATGGCAAAATTTTTATCGGTGGGGGGGGCGAGGAATATGCCAGCCCTCAAGGATTGAGCCTGAAATACGCGAACCGTCATGGTCTGGTCGCCGGGGCAACCGGCACGGGCAAATCCGTCACGCTGCAAATCATCGCTGAGGGGTTCAGTGATGCCGGTGTCCCGGTCTTTCTCTCTGACGTCAAAGGCGACCTTTCCGGTTTGGCAAAACCAGGGCGCGTAGATCACAAGCTGCACGATGCGTTTACGGCCCGTGCCGCAAAGATCGGGTTCACCAGCTATGGATACCGAGCTTATCCGGTGACGTTCTGGGATTTGTTCGGCGACCAAGGCCACCCGGTGCGAACAACAGTCGCGGAAATGGGTCCGTTGTTGTTGGCCCGATTGCTGGAACTGACCGAGGCGCAGGAAGGTATTTTGAATATCGCCTTTCGTCTTTCGGACGAAGAAGGTTTGCCGCTGCTTGATCTCAAGGATTTGCAGTCCTTGCTGGTCTGGATCGGAGAAAACCGCGAAACCCTGTCACTGCGCTATGGCAATGTCTCGACCTCGTCGATCGGCGCGATTCAACGCCGGTTGTTGGTGCTCGAAAATCAGGGAGGCGCAAAACTCTTTGGCGAACCCGCGCTGGAACTCGCTGATATGATGCGCACTGACGCGGAAGGAAAGGGCGTGGTCAACATCCTTGCTGCTGACAAGCTGATGAGCGCACCGGGTCTCTACGCGACTTTCCTGCTGTGGCTGCTCAGCGAATTGTTCGAGGAACTTCCCGAAGTCGGTGACCCGGACAAACCCAAGCTGGTCTTTTTCTTTGACGAAGCACATCTGCTGTTTGACGACGCGCCCAAGGCGCTTGTGGACAAGGTCGAGCAGGTTGCTCGCTTGATCCGGTCCAAAGGGGTGGGGGTCTATTTCATCACCCAGAATCCCGCCGACGTGCCCGAAGACATCCTTGGACAGCTGGGCAATCGCATTCAACATGCCCTGCGCGCGTTCACTGCCAAGGATCGCAAGAATCTAAAACTGGCCGCGGAAACCTATCGCGAGAATCCCCGGTTTTCGACCGAAGACGCAATCCGAGAGGTTGGCGTCGGCGAGGCGGTGACCTCGATGCTACAGGACAAGGGCGTACCCGGTATTGTCGAACGCACATTGATCCGTCCGCCGTCCTCGCAACTTGGTCCGATTACAGTCGAGGAACGGCAGGCCCATCTCGCGGCATCGGACATGGCGGGCAAGTACGACACGACGCTGGACCGGAAATCGGCATACGAGATCCTGGCCCAACGCGCGGCGCAGGCCGCTACCGAAGCGGCGAAGTCCGAGGAAAAGGCCGAAGAGATGGAACCGATGTTCCGCGAGTTCAACGCCGGACGCCGCTATTCAGGTAGCCGTGTCAGTCGCTCGACCTCGCGTAAGACGAAGCAAAGCGGCAGCGGCTTTGCCGAAGCGCTGACCAAGAACGTCATGAAAGAGCTCTCAGGGACAACCGGACGCCGCATCGTGCGCGGCATCCTCGGCGGATTGTTCAAAGGGCGCTAGAACGTTTCGACCCGAAACCGATCCATCTGACGCTGACTGAAATCAAAGTTCTCAGCGCGTTGGAATATGAGCTGTGTTTCGGGGCAGAGCAGAGACGCTGCAGAACGGCGCCTGTGACGGCCTCAGCTATTCTTGCGCCGCTCACCCTCTGCCCGGCACACCGCATCGCCTTGCTGTACTGACATTGAGTTTGGCCTGTCAATCGCACGATCCCAGTACACACGTTCCGGAGTGTAAAGCTGGCATGTGACGACACCCTGAGCCGTTTGCACCTGCACGGGTGCCGATTCAAAACTTGCGGGCGAGGGCACACATCCAGCAACAGCAACTACTGATAAGATCAGGGCGGCGGGAACACAGGGTATTTTCATCGTGGAATCCTTACTCATTCAAGACAACCAAAGGCTCATCTCCATTCACTAACTTGAAACGAAGCGCGTTGACACGGGGAATTTAGCGCAACGGAGACTCATAAGCGTTAACATCGCAACATGTGGACGTTTTCATGGCGATTTCCTATTTCTCCGGGATTAATCCACGCGGACTGAACCGCAAGACGAGGATCAGTACCAGCCCCATGGTCAACAGACGCATATGCGCCGCACTGTCCAGCAGATGCGATTTCAGCGGACCATCCGACATTCCCGACGTCAGAACATCGAGCAGGAAGATCCCGATCGGTTCGACCTGAACCCACAGAAACCAGATCAGCATCGCTCCAAGGACCGAGCCGAAATTATTGCCGGATCCACCAACGATCACCATCACCCAGACGAGGAACGTGAACCGTAGCGGCTGATAGGTGCCGGGCGTCAATTGCCCGTCCATGGTCGTCATCATCGCCCCAGCGATCCCACAAACGGCACTGCCCAGAACAAAGACCTGCAGGTGCCTGCGGGTCACATCCTTGCCCATTGCTTCGGCGGCAACCTCGTTGTCCCGTATTGCGCGCATCATCCGGCCCCACGGGCTTTTGAGCGCCTTTTGTGCCATCCAGAGCAACACCAGCAACACAATCAGAAAGAGCAGCGCATAACCGAGTTTGACATAAAGGGTCGATGCCGTGACTGGATCAAGACCAAATCCGGCAGCGCGATCTACAAAACCCGGATCGTTCTGCAGGTCGATCTCATAGGGAACCGGGCGGGAGATACCGACCACGTTCTTGACCCCACGCGACAGCCAGTCCTCGTTCTTGAGGATTGCAATGATGATCTCGGCAATGCCTAGCGTCGCAATCGCAAGGTAATCTGATCGCAGGCCAAGCGCTGTTTTACCGATCAGCCACGCGGCTCCTGCCGCCAGCAGACCACCAAAAGGCCACGCGAGGATGACCGGCAGACCAAGCCCGCCAAGATATCCTGTGATCGCCGGGTCAACCTTTTCAACGGCCTCGACCGACGGATCCAGAACCGCTCGGTACAGAAAGAACCCGCCCACCAGCAATGCGATCAACGCTACGTTCCGGGCCAAACCCGCCTGCATTCGCCTTAACAGGAAAACCGCCGCCACAACCGTGAGCGCACCCAGAACAAGACCGGCGATGATACCGGCGCCCCCTGCGGCCCATGCCGCCGGTGTCGGAGGCATGGAAACCAGAACCGCCGCCAGTCCGCCGAGCGCGACAAACCCCATGACGCCGATATTAAAGAGCCCTGCGAACCCCCATTGCAGGTTCACGCCAATCGCCATGACCGCAGAAATCAACCCCATGTTCAGGATCAACAGTGCCGCATTCCAGCTCTGCATAAAGCCGGTCAACAGAATCAACCCGCCGACGATTGCGAACAGACCGGTGTTTTTAACGGCCTCGCTCATAGCGCTTTCCCTCTGAAAATACCGGTTGGACGGAACAGCAGAACGATCAGCAGGATCACAAAAGAGACTGCGAACTTGTAATCCGTGCTCAACAACTGCACGAGCCCATCGGGTTCAAGCGGTTCCGGCATCAGATAGATCAGGACTTTCTTCCAGGCATAGGTGATCGTGACCTCGGAAAACGCGATGATGAAACCGCCGGCAATCGCACCCAGCGGACTGCCCAGGCCGCCGACAATGGCGCTGGCAAAGATTGGCAGAAGCAACTGGAAATAGGTGAAGGGTTTGAACGACTTATCAAGCCCATAGAGTACGCCAGCTACCGTCGCCAACGCAGCAACGATGCACCAAGTGTACATGACAACACGCTCGGGATTGATGCCCGAGAGAAGCGCCAGATCCTCGTTGTCGGAATAGGCCCGCATGGATTTCCCAGTGCGCGTTCGGTTCAGAAACCAGAACAACAGCGCCACCACCACGATCGCGGTGATTACCGTAATGCCTTGGCTAGTCTTGATCGCAAGCCCTTCGTCCAGCCCCGTCATTCGTTTGAATTCGCGCGCCGAAATGATGAACCGCGACCCGTCCGAAAAGTTTTGATCATCCGGCCCGATGATGAACCGCACAAGGCCGTTCATGATGAACATGATCCCCATCGAAACGATCACCAATATGACCGGCTTGGCCTTTTGTTCGCGATAGAATTGATACACCATCTTGTCCGTCGCCAGAACCATCAGCGCACAACCGAGAATGCCAAAGGGCAGGGCGAGCAGGGCGGTCGGCAGCGGGCCAAAGCTGATGCCAATCGATTGCATCCACCAGGTCACAAGAATGGTCACCATGGCCCCGAACGCCATGGTATCGCCATGGGCAAAGTTCGAGAACCGCAGGATCCCATAGATCAACGTGACACCCAAAGCGCCAAGCGCCAGTTGGCTACCATAGGACATGGCCGGGATCAGCACATAGTTGGAGAGGGCGACAATAGCGTTAAGGAAATCCATTACGACACTTCTTCCGCACAGAGGCCAAGGATGTTCAGTACAGTTGGAAAGCTCTGCTTTTGGTCATCATCGGAGACATAAACATGGGTCGTCATAACCAACTTTTGTGTTCGATAGAGGGTAAACATGGAATTGAATGTGTCACCACTTGCATTTGCTCCCACCGCAATCGTCCAAGGTTGCGAAGGCTGGACGGAAAAATTGTGAATGAGGCCCTTGTCATCTGAAATTCGCGCATGCGTCTTCTGCGGATTGATCGCCAGCCCGATAGCGTAGGTATCACCGTCCAGACATTGATTGTTTATTTCGCAATCAATGCCTTCGGGGCAATCCATGAAAGTATGGCAGATTCTGTTGACTGCACATCGGTATACTTGAGCAGAGGCTGAACCAATATTAGACGAACAGATCACAACGAAAGCCAGCCCTGTTAAGAAACGCATCTTATCCTCCCAGAAAGCTCTTGCGTACTTCGGGATCTTCGAGCAAATCCTTACCCGTGCCGGAATAGGCGTTGCGTCCCTGCACCAGAACATAGCCCTTGTCGGCAATCTCCAACGCCTGTCGCGCGTTTTGCTCGACCATCAGGATCGGGATGCCGGTGCGAGCCACTTCGATGATCCGATCAAACAACTCATCCATGACGATCGGGCTCACCCCTGCCGTTGGTTCGTCCAGCATAAGTACCTTCGGCCGCGTCATCAATGCGCGCCCCACAGCGACCTGCTGGCGTTGCCCGCCCGACAATTCACCTGCTGCCTGAACGCGCTTTTCCTTGAGGATCGGGAACAAATCATAGACCTGCTCCATCGTATCGGAAAAATCATCGGTCCGAATGAACGCGCCCATTTCAAGGTTCTCTTCCACGGTCATCGAGGTAAAGATGTTGTTGGTCTGCGGAACAAACCCCATACCTTTCACGACCCTGTCCTGTGGTGACAGCCCGGTAATGTCTTCCCCGTCCAGCCGCACCGACCCCTGCCGCACGTCCAGCATTCCGAAAACCGCTTTCATCGCTGTTGATTTGCCTGCGCCGTTGGGCCCGACGATCACCGCGATCTCGCCCTTGTCGACAGCCACGGTGCAGTCATGCAGAATATCCGGCCCCTTGCCATAGCCGCCGGTCATACTGTCCCCGATTAAAAATGCATTGGCCGTTTCCATGGCTTGCCCGGTTCCCGGAGAGGCCCGCAAGCTGCCCGCCCCATGCGGATTGGCAATAGAGCGGTCCTTGTTCCCACGATCTCCATAAGGATCAGAAGACATGTCCAACCCCTTCATCTTTGTCGCAATACTCCGGGGTTTGGGGCAGAGCCCCAACACGGAAATCGAATGCGCCGCAGGCGCGCAATTGCCTTGCTTTGATCATGCGCCCACCTTGTCCTTGTTCTTCAATCCGGTCCCCAGATAGGCTTCAATCACGTGTTCATTGGCCTTGATTTCGTCCAATGTCCCTTCAGCGAGCACCTTGCCCTCTGCCATGCAGATCACCGGGTCACACAAGCGTCCGATGAAATCCATGTCGTGTTCGATGACAACGAACGTGTATCCGCGCTCTTCGTTCAGCCGAATGATCGCGTCACCAATTGTGTTCAACAGGGTCCGGTTCACGCCCGCGCCAACCTCGTCCAGGAACACGATCCGGGCATCCACCATCATGGTGCGGCCAAGCTCCAGCAGCTTTTTCTGCCCACCCGATACTTGCCCGGCCTTGTGATCGGCCAGATGCTCGATGGTCAGAAACTCCAGCACCTCATCCGCCTTGGCTCGCAACGCCCGCTCTTCATCGGCAATTCGTTTGCGGCCAAACCAAGTGTTCCAAAGTGTCTCGCCCGACTGTTCACCGGGCACCATCATCAGGTTCTCGCGGCATGTCATCGACGAAAATTCGTGCGCAATCTGAAACGTGCGCAACAATCCCTTGTGAAACAGATCATGTGGCGGCAGCCCGGTGATGTCTTCACCTGCCATCGTCACGCGCCCGGACGTTGGTTCAAGAACACCTGCAATCACGTTGAAAAGCGTGGTCTTTCCGGCTCCGTTTGGTCCGATCAACCCGGTGATTGATCCTTCGGCAATCTCCAGCGATGCCCCGTCCACGGCGTGAAATCCGCCAAAATGCTTGTGCACGTCTTCAACGACGATCATCGCACCCCCTGCGCCGCATTTTTGCGGCTTGTTCGAAATCCGCTTTGCGCGGTTATCATTGTTTAAACAGCCCGGACAATTCTGGCCGGGCTGCTCTATTGTTCAAATCTTGGCGATCAACGGAAGTTGACGGTTTCGTTCTTGCCGTCCTTGACCTCGATCTCGCGATAGCTGCCAGCGCTCTCGCCCGGTCCGATCAATTCCACCGCGGACGCACCGACATAGTCAATGTCGCCGCCGTTCTTGATGATCTCAAGCCCTTTGGCCAGCTCACCGGGATAGATCTTTTCGCCGGGTGCATTCGCGACTTCGAGAATTTTGGAGCCATATTCTGCCGGATCGGTCGAATTGGCCGCCTGCATCGCAAACATGAACAACGCCGCCGCATCATAGCTTTCAGGGGTATAGGGCGAGGTCGCGTCAAACGCGTCTCCGGCCATCGCTGTCAGCTTTTCAATACCGTCCCCACCGGAACCGGCAATCTGCCCGAACGAGCCGTTCAGATCAGGGCCGACATTCTCGGGCAGGCTGTCCCCGATCATCCCGCCGGGCAGACCAAAGGTGTCAAAGGCACCAGAGTCGAGCGAGGCATTGATGATGCCCAATCCGCCCTGATCCAGATACCCGGCCACAACCAGCATGTCGCCGCCAGCCGAGGCCAGCGCGCCGACTTCTGCGGAATAGTCCGCTTTGCCATCTTCATGCGCCGCGCTGATGGTGATTTCACCGCCAGCTGCTTCAAAAGATGTGACAATCGCATCGGCCAAGCCTTTGCCATAGTCATTGTTGGTATAGGTCAGTGCGATCGACTTGATGCCGCGATCCGTCAGGATGTCGGCCATCACCTGACCTTCGCGGGCGTCGGACGGTGCTGTGCGGAAGAACAAACCGTTGTCATCCATTGTGGACAGGCCGGGCGAGGTCGCCGAGGGCGAGATCATCACCATGCCATTGGGGATCGCCACGTTCTGTAGGATCGCACCGGTGACGCCGGAACAGTCGCCACCAATCAGGCCGTTGATGCCGTCGGCAATCAGGCGTTCGGCGTTGGCTGTCGACAAACCGTTGTCGATACAGCCCGTGTCGGCGCGCATCGGCGTGACTGTCGCACTGTCGAGCAGAGCACCGCTCTCGGTGACTTCTTTCATCGCCAATTCGGCGCCCGCTGCCATCGCAGTGGTCAGGGATTCGATTGGGCCGGTAAAGCCGATCAGGATCCCGAGCTTCACATCTTTTGCATGGCCGCCCGCAAAGGCAGAGCCTGCGATCAATGCGGTGGCCGTTGTGGCCAAAAGCAGTTTTTTCATTTGGTTTCTCCCGTGTTGGAACGCAATGTTCAAAGGGAACCCTAGGCAAGGCGCCTGCAAAAGAAAAGTCCCATGTCGCTGTGGTTTCCGCTGGGTCAGATCGGGCTTCGGCAGATTTGGTAAACAGGAATACCGGCCTAGGTAGAACAGGTAAGAAACGAGGTTTGCCATGCTCAACGTCCTGATCGGCGCCCTGATTGCGCTCACCACCACGCTCGCACACGCCGGCACCATTGAGACGGACGCGGGCGAGGTCCGCGTTGATCCGATGATCACCGGGCTCGATACGCCTTGGGCGGTCGACTTCCTGCCCGGCGGTGCGTTTCTGGTGACCGAGCGGGATGGCGATCTGCTCTATGTGGCGAATGGCAAGGCGGCGAAGGTCGATGGCGTCCCCAAGGTGCGTGCCTCTGGGCAGGGCGGGTTGCTGGACGTTATGGTCCCGCGTGATTTTGCGACCAGCCGTGAGGTCTTTTTGACCTACTCCAAACCACAGGGCGGTGGTGCGGGGACCGCTTTGGCCTCGGGTCGGCTGAACGCCGCCGGAACCGCGCTTACCAATGTCCGTACGCTGTTTGAAGCCACGGATGGCGGTGGTGCTGGCCGACATTTCGGAAGCCGTGTCATCGAGGCGCGGGACGGGACGCTCTTGATCAGCGTCGGTGATCGCGGACAAAGCGCGCTGGCGCAGGATCTTGGGGCCTATAACGGCAAGATCGTGCGGATAAACCGCGACGGTTCCGTGCCTTCGGACAACCCGTTTATCGGCGTTCCCGGTGCGCTGCCTGAAATTTGGTCACTGGGCCATCGCAATCCACAAGGCCTAGGTGCGGACCCACAGGGCAGGGCCTGGACGTCCGAACACGGGGCACGCGGTGGGGACGAAGTGAACCTGATCCGCAAGGGCCAGAATTACGGTTGGCCGATCATCTCCTATGGCAAACACTATTCGGGAAAACGAATAGGGGAAGGCACGTCAAAACCGGGGTTGGAGCAACCCCAGCATTATTGGGATCCATCCATCGCGCCGTCTGGCCTGATGGTCTATTCCGGGCGGCTTCGGCCCGAATGGCGAGGGGACATTTTTGTCGGTGCATTAAAGTTTGACTATATCAGCCGACTTGATGGTGCCCCCTTGCGAGAGGTCGAACAGATCAAAGGTGCGGAAACCGAGCGTGTCCGCGATATCGTCGAAGCGCCGGACGGATCAATCTGGTTCATTTCTGTCGGGCAGGGGGCGATTTACCGTTTATCGCCCGCGGGATGAAGCCCGGCGCGGGGCAGCTGGTAATAGGCCGTATCGCACCATTCTGTCCCGCCGTAGAGAAAATCCTGTTCGCCAATGCGATCGATCTGAAAGCCGAGCCGTTCCAGCAGCCGACATCACGCTGTGTTACGCGGGTCAACTTCTACAGTCAGCGCATCGCAGTCCGAAAACACGTTAAAGGCACGAGGAAGGATCTCTTCCATCGCCTCGCGGACCAGCCCGTTACCCCAATGTGCGTGATGAAGGATGAACCCGACTTCGGGCTTGGTACACACTCCGGCCTTACCAACACAGATGCCGTCAAGGTCGAGAATGAATTGGTAGGTTTCGATCGGGTTTGCACGCATGAACCCCTTTAGAAACGCCTGCGTCGGCGCCAGGTCCTCGTGTGCGGGATGGCTCCAATACCGCATGGTCTGCGGATCCGAGAAAATCTCGTGAAGCGGCATCAAGTCGTCGGGCCGCGCCGGTCGTAGCAGCAATCGCCGCGCCCTGATCACACAGACAGCCGGGCCGCGTGGCTGCCGCGTTCACGGTATGGGGTCGTGTCGTAATGCGCGCGGTAACATTTTGAGAAATGGCTGGGTGAGGCAAATCCACAAGCGAGTGCGACGTTGATCACGCTCATGTCGGTCTGCATCAACAGATTACGCGCCTTTTGCAGGCGGAGTTCCATGTAGTAACGCTTGGGCGATCGGTTGAGATACCGCCGGAACAACCGCTCAAGCTGCCGGGTCGACATGCCGACTTCTTTGGCCAGAACCGAGGGGCTGATCGGATCCTCGATGTTCTGTTCCATCTTCTGAATGACCTGGCTCAACTTGGGGTGACGCACGCCAATGCGTGTCGGAACGGACAGGCGCTGTGTATCCTGATCAGTGCGGATGCTTGAATAGATCAGCTGGTCCGCCACCGAATTGGCCAGTTCTTCGCCGTGATCATCCGCGATCAGTTTCAGCATCAAGTCGATGGAAGAGGTTCCGCCCGCCGTCGTCATCCGGTTGCCGTCGATCACGAACACCGACTTGGTCAGCACAACGTCTTCAAATTCTTCGGCAAAGCTGTCTGAGTTTTCCCAATGGATGGTCGCTTTCTTGCCATCGAGAAGACCGGCCTTGGCAAGCGAAAAGGCCGCCGTGCACAACCCACCGACCAAAAGTCCCTTTCGGGCCTCTCGCCGCGCCCAGCCCAACAGCCGTTTGTTGGTCGCGGCCTGCACGTCGATCCCGCCACAGATCAGGACTGTATCGTCGCGGTTCAGTTCGTCCAGATCGCCATCAAGGTGAAACAGGGTGCCCGCCGAACATTTCATCGACTCGCCGCCTTCACCGATCAATCGCCACGAATAGAGATCGCGCCCGGCCATACGGTTTGCAATCCGCAGGCTTTCCAGTGCCGATGCAAAGCTCAGCATGCTGAAATTGTCGAGCAGCACAAAGACAAAGCGGCGCGGTTTCAGAAGCTTCGTTTCGACATCGACAACTTTGCGTTGCTCTTTCATCTACCAATTCCTTCGAACAGCACCACGCCAAGGTTACCTTGCTCAAACCCTATCTGCGACGTCAAGAGACGCAATTCGTATATGGCAACCCGCGACGGCCTTTTGTATAGAGGCAATCTGACACGCGGAACGGAGATCAGAGCGATGAGCAAGTGGCAAAAAACCGGATGGCGCAGCAAGCCTCGGATTCAGATGCCCGACTATACCGACCAGTCGGAATTGAACGCTGTCGAGGCGCAACTGGCCAAGTATCCGCCATTGGTCTTTGCTGGCGAAGCCCGCCGCCTCAAGACGCATCTGGCTGCGGCCTCGCGTGGCGAAGCGTTTCTGCTGCAGGGCGGGGATTGCGCCGAAGCATTTGACCAGTTCAGCGCCGATGGCATTCGAGACACCTTCAAGGTTATGCTGCAGATGGCGATGGTGCTGACGCATGGCGCCAAGGTTCCTGTGATCAAGGTCGGGCGCATGGCGGGGCAATTCGCCAAGCCACGCAGCGCGCCCACCGAAGTGGTCGACGGTGTTGAGTTGCCCAGCTACCGGGGCGACATCATCAACGAACTGGCCTTTACCCCCGAGGGACGCATCGCCGATCCGGCCAAGATGCTGCAGGCTTACACGCAGGCTGCTGCCACGCTGAACCTGCTGCGTGCGTTCTCGACCGGCGGCTATGCGGATGTGCATCAGGTTCACGCCTGGACCCTTGGCTTTACCGAAAGCGAAGAGGCGGAACGGTATCGCGAAGTCGCCAACCGGATCAGTGACACGCTCGACTTCATGAAAGCGGCAGGCGTCAATCAGGACACGGCGCACACGTTGCAATCCGTCGAATTCTACACCAGCCATGAAAGCCTGCTGCTGGAATACGAAGAGGCGCTGACCCGTCGCGATTCAATCTCGGGCAACTGGCTGGCCGGCTCGGGTCACCTGATTTGGATCGGTGATCGCACGCGTCAGCCGGACGGCGCGCATGTAGAATTCGCGAGTGGTGTGTTGAACCCGATTGGCCTGAAATGTGGCCCGACGATGACCAGCGACGATCTCAAGTTGCTGATGGCCAAGCTGAACCCGGAAAACGAGCCGGGCCGGTTGACCCTGATCGCACGGTTTGGCGCTGGCAAGGTGGCAGAGAACCTGCCGCGCCTGATCCAGACAGTGCGCGAAGAGGGTGCCGAGGTGGTCTGGGTCTGCGATGCGATGCATGGCAATACCATCAAATCGTCGAGCGGCTACAAGACACGGCCCTTTGACTCGGTACTTCGTGAAGTTCGGGAGTTCTTTGCAATCCATACCGCCGAAGGCACCGTGCCCGGTGGTGTGCATTTTGAGATGACAGGGCAAGACGTGACCGAATGCACCGGTGGCGTTAAGGCCGTCAGCGACGAGGATCTGTCGGACCGGTACCACACGGCCTGTGATCCGCGCCTGAATGCAAGCCAATCGCTGGAACTGGCGTTTCTCGTGGCCGAGGAACTGTCAAGCCTTCGCGCAAACCGCCAGCAACGCGAAGCTGGTTGAAGCGGTTCAGCCACATCTGGTTCTCATGAAACACGCGGGTGCCGGCCTCCGGCGCCTCGCAAGTCACGATGGTTCTCTTGCTATTGGCGTGACCGTTTGGGCCCGTCTTCGAGCAACTCGGCGACCAGCCGATGCACCCGAAGCCAGTACGCCGCCGCCTCCATCTCGCCTCGTTCCCGCAGTTCTACTATACGCAGTCCAACCTGATGCGGGGCCGCGTCTCCGAACCGGTCCAGCATCCGGAACGCGGTTGCGATGGTGTTGGTCTCCGTCTCTTCCAAGTTGCGCCCCTCAGCTTGACGCATTTCCTTAAACCATACATGCTTGAATGATAGAGCGCCGTCGTTGATCCTGATCAAGCGTGCGAACCCAAATTCTCTTTGCCGGGTCAAAAATCGATCGCAGATGCCATGACAAAAGCCGGTCGCAGAGTACCAACATTCAAATGCACTAGTTGCCCCCTGCATCGTATGGACGAGTGGCACGATCTCGATGCCGACGAACTCGCCTTCGTGACCCGCGTCAAGCGAGATCATGTGTTCGAGCCCGGCGAAGTAATTTTTCACCAGGGGGCGCCTTGTGACGGCATGTACTGGGTGCGCACCGGCTTGACCGGCGAACGCCGCCTCGATCCGGATGGGGAAATGGCCTTGGTTCGCCTCGGCTACGCGGGAGGGGCGCTCGGCTACCAAGAGCTTTTGACAGGTAAACCCTACCGCAATTCGGCCGAGGCATTGAAGCGGACCGCCACCTGCTACCTCAGCCATGCTGCGATCCGGGAATTGCTCGACCGAAATACCAAGCTGCGCGACCGCTTTTTACAGCGTTGCGTGCGCGACCACGAAAAGACCGAGAAAAATCTCGTCGCTGCTCTGAACCGGGGCGTCCGTACGCGTTTTCTCTATGCGCTTCTGAAGCTCTATGAACGCTACGGTCAATTCGTGACGGGTAAGGGGCATATTCTGGAATTGCCCATCGCTCGCAAGGATCTGGCCGCGCTGGTCGGCACCGGGCCAGAATCGATTTCGCGTACCATCCGCAAGCTGGAACGGGATCGAATCGCCAGTTTTGATGGCCGGACCGTATTCTTCCCGGATCTGGGCGCCGTTCAGGACGAAATCCACAACGTCGGCTGATTTTCCGACCGTGCGCTCACTCGTCACTCTTGACCAAACGCAGCCAGGGCGCCTTACCGCCTAGAACGGCCTGCGTTTCGGCGAAACCCTGTGCGGCCTCTTGCGCACGCTTTGGGCGCTCAAGGCCCGCCGCTAGGTCACGTATCTGGGTGTCGACAATATCAAAGCGGCGTGGTGCACGCCCAAAATCACCGTCTGCAATCAGGACGCCGAGAATGCGGCTGCAATCACCAAGGTCACTCTTCAAAGGCAGCAGGATCATGCGTGCTTCGCAAGGGCCGCGGAGACTTTGCCGTTCGCCATTGAGGCTCAGTTCCGCAATCGCCGGAGTGTCAAAGACGTATTCCAGCGTTGCGGCCATCCCTTCGCGCCCGTCAGTCGTGAAAAACGACGTCACAGGCATGCCGCGCACTTCCATTCCGGCAAGCTGACACAGGTGCTGCCCGGCCAGACGGAACCGGCCAACGCCAGGTGCCACGCGTTCGAGGATGAAGGCATATTCCAGAACCTGTTCCAACCCGCGCGGATCAATCTGCGAGCGGAACGGGATTTCGGCGCCGTCACGCAGCGCGCTCCAATAGGCTTCTGCCTGCCGGATCGAAGACAGACTTGCTCCACTGCGGAACCGATCCATTGCAACCACCTTTCCCGTTTCTTTCGGGCGGAAAATACTGAACATGTGTTTGTCTCTCTTGCACAGCAGCCCGATCGCACACGCTTTGCCTTCTGGCCAAACCCGTTCGTAGGACTTGCTTCATAATCGTTACCTAAGCTTTAACGTGACACATTTTTGAAGATTTTGAACAAGAACCTTAGCATTTGGTTAACCTTGCGCCGGTGCCTGGTCCTTGGGCGCTCTGTCGGGGGCTTGCCCTGTATTGGGCAATACCATTAGGTAAGCCACGACACGACGCACAACAGACCGCGAGCAGGGCAGGGCGCAGATGATCAACTCGATGACGGGATTCGCCTCGGCAAAAGGGGAACTCGCGCCCTATTCTTGGGGATGGGAGCTGCGCAGCGTCAATGGCAAGGGGCTGGACCTGCGCCTGCGCGTGCCTGACTGGCTTCAGGGGTTGGAGGCTGCGTTGCGCGCCGATCTCGCCAAGGCCGCGACACGTGGCAACGTCACGCTGTCTCTGCGCATTGCGCGCAATGACCAGGCCGGCGAACTGGCCCTCAATCGCTCGGCTCTGTCCGCGGCGTTGGGCGCATTGTCAGAGATAGAGGCCGAAGCAAAGGAATGGGGGGTAACGCTGGCACCGTCACATGCCAGTGACCTGCTTTCGCTGCGTGGTATGTTCGACGCCGGAGCCACCGACGACGACAATGCAGCGTTGATCGCTCGGTTGCGGTCCGACTTCCCGGCGCTCGTCGCCGCATTTCTAGAGATGCGCAAGGCCGAAGGGGCTGCATTGCAGGATGTTCTGGCCGAACAGCTTGACCGCATACAGGCCCTGACAACGCAGGCCAAGGGGTTCGCCGAGGCCCGCAAAGAGGCAATGGCAGACGCGCTCAGGACCAATCTTGCCCGTGTCTTGGACAACACCGATGGGGCTGATCCGACCCGCGTTGCGCAGGAACTTGCGATCATCGCGGTCAAGGCCGATGTCACCGAAGAAATCGACCGTCTCGACGCCCATGTCGTTGCCGCCCGTGACTTGCTTGCCAAGGGTGGAGCGGTCGGGCGCAAATTGGATTTCTTGATGCAGGAATTCAACCGCGAGGCCAACACGCTCTGCGCCAAATCGCAGTCTACGGAACTGACGGCTGTCGGACTCGACCTCAAGGCGGTGATAGACCAGATGCGTGAACAAGTTCAGAACGTGGAATAGCAAAGGGAATTCATACGAAATGGCAGACCGGCGCGGCCTCTTGATCATCCTCTCTTCGCCTTCGGGCGCGGGCAAATCCACACTGGCGCGGCGGTTGCGCGACTGGGATGCGTCGATCGTATTTTCGGTCAGCGCCACGAACCGTACGCCGCGACCGGGTGAAACCGATGGGGTCGACTATTTCTTTACAACAGAGTCCGACTTCAAAACTCAGGTCACCGCCGGTGGAATGCTGGAGCATGCCCATGTTTTTGGTAATTTCTATGGCTCGCCGCGCGCGCCGGTTCAGGCTGCAATAGACTCGGGACAGGACGTTCTCTTTGACATCGACTGGCAGGGCGCTCAGCAGATCCGCAACTCGGCCCTTGGGCAGAACACGCTCTCGATCTTCCTGCTGCCCCCGTCGATCACCGAACTACGCCGGCGGCTTGAAGGTCGCGGGCAGGATGATGCCGAGACCATTGCGCGCCGGATGCAGAAAAGCTGGGACGAGATCAGCCACTGGGATGGTTATGATTTTGTGCTCATCAACGATGATCTGGATGCCACCGAAGAGCGGCTCAAGACCATCGTCACCGCCACGCGGCTGCGGCGCAGCCAGCAACCGGACCTGACTGGGCATGTCCGCGCCCTGCAGGCAGAATTCGAGGAAAACTCATGACGATTTACGCTTTGGGCGAAAAAAGCCCGACGATACACGCCGATACCTGGATCGCCCCCGATGCCAACGTCATCGGTCAGGTGGTGATGGAGGAAGGTTCCTCTGTCTGGTTCGGTACGACCATTCGGGCAGATCACGAGCAGATTCTGATCGGCGAGGGCTCAAACGTACAGGAAAACTGTGTGATGCACGTGGATCCCGGATTTCCCATGACGATCGGAACCAATTGCACAATCGGCCACAAGGTTATGCTGCATGGATGCACGATCGGAGATAATTCGCTGATCGGGATGGGTGCCACGGTGCTGAACGGCGCAAAAATCGGCAAGAACTGCCTGATCGGGGCAGGGGCGCTGATTACCGAAGGCAAGGAGATCCCGGAGGGAAGCGTGGTGATGGGCGCACCGGGCCGTGTCGTAAAGCAGCTTGATGAAAAGGCGAAAAAGATTCTGGCAAGCTCGGCCTCGCACTATCACAAGAACATGGTCATTTTCCGCGAACAGCTTAAGGTGGTTGAACAATGAAGAACGCGCGAGGATCGCTGATCCGGCCACAACCGCTGCCGGATAGCGCCAGTCATCCCGTGGTAACGCCGCTGTCACCATCGGTGGTCTATGCCAGCGAAACACCCGATATGCTGGACGATCAATATGACGGTCGTCTGCACGGTTACACCTATTCGCGCGAAGGCCACCCCAACGCCGATGTCGTCGCCGCCCGTATGGACGCGATGGAAGGCGTGAGCGGAGGCATTGTCACCGGGTCAGGCATGGCAGCCGTCAGCGCGGTTCTGATGGGTCTGCTGGACACCGGTGATCACGTCGTCGGTGGCAATCAGCTTTACGGTCGATCAATGCGGCTGATGAACGAGGACCTGCCGCGCCTCGGTATTTCCTCGACACTCGCAGATCCCGGAGATGCAGCGGCGGTTGCGGCCGCCTTGCGGCCTGAAACACGCATGCTGTTGGTTGAGGTGGTTTCAAACCCTACGCTGCGGGTGGCTGACATTGAAGGGCTGGCGGCGTTATGCCGTGAGCGCAATATCCTTTTGGCGGTGGACAATACCTTTACCACCCCGCGCGCTTTTCGACCTTTCGAGCACGGCGCAGATATCGTGATACATTCGCTGACCAAGCTGTTGGCGGGCCATTCCGACGTGATGCTTGGTTATGCGGTTGCCCGTGACCCCGCACTGGCCGAAAAACTGCGTGTCTTCGCCGTGACCACCGGGCTGACGCCAAGCCCTTTTGATTGCTGGCTGGCGGAACGCGGCATGTTGTCCTTTGATTTGCGGTTTGATCGCGCCCAGCAGACGGCAGCCATTCTGGCCGACCATCTTGCGACGTTGCCGGGCGTCACGCGGGTGCTCTATCCGTCGCGCGCCGATCATCCGGATCACGACCGCGCCAATCACTTGCTGAACGGGCAGGGCTGCAACATGGTCAGTTTTGAACTGAACGGTGGTCGGGCCTCGGCCAATGCCTTTACCCGCGCTGCCGATGGGCTCAGCTTTGCGCCGACGCTTGGCGATGTCGGAACCACGCTTTCACATCCCGCGTCCTCGTCCCATCGGGTCATGAGCCCCGAAGAACGCGCGGCAAACGGCCTGAATGAAGGGTTCTTTCGGATTTCCGTTGGCCTTGAAGACCCAGAGCAACTGAAGGCGATTTTCTCGGATGCTGTTGCCGCAGCGACAACGGCCCAGACAGGTGCCTGAGACCTCACTGGACCTGCTCTTGCGGGCGACGCCGCTGCCAACGGTCGTGATCAACCCGTCCGAATGGATTGTCGCCGCCAACGCCGAGGCGCTCAAGATGTTCAGCCCCGAAATGGTCGGGCGGCATTTCGCGACCGTGCTGCGCCAGCCGCAGGTGATCGCCGCCATCGAGGCGACGCTTGCCGACCATGGCGAACACCTCGCACGGCACAAGTTGGGGAGTGCGGAGCAGGACGCGCCGCTTGACGTGACCTGCCGCTATCTCGAAACGGCGGGGCCGGGGAGATCGGGCGCGGCTGTGGTCAGCTTTCAGGATCGCGCGGACATGGAACATGCGGGCCAGATGCGCCGCGATTTTGTCGCCAATGTCAGCCATGAACTGCGCACGCCCTTGACCGCTCTGATCGGCTTTATCGACACATTGCGCGGCCCGGCGCGCGATGACACCGAGGCGCGTGATCGCTTTCTCACCATCATGGAGCAGGAAGCGAGTCGCATGAATCGCCTTGTCGGGGATTTACTGTCGCTCAGCCGGGTCGAGGCGGAAGAGCGCGTGCGCCCGACCGGTCAGGTCGAATTGGGAGCGCTGCTGTCCTCCACCTTGTCATCGCTGACCCCGTTTGCTGAAACGAATGGCGTCGCCCTGACAGTCGCATTGCCAGAAGACCCTGTAATGATCCCCGGTGACGAGGATCAATTGCGGCAAGTGTTTACCAATCTCGTCGAAAACGGCATCAAATACGGTGGCTCGGGCAAAGAGGTGTCTCTGTCCATTCAACTGTGTGACCGGGACCCCGCGCTGCGGGCACCAACCGCCGAGATCGAAGTCCGCGACAAGGGGGCTGGAATTGATCCGATTCACCTGCCACGTCTGACCGAACGCTTTTATCGCGGTGACAGTCACCGGTCCCGGCAACTAGGGGGTACCGGCCTCGGGCTGGCAATCGCAAAACACATCGTCAACCGGCATCGCGGGCGGATGAAGGTCGAAAGCGAACCGGGTGAAGGCGCGACATTCACCGTGATCCTTCCGCGCTAGGGGTTTTCAACGGGGCAGGGGATCTTCGGGTTCTGCTTGCGTCGCCAGCCATTCGCGGAACTGTTTCAACGCGGGATCCTGCGCCTTGTCCAACGGCCAGACCAGATAATAGGCGCCTTGTGCCTCGATCGGGGCATCGTGCAGCGCGATCAGATGACCAAGGGCGAGGTCCTGTTCAACCAGGTAGTCCGGCATCAGTGCAACACCCAATCCATGCTGCGCCGCCTGCGTTATGGTTGAAAACTGGTCATAGAGCGTTCCGGTCACCGATCCGGTGAGCGCAACACCTTGTGCACGGAACCAATCGGCCCAGGCATCCGGGCGCGTTTCGATATGCAAGAGTGGCATATGCGACAGGTCCGTTGGCGTCAGCGCCCCGGGGTCCTGAACCAGAGACGGGGCGCAAACGGGCAACAGATGTTCATGTCTGAGCAGCAAATGCCCGGTCCCCGGCCAATCGGCGTTTCCAAAATGAATTGCAGCATCAAAGCCTTCGTTGGCAAAGTTAAAGCGCTGGAGGCGGGTGTTCATGTTGACCGTAACCTGTGGATGCAGGCGTGCAAATTCCGGCAGGCGGGGGACCAGCCAGCGCATCCCAAAGGTCGGCAGGATCGCGAGGTTCAAGGTTCCGCCATCCGGTGCAATCCGAAGCCGCAATGACGCCTGCGCAATCTGTTCGAGCGCCTGTCTTACTTCGCTGGCGTATTTCTGCGCCGCAGGTGTCAGCGTTAATCGGCGACCGTCGCGCGCGATCAGGTCCAGTCCCATCTGGTGTTCGAGAACCTGTAACTGTCGGCTGACTGCGCTTTGGGTCAGCGAAAGCTCTTGGGCAACGGCGGTCGCGCTGCCAAGACGATCCAACGCCTCAAGCGCGCGCAGAGACGAAATTGTTGGCAAAAGGCGGCGAGGGGTATTCATGTATGCGATTTACTCATGAATATATGTGAATGTCTCGCTGTATTTTAACCCATATGCCGCGTATGCTGCCGAAAAGTCAGCCCGCTCAGGAGCAATACATGAACATATCGCATAAACCCAGTCTCAAGGCCAAAGACGCGCCTGATCTCGGCCAGTTCAACTGGGAAGATCCATTGCGGCTGCAAGATCAGCTCACCGAGGACGAGCGCATGATCGCGGAAAGCGCCCGGGCCTATGCGCAGGAGAAGCTGCAGCCCCGTGTTCTGGATGCATTTGCCAACGAAGACACCGATCCCGGAATCTTTCGTGAAATGGGTGAAATGGGCCTGTTGGGTGTGACTACTCCTGAGGAATACGGCGGCATCGGTGCGGGCTATGTCAGTTATGGCCTGGTCGCGCGCGAAGTGGAGCGGGTCGACAGCGGCTATCGGTCGATGATGTCGGTGCAAAGCTCGCTGGTGATGTATCCGATCTATGCCTATGGAAGCGAGGAACAACGCCAGAAATACCTTCCGAAACTGGCCAGCGGTGAATTCATCGGCTGCTTTGGTCTGACCGAGCCTGACGCCGGCAGCGATCCGGCAGGGATGAAAACCCGCGCGGTCAAGACGGCCACAGGATACAAGCTGACCGGGTCCAAGACGTGGATCTCAAACGCGCCAATTGCGGATGTGTTCGTGGTCTGGGCGAAATCCGAGAAACATGGCGGCAAAATCCGTGGCTTCATCCTTGAGAAAGGAATGAAGGGGCTGAGCGCCCCAAAGATCGCCAACAAGATGAGTCTTCGTGCATCGATCACCGGTGGGGTCGTCATGGAGGATGTTGAAGTTGGCGAAGATGCATTGCTTCCCAATGTTCAGGGTTTGAAGGGGCCATTCGGCTGTCTCAACCGGGCGCGTTATGGCATCAGTTGGGGCGCGATGGGCGCTGCGGAATTCTGCTGGCACGCGGCGCGGCAATACGGGTTGGACCGCCATCAGTTCAAACGTCCTCTGGCCCAGACCCAGTTGTTTCAGAAAAAGCTGGCAGACATGCAAACCGAAATCGCGCTTGGTCTACAGGCAAGCCTACGTGTGGGTCGCTTGATGGATGAGGCCAATGCTGCGCCAGAGATGATCTCGATCATCAAACGCAACAACTGCGGCAAGGCGCTCGATGTGGCGCGACTGTCGAGAGACATGCATGGCGGCAACGGCATCAGCCTCGAATATCAAGTGATCCGTCATCTGTTGAATCTGGAAACCGTCAACACCTACGAAGGCGCACACGATGTCCACGCTCTGATACTGGGGCGCGCCCAGACTGGGCTTCAGGCGTTTTTCTAGAGGAGTATGTTAAATCGCGGTCGTACGTTTCGTCGACCGCGATTTTCCAATCATGAGCCTTCATCAAGAACTCGATATGCGTATGGGGTAGTGTTTCTGTTTCTGATCGGAGAGATAGCAGAGGTTCCGGTATCCAGTGTCGGCACACCCAGTGCGCATCCAATATTCCTATAATCAGTATTATGTTAATTATGTTAATATTTTACATTAGGTCGACCGCGTTGCTTTAGGTTTAGTGAAACGCAGTTCCGTCATGCGGTACACCATTGGAAGTCCCTGCGATCCAGTCTAACATTCCTCTATTGGCAGAGTCGCCTTTGTTCGGACTTTGAAGTTCGCGCAACTGCACATGCCTCGGGAGGAAGTCTGATGGTTGTTCTGCACCGCTTGCGCGGCACCCAAACGTTTGGTCTGAACCTGTGAGCGGTCTGACTCTTGATGAGGCTGCTCGCCATCTGACCGCAACCCAACCGGTGTTCGAGTTGGAAACCGTTGATATTCGCGGGGTTCAGTATCGTGCGTTCAAAAACATTCCACCTCACGCCAGAGCGTTGCTTCAAGCGTCGCGACAAGCACAAGGCGAAGGCTCTGCCGAATACCTCGTGCTGAATGAGGAACGTTGGAGCTTTGATGAGTTTATTACTGAGATCAACACGGTAGCGAATGCCCTTGAAAGACAATTCAGCGTAAAGAACGGCACACCTGTCGCGATTGCGATGCGCAATTGTCCGGAATACCTGGTGCTTATCATGGCTATAGCCTCGCTTGGAGGCGTTACTGTTTTCCTGAATGCTTGGTGGACGACTGAAGAACTGAAATATGCGCTCGGTGACAGCCAGGCTCGCATTGTTCTCGCCGATGCAGAGCGTTGCCAGAAGTTGTTTCCATTGACCGATGAGATGGAACTGAGTGTGATCGGCGTTCGGGACGGTGAATCGCTGACAGAGCCGCGCTATTACGACCTGATCAGGACCACGACAACCGCCGAGGCACCGGACACGCCCATCGATACCGATGACGACTTTGCAATCATGTATTCCTCGGGCACCACCGGGCATCCAAAAGGCGTTGTTCAGACCCACCGTGGCGCGATGAACGCAGTTTTCACGTGGTTGATGCAGGCCGCGATGGCACCGTTGATCAATCCGCCAGCGCCAGATGCTAAGACCCCCCCTCGCCCGGCCGTGCTGGTCGTAACACCGCTGTTTCACGTCACAGCAACACACCCTCTGTTCCTGCTCAGCATGCCAGCGGGCGCCAAGATCGTGTTGATGGAGAAATGGGACCCCATCAAAGCGGCACAAATCATTGAACGAGAAGAAATCACGCGGTTTCTGGGCGTACCAACGCAATCATTCGAGTTGGCGCAAGCGGCAAGAACGCTGGGCATCTCTCTGGAAAGCCTGGATTATATCGGGTCTGGCGGTGCCAAACGCCCGCCAGCGCAGGTTGCGAGCCTGAACGAAGCGTTTCCAAATGCCGAAGTCGCGACCGGCTGGGGCATGACCGAAACAAACGCCAACGGGATTGGGATGGTTGGCAACGATTATGTAAATCGCCCCGGCAGCGCAGGACGGTTGTATCCGCCAATTCAGGACCTCAGGTTTGTTGATGAAGACGGGCAAGATGTGTCACCGGGTTCGATTGGTGAAATCACAGTTAAGAGTCCGTGTAACATGCGGTGCTACTTAAACAAACCCGAGGCAACGGCCGAGGTTTTGCAGGATGGCTGGTTGCGCACCGGTGATCTAGGATACATGGACGAAGACGGCTTTGTCACGATTGTAGATCGGCGCAAGAACATCATTATCCGCGGCGGTGAAAACATCGCCTGTCTGGATGTTGAGGAGGCCCTGCATCGGCACCCGGCGGTAGTCGAGGCCTGCGCATTTTCCGTACCGGATGACCGACTGGGCGAGGTCGTCGGCGCAGCGGCACAGATCGACAAGTCTAAAACCGCGACAGACCAAGATCTGATCCGCTTTCTTTCCGAGCATATCGCAAAGTTCAAAGTACCGGAACGTATCTGGATGCAGGCGACACCCCTGCCCCGTGGCGCAACCGAGAAGATCGACCGCCGTGCGCTGCGCGATCAATGCCTCGCAAGTCTGGATGAAAAGAAAACCGCTCGTGAATTCGCAAAGCCAATTGCAGGCGATGCACATATTTGACTGAATAAACAGGAAGGGGATCCCATATGGTCCATGACAACACGCCACTGGAACTCAACAATCTGGAAATGTCCGACAAGGCCAAACCGTTGCTTGAGGCCGTCGTCAAACATATCCGCGAGAACGTCGACCCGATTACAGAGGAATTCTATCGCCTCGGAGAAGGTCGCGCCGAGCGCTGGTCATATGCGCCGGGTCAGCTTGAGTTGTTGGAGAGCGCCAAGGTCAAAGCACGTGAGTCCGGGTTGTGGAACTTCTTTCTGCCAAACGCGGAAACCGGCGAAGGTCTGTCAAATCTGGACTATGCCTATATCGCGGCAGAACTGGGCAAAAGCCCACTCGCGCCCGAAACACTGAACTGTTCGGCACCCGATACCGGAAATATGGAAGTTCTGGAACGGGTTGGAACACCAGAGCAGAAAGAGACGTGGCTCAAGCCGTTGCTCGCGGGCGAAATCCGCTCCTGTTTTGCAATGACCGAGCCTGACGTCGCGAGCTCCGATGCGCGCAACATTTCGACCAGCGCAGTCCTTGAAGGTGACGAATGGGTCATCAATGGCGAGAAATACTATATCTCCGGTGCCGGTGATCCGCGCTGCAAGATCATGATCTGCATGGTCAAAACCTCACCAGAGGCCGAGACATTTCGTCAGCAAAGCCAGATCCTTGTACCGATGGACACGCCGGGTGTCGAAATCGTCGGCCCGATGTGTGTGTTTGGCCATGACGACGCGCCTCATGGGCATATGCACATCCGGATGAAGGATGTACGTGTTCCCGCGACCAACATGCTTTGGGGCGAAGGACGTGGTTTCGAGATCAGCCAGGTTCGCCTTGGGCCCGGACGCATCCACCACTGCATGCGCTCGATCGGTCAGGCGGAAAAGGCGCTGGATCTGTTGATTGAACGCGGTGTGTCGCGCGAAGCGTTCGGCAAAAAGATCATTGATCTTGGCAAGAACATGGAAACGGTGTCGCGGATGCGGATCGAGATCGAGGCCATGCGCCTGATGGTTCTCAAGGCCGCGCGGGCAATGGACGTGCTTGGCAACAAAGAGGCACGGATCTGGGTCAGCATGATCAAGGCGATGGTGCCTGAAAAGGTCTGTCAGATCATCGACCAGTCCATGCAGGTGCATGGCGCAACCGGGATTTCGCAGTGGTCGCCTCTGTCGGAAATGTACACCGGGCAACGCACGCTGCGCTTTGCCGATGGTCCTGACGAAGTGCACCACCACGTCGTCGCACGCGCCGAAGTGAAGGATTTTCAGGATTCGAACCACCGCAAGTCTGACGGCAAGGGTCAGAATCGTGGCCGCATGTTCGAAGGACCCTGAAAAGAATGACGGATCTCTTTGATTTGACAGGCAAGGTCGCGGTACTCACCGGGGCCTCAAAGGGCATGGGCTTGCACATGGCGACAGCCCTTGCCCGCAAGGGCGCGACGGTTGTGATCTCGGCGCGCAAACAGGACCAGCTTGACGCCGCCGCCGCGCGGATCAACGCGGAAACCGGCGCGGCGCGCGCCATTCCGGTGGGCTGCAATATCGGTTCAAAAGAACAATTGCAGGCGCTGGTGGACACTACACACGAGCGGGCGGGTCCGATTGACATTCTTGTCGGCAATGCCGGGGTCAATCCATACTATGGGCCGACCTCGGACATACCGGACGATGCCTATGAAAAGACCATGTCGGCAAATGTGCAATCCAACCTCTGGCTTGCCAAGATGGTCGCACCAGACATGGCACAGGCCGGCGGCGGTTCGATGATGTTCACAAGCTCGATAGGCGCGTTCAAACCGTCGGAAATGCTGGGCACCTACGGCATGTCCAAGCTGGCGTTGATCGGTCTCGTACGCAATCTTGCGGCTGAATTCGGACCCGATGGCATTCGCGTCAACGCCATCTGTCCGGGCCTCGTCAAAACCGATTTCGCCCGCGAACTCTGGGACAAGCCAGAGGTCGAAGAGCGCATCCGCAAGGACATCCCGCTGCGCCGTTTGGGTGAACCCGATGATTTCGAAGGAATTGCCGTGTTCCTGGCATCGGACGCAAGCCGCTACATGACCGGTCAGGCGCTGACGGTATGTGGTGGCTCCAACATGTGGACATGAGGGGAAGCAAATGGAGCTAAAGGACAAGGTTGTCGTTGTCACCGGAGCCGCAAGCGGGATCGGGCGCGCGTTGGCTCTGCGGTTCGCCGCAGAAGGTGCAAAAACCGTGGTCTGTGTCGATCTCAATTTGGTCGGCGCTGTGGAAACCGCCGAGCAGATTGATGGCGTTGCGTTTGAGGTGAATGTAGGACGCGAAGGCGACATTGCAGCATTGATCGAACGGGTCGAAAGCGACATCGGGCCCATTGATCTCTTTTGCTCCAATGCCGGAATCCTGACGGTCGGCGGCATGGAAGTGCCCAACGAAGATTGGCAAAAGATATGGGATATCAACGTGATGTCCCACGTTTGGGCAGCACGCCATCTTGTACCCCGGATGATCGAACGCGGCGGCGGGTATCTGCTGAACACCGCCTCGGCGGCCGGGTTGCTCAATCAGGTTGGGGCTGCTCCCTATGGCGTGACCAAACACGCGGCTGTCGGTCTGGCAGAATGGCTGGCGCTCAGCCACGGCGATCAGGGCATACACGTTTCGGTTCTCTGCCCGCAGGCCGTGCGCAGCGAAATGACCCGTGGCCACGAAGACTCGGTTGCATCGCTGGACGGTTTGCTGGAACCCGAAGTGGTGGCCGACGCCTGCGTTAAGGCGATCAACGACGAAACCTTTCTGGTCCTGCCGCATCCCGAAGTTCTGGGATACATGCGGCTCAAGACCGAGAATTATGACCGCTGGATCGGCGGCATGCGCAAGCTCAACCGGATATACGGAGAAGGCTAGAGCCCATATACTGAACGCGCGGTGCCTGCGAACATGCGGGCCTGCGCATCACGATCATAAACCGCTGCCATCTTCTTGAACGCATTCCACAGCACCGCATAGCTGATCGAGACGCGATCAACCGGAAAATTGCTCTCAAACATGCAGCGCTCTGGCCCAAAGCACGCGATCATGTGCTGGAACCATGCACCCTGCGCGCTGACCAGTTCATCCGAAGACGGCGGCCGGTCGCATTCATGCCCAGCCCACCCGTTGTCGGGCATCGACAGACCACCCAGCTTGGCCGTCACGTTGGGACAACGGGCCAGCGCCGCCATATCCTTTTTCCAGACATCGTGGATCGCATCCCGCTGACCAGCAAAGCGCCCTACCCCAAGCGGCGTGCCAAAATGGTCAAGCACGAGCGTCGTGTTCGGAACCGCCTTTGCAAGCGCCAGAAACGTCTCGGCCTGATGATGGTAGTGCCAAGTGTCATATGTCAGACCGCGCTCGCCCAACAGGGCGACCCCTCGGCGAAAATCCGGATCTGCATAAAGACGCGCATCCCCACGTGGCGAAATCATCAGCCTGTGCGGTTCACGATCGTATGCACCCGCATGGCGAATACCGACCAACCGTCCCTGCCCGGCCGCGACATGTGCGTCCAGAACATCAGTCAGGTCAGGCCGCCGCAGGTCCGCGTGCGCAATGATCCCGGCGATCTGCGCCTTGCCCTCGGGGATCGTCTCGGCCAAGGCGGCTACATGCGCGGTTTCTCCAACCGGCGGATATGGCAGGGCGTCGTCGTAGTAGGATCGGCATTCGACATAGATGGTCTGTACAACCTTATGCCCGGCATCGGTATCTTGGTGCAGCCTGTCCAGATCATAGATCGCATCGCCATGCCTCCACAGGTGATGATGTGGATCGACGATCTCACGATCCGGATCAAGGATCTCTTCTCGTACCGACGCCAGCCACTCGTCACGGAGTTCGATCCCCGGCTTCCAGTTCGGATACCGACGTCCGTCGTTCATTCGTCCGGCTTGCGCAGCGGGCGCATCAGCCCTTCCTGCGCAACGCTGGCAACCAATGTGCCATCCTGACGATAGATCGACCCGCGGTTGAACCCGCGCGCGCCACCAGTGAACGGCGCATCCATCGTGTACAAATGCCAGTTCTCAAACTGGATGGGCGCATGAAACCACATGGCGTGGTCCAGGCTGGCCGTCATCGTCTTGCCTTGAAACCATGTCAGCCCATGGGGGCGCAGGGACGACCCAAGCAGATACATGTCAGATGCATAGGCCAGTAGAACATGCTCTGTCTTTGCATCAGCGCCATTGGCATCGGGCATCCGGAACCAGATATGGTTCACATCATCAGCTGGCTCTGGCGTCAGAAAGTCGCGCGGAGCGACCTCGCGGATTTCAATGGGTCGCGGGCGCAGGAACTCTGCCCGCATTTTCTCGGGAACTTTCTCAGCAAACTGATCCCGGCGCTCGGCATGAGAAACCAGACCCTCGGGGCCGTCGACCTCTGGCATCGGATGCTGATAATCCCACCCCTCTTCCTGCACATGAAACGAGGCTGATAAGTTAAGGATCTGTCGGCCATGCTGCACCGCCACGACGCGCCGCGTGGTAAAGCTGCCCCCATCGCGCGCCCGGTCGACACTGTAAATCACCGGAATTGAAGGGTCACCGGGGCGGATGAAATAGGCGTGCAGCGAATGGCATAGTCGGTCTGGAACAGTCTTGTAGGCTGCGGCCAGCGCCTGTGCGATCACCTGCCCGCCGAATATCCGCATCGCGGTTTCGCCGCCGGATCCAATTCCGCGAAACAGATCCACCTCAAGCTGTTCAACATCCAGCAGGTTCAGCAGTTCCTGTCCAACACCCGTCATTGATACCCGTTCCTTTCTGGCCCTAGTTTCACGCCCTCGACCGCGCATAGGCGATGAATGCGTCAAAGCTGTCCGGGTTGGCCATGGAATCGCGATTGACCACCTTTTCCGGATCTCCGCCCAACAACACCTTTTTGACCGGTACTTCCAGCTTTTTGCCCGACAAGGTTCGCGGCACCTCGGCGATCTCTAGAATTTCATTGGGCTGAAACCGGGCTGAGACCGAAGTACTGATGGCCTTGTTGATCCGTGCGCGCAGAGTATCGGTCAAGGTTGTTCCTTCTGACAGCACCACAAAAAGCGGCATGAAACTGTCGCGCCCCAGAAATTCAAGATCAACCACAAGCGAATCCATCACCTCGGGCAGCGATTCCACCGCCTGATAGATCTCGGCGCTGCCCATGCGCTGCCCCTTGCGATTTATCGTGGCATCCGACCGCCCATAGATAATCGCACCACCGTCGGGTGTGATCTCAATCCAGTCGCCGTGACGCCAGACGCCGGGATAGGTATCGTAATAGCTGTCATGCAGCCGCGCACCGTCGTCATCACCCCAAAAAAACATGGGCATAGACGGGAGCGGTTCGGTGCAAACCAACTCTCCGACCTGCCCGATCAGATCATTGCCATCCTCGTCATACGCGCGAACAGCATTCCCGAGGAACCGGCATTGCATCTCGCCCGCGCGCACCTGCATCATGGGATTGCCGCCGACAAATGCCCCGGCCAGATCGGTGCCACCAGAAAACGGGGCCAACCAGACATCGGACTTTACCGCGTCATAAATCCAGTCATACCCGTCTGCCGTTAATGGCGAGCCTGTCACACCAATGGATCGCAACGCGCCGAGGTCCAAGGCATCGCCGGGACGGATACCCGCCTTGACGCAGGCGGTCACAAAGGCAGCCCCTGCGCCAAAGAACGTCAGTTCGTGCTTTGCAACAAATCGCCAGAGCTCCAACAGGTCAGGATGGTTCGGCGCCCCGTCAAACAGCGCCAGTGTCGCCCCTCGCGCCAATGGGACCATCTGTGCGTTCCACATGATCCAGCCCGAGGATGTGAACCAGCAAAACCGGTCATTTTCATCCAGATCCTGATGCAAGGATTGCTTCGCGCCCTCAACCAGCACACCGCCATGCCCATGAACAATGGGTTTCGGATTGCCGGTGGTGCCTGAGGAATACACGATCCAAAGCGGATGATCATAAGGCACCTGCGCGAACTCGGGATCATCGTCGCCGCTGGTCATCTCTGACCAGGCTGTGCCGCCCTCGGGCATCGAGCCGACGACCGAAAGCCAGACGGTTTGCTCCAGGGATGAAAGGCCGTCAGTGATTTCCTTCAGGACCGCACGCCGGTCGATGGTTTTGCCGCCGTGAACATACCCGTCCTGCACAATCAGAACCTTGGGCTCGATCTGTCTGAACCGGTCCAGAATTGCCACATGCCCCATATCCGGCGCGCAGAGCGACCAGATTGCGCCAATGCTGGCCGTTGCCAAAAACGCGATCAACGCCGTTTCCGTGTTGGGCAGTATTGCGACGACGCGATCCCCCTGCCCCACGCCCATGGCACGGAGCCGTGCGGCGACGCTCGCCACCTGTGCGGATAACTCCGCCCAACTCATCTCGGTTTCGCCAAAGGTTTCCGACTGCACGATCAGCGCAGTTCGGTCAGCCGTCTTTGCCGCCTGTCGCAGCATGTGCTCTGCAAAGTTCAGATGCGTCCCCGGAAACCAGACAGCCCCCGGCATCTTGCTCTCTTGCAAAACCTCTGTGCGCGGCGTGCTGCTTTGCAAGTCGAAATAGTCCCAGATCGCCGTCCAGAACCCTTCAAGATCCGCAATGCTCCATTCCCAAAGCGCGTTGTAGTCGGCAAAGGTCAGACCGCGTGTCTTCTTGAGCCATCGGATGAACGCGGCCATCCGGGTCGCGTCGGCCCGCTCGGCGGTTGGGCTCCAAAGGATCGGACGCGTGTCGCTCATTATATCAACGCCCCGTGAACCAGCGCCTTGAGTTGCGGGCGCGCCGGATAAGAGCTGGATGGCGAGAGCTGCGTGAAGAAGACGACCGAAACATCCAAAATGGGGTCGATCCAGAAGAATGTAGACGCCATGCCGCCCCAGCTGAAATCACCGACACTGCTCGGGCAGCGCACCCGCCCGGGCTCCAGGACAACCGATCCGCCAAGGCCAAAACCCATGCCCTCCATCGGTTGCTCGGCAAAACTCTGCGGTCCCATAGACGCAATGTCGCCGGGCAAATGGTTGCGCATCATGAACTCTACCGTCTTAGGCGACAGGATCCGCCCGCGTGATATGGAACCACCTCGGCGCAGCATTTCGACAAAGGACATGTAATCGTCAATCGTACCGACCAGTCCGCCGCCGCCTGAATGCATGGTAGCCTTTTCAAAGGGTGACGCCCCGGCCTGGTCTGTCAGGCGCAACGTATCGGCGCCTTTCTCGGCAGCGTTCAGATCCATCGCGCTGCCCGCGAGGGGTGTATAGAGCGACGCAAACCTGTCGCCGGTTCCTTCCGGCACGGTAAACCGGGTTTCGTTCATTTCGAGTGGATCGAGAATGGTCTCGGCGAAAAAGGCATCCAGCGATTGCCCGGAAACCACTTCGATAATCCTCCCGAGGATATCGATCCCGACGGAATATTCCCACCGGCTGCCGGGCCGGAATGCCAAAGGAAGGGCACCCAGTTGATCGGCCATGTCGGACAGCACGCCTTGGCGCGGTCCGAACATGATCTTTTGCTCGTCCATTTCTCGCGAGAGCACCCCTGGATTGAACGGATAGCTCAGCCCACTGGTATGCGTCATGAGCTGATGAACCGTAGGGCTTGCGCAGGGTTCCACTTGATCCAGGCGCTCGGCACCGGGCACCAACGCCGTCATATCCTTGAAGGCAGGCAGGAAATCGGAAACCGGAGCGTCGAGATGAAACAAACCCTTTTCGACCAATGTCATCGCGGCAACGGTGGTGATCGGCTTGGTCATGGAATAGATTCTGGCCACCGTATCCCGCGCAAACGGCAGTGCGGCGTCGATGTTTCGGTATCCAGCCGCATTGAAATAGACCTCTTGCCCGCCCCGTGCGATCAGAACCGAAGAGCCGGGATATTTGCGTTCCTGAACATAGCGGTCCATCCAGTTCGCTATCCATTTCAACCGCTCAGAGTCAAAGCCAGCACTATCCGGGTTGGTGGTCTGCATTTCAATTCGCCCTTATCTCTTTTTTCTTCAACGACATACATTGTACGGCTGTGTTAACCAATCACCCGCTTCATCGCGGCAACGGTCTCATCATTGAACCAGCCCCCGTCCGGCGCGTTACCGCCTTCGGCCATTGCGCGTTCGACCCGGTCGCACACCACGCCCCGGATCTGACGCTTCACATTTGCAAACGTTTGCGGTGGGATCATCGCCATCTCAGCAGCTTTTGCGATCGCGGCAAATTTCAACTCCTCCGCGGGGACAATCTCATCCACGATCCCAACAGCATGGGCGCGTTCGGCATCAATTGGTTGTCCGTTCAGCATCAGACGGCGCAACGTGTCTGGATCCAGTGTTGCGCGCGCGATTTCCATGGGGCCCACCGGGAAATCCGCTCCGACCCGGACTTCGGCAAGGCCGAAGCGTGCGGTCGGTGCAGACAGACGAAAATCACTGCCCAGCACAAAAAACAAACCCCCGGCGATTGCGGCGCCGTTTATGGCCACAATCGTGGGCTTTGGGCAGGCGAACAAGCTCAGGAACGCGACATTCAAACCTTCGACAATGTCATGCTGCGCGGCCAGATCGAAATGCTGCGCTTCCTTCAGATCAAGACCGGCGGAAAACACTTTGAAATCGCTGGCAATAACGATGGATTTGACGGAGTCATCCGAGGTCAACTCTGTGATCAGATCGGCGAAATCCATCAAGAATTCGGCGCTTAGTGCGTTGACGGGTGCCCGCTGCAGGGTGATCTCGGTCACACCCTGCCCATGATCCGTTCGTACGAGATGATCCATTGTCACACCTTCTCCAGCGCCCGCCACGGGCCTTGTCTGTGCCAGCATTTATCCGGCCTTGATGGCAAAAGCTCAACCGACAAAGGCGGGAAAAATCAGGGGGATATCCAAGTTTTTGTCAGGTGCCGGTCGCTACAAGCGTCAGGCAGACCCGCGCGGGCAACCTCGTCTAGACCTCAAGCCATTCCTTGCGCACGTCTTCGCGGGCGCGCAACTCGTCTGGGGTTCCCTCGAAAACCACATGACCGTGCCCCATGACGTAAACGCGATGGGCAATATCCATGGCGATGGCCAGCTTTTGTTCGACCAGCAACGTCGCGATCCCACGCCTTGCGATTTCCTGCAGCAGTTCGGCGACTTTTTGGGTCATCTGCGGTGACAGTCCTTCGGTGGGTTCATCGATCATGATGAAATCCGGATCGCCCATCAGGGTCCGACACATGGTCAACATCTGCTGCTCACCGCCCGATAGTACCGACGCCTCGACATCGGCGCGGTTCTGAAGGTTTTCAAACAGATCGAACATGTCCTGCATCGACCAACGGCCAGCGCCATCCTTTTGACCCGGCTTGAGGCCGAGGATCAGGTTTTGCCGTGTGGTGAGGCCGGGGAATATGTCGCGGTTTTCGGGCACATACCCCAACCCAATATTGGCCACTTCAAACGCTTTTTTGCCAGCCAGTTCCTGCCCCTTGAACCGCACCGAACCCCGCGGAGGAACCTCGCCCATGATGGCCTTGCAAGTGGTCGAGCGCCCAACCCCGTTACGGCCCAGAAGGGCGACGATCTCGCCTTCCTGAACGTTCAGATTGACGCCCTGCAAGATGTGCGATTTGCCGTAGTAGGCATGAAGGTCTTCGACTTCCAGCATATCAGTGCTCAGCCTCCAGTGCGGCGCCAAGATACGCCTCTTGAACTTTTGGATTGGCCCGCACCTCTTCGGGACGACCGGTGGCTATGATCTCGCCATAGACGAGAACCGAAATGTAGTCGGCCAATCCGAACACGACGCCCATGTCATGCTCGACCATGATCAACGTCTTGCTCTCGGTGACCTGCCGGATCAGGTCCATAATGTAATCGGTTTCTGAATGGCTCATCCCGGCGGTCGGCTCATCTAACATGATCACATCCGCGCCACCCGCCATGGTGATCCCAATCTCAAGCGCGCGCTGTTCTGCATAAGACAGCATTCCGGCGGGCAGTTCGCGCCGCTCGGTCAGATTGATCTGCTCAAGTACGGCATCCGCCGCCTCGGTCAGTTCCCGCGATTTGCTGACCATGTGCCAGAACGAATACTTGTAGCCCCGGCTCCACAGCAACGAACAGCGGACATTTTCGAACACGCTCATGTTCGGGAAAATGTTGGTGATCTGAAACGACCGGCTCAACCCCATCCGGTTGATCTGGAACGGGGCAAGCCCGCCCAAATCCTGACCATGCAGTTGAATTTTGCCGCCGCTGGAGGGAAACCTCCCTGTGATCAGATTGAACAGAGTCGACTTCCCTGCCCCGTTCGGCCCGATCACCGCATGCCGTTCACCACGCCCGATCGACAGGTTCACCCCCCGAATGATCTCGGTCTTGCCAAAGCTCTTGCGCAGGTCATCAATCAGAAGCGCAGGCGCCCCGCCCGGTTGTGGCTGACTGCTCATGACGGGGTCCCTCCGATCGTATTGGCCTCGTGCCAGGCAGCCTTGAGTTCAGGCAGATTTTTGCGGGTCACCCAGAACGCGGCCGCGGTGACCAAGATCATCACGATCCACGGAAGCACCGCATGGCTGTCGAATGTCGTCCAGAACAAGGTCATCTCGGCTTCGCCCGTCGCGGCATGCCGCACGTGAAAAACCGTCTCGATCATCGCCGCAAGGCCAAGTGTTCCGATGACAGCGGGCAGCAACGTCTTGATATAGGGTAGGACCAACAACCGAGCCTTGCCCAAGCGAATGGCCGGAACATGCATCATGAGAATGCCCGCGAGCCCGCCCGGAAAATACATCACCGTCGCCACAAACAGCGCTCCGACGTAAAGCTGCCAAAGCTCGGTTTCCAGGCTCAGAACGGTCTGCAGCAACGTGAAAACGACCGCTCCGATGATCGGCCCGAAAAAGAACCCAACCCCACCCAGAAAGGTGATCAACAGGATCGCCCCGGATTGCACGAGGTTCAGGTTTTCTTCGGTCAGGATTTCATAGTTGATCGCGAATAATCCGCCTGCAATCCCTGCGAAAAATCCAGATGCGCAGAAGGAAAAGAACCGAACCCAACGCGCTGAATACCCAAGAAATTCGGCCCGTTCCGGGTTGTCCCGAACCGCGTTGGCCATGCGACCGATCGGAGTGCGCGAAAAGAGATACATGAGGAACGCAGACAGCAGCAGCCAGAAGGCCGTCAGGTAATAGACCTCGATCTGTTGCAGGAACTCGACCCCAAAGACTGGCAACCCATAGGTTCGGTCGCCACTTACACCTTCTTCACCGCCAAAGAAGACAACGATGATCACCGAACAGGCCGCGATTAGCTCGCCTACCCCTAGCGAAATCATTGCAAACACGGTTCCTGCCTTGCGCGTCGAAAACGAGCCGACAATCGTGGCCAGCCCTAGGCCGAACAGCCCACCAAACAGCGGCAGAACCGGCAGTGGCAAAGGCAAGCTGTAGTCTTCGACATAGTTCATGATGTGAACGCACATGAACCCGCCGACCCCCATGTAGACGGCATGCCCAAAGGACAGCATCCCGCCCTGCCCAAGCAACATGTTGTAGGCCAATGCAAAGATGATGGTAATCGCCATCTGGTTCATGATCGTGATGGCGCTGTTTGACGCAAAAACATACGGAACAATCGCTAGGATTGCAGTTGCCAATATCCAGGGCATCGCATTAGCCAGTGTAACGCCGCTGTGATGGGCTGTTGCGCTGTTTTTCGTTGTCTCGCTCATACGTCACGCTTTCCAAAAAGGCCGTAAGGGCGAAAAACGAGTATCAACACCATCAACAGATAGGGTAAGATCGGCCCGATCTGCGGCAAGGTCAGCGACCACAAATCCCGCCACGCGCTTTCTGACAGGTCGATGGGTTGTTCAAAGCCCATGGCCATCAGGATATCGGCCATGGCGACGTTGTAGCTGGCGGCAAAGGTGGTGATCCAACCGATCAACAGCGAGGCAACAAGCGCGCCCCAAAGCGACCCCAACCCACCTATTACGATGGTCACGAACACGATGGAGCCCAACAGGAATGCCATGCCCGGAAAGGTACCGAGAACCGGACCGGCAATGACTCCGGCGACACCCGCAAGCGCAGTTCCGACGCCAAAAACGCCCATGAAGACCAAGGGTACGTTGTGACCCAGTGCCTCGACCGTTCTTGGGTAACTTAATGCCGCCTGGATCACCATCCCGACCCGCGTCCGCGTCAGAACATAGAGCAAGGCGAGGAAGATGCCGATCGACACGAAGATCATGAAGACCTTGTAGGCCGGGATCGAATTTCCGGAGATCGAGAACAGCGTGAATTGCAGGATTTCCGGCGGGTTATAGGGCATCTGGTTTTTGCCCCAGAAGAATTGCACCACTTCTTCGATCAGCAGGGCGAGGCCAAAGGTAAAGATCAGCTCTGGGACATGGCCATACTGGTGAACTTTTCTAAGCCCATACCGCTCGATGCCTGCGCCTGCGATCCCGACGATCACCGGCGCAATAATCAGCCCCATCCAAAACCCCATGAAGGTACTGATCTGGTAAGCAAAATAGGCGCCTAGCATGTAAAAGCTGGCATGGGCGAAATTGAGTACTCCCATCATCGAAAAGATGAGGGTCAGCCCGGCGGATAACATGAACAACAGCAATCCGGTGACAAGCCCGTCGATCAGGTTGACGAGTACGAGGTCCATTAGTCCCTCCGGCAGAATTGAGTGATGGGGAAAAGCGGTCCGGCCCGCCCCATTTCAGGGCGGGCAGGTACTAGGGTCACGGACGTTTCATGTCACAGGTACTGGAGCTGTCCATACCTGCCATCTCAATCGCGGACTCAGACACGACGCCATAGCCGGAACCATCATAGTCAAAGGTTACACCTTCGTCTGTGTGTGCATTGATATGCAGGTTCTGGATTGCCTGGTGGTCATTCGGCCGCATGTAAATTTTGGTGCCCCACATGCTGTCAAATTCCATGCCCTCCAAGGCATTTGCGACGGCAACCACGTCGGTGGCGGTACCCGCTTCGTTGATAGCCTGCGCCAACATGCCGATCACGTTGCTGATCCGCGCCTGATCGATGTTGCCATCGGGGTACTTGGCTCTGAACGCCTCGTAATAAGCTTTGGCTTCGTCGGTCGGCGGCGGGTTGATCTGGCCTTCGCTGACCAAACGGATCGTCCCTTTTCCGGTTTCGCCGAATGCGCCTGTCATGCCGCTGCCGGCAGCGTAGTAGGTGTAAATCGGTCCGTCATAGCCGTTCTCGATGATGGCCTTACCCAAGCCCAGCATGTCTGAACCCCAGTTGCCGGTAATCACGGCATCCGCTTCGGAAGAAACGATCTTGCGGGCGTAGGGAGTGAAATCCTTGACCTTGCCAATCGGGTGCAACTCGTTGCCGACAATCTCGATATCGGGGCGTTTCTCACCCAGATTGGCTACGGCGGCGGCGGCCACCGCCTTGCCGAATGAATAGTCCTGCCCGATGATGTAGACCTTCTTGAGATCGGTGTCTTCGGCCATGACATCGGTCAGGGCGTCCATCTTGATATCTGCGTTTGCATCAAACCGGAAATGCCAGAAATTACATTTGTCGTTCGTCAGCGCCGGATCAACCGCAGCATAGTTCAGAAACAGAACCCGGCTGTCAGGGTTGCGCCTGTTGTGCTTTTCGACCGCTTCGGTGATCGCATGGGCCACACCGGACGAGTTGCCCTGGGCAACATACCGAATGCCCTGATCGATGGCGACCTGAAGTTGAATCAGGGATTCCTTGGGGCTGACCTTGTTGTCAAACGGAACGATTTCGAACATATCGCCGTCAAGAACACCGCCCTTTTCATTCACAAGCGTGTCTGCAGCGAACTCATACTGGTGCAAACCGTTTGTACCAGTGCTGGCAAATGGCCCGGACAGCGGGTCGATGAAAGCGATCTTAATATTCTCGGCAAATGCCGCGCCTGCACTGACGGCCAGTGCCAGAACGCTGGATACACCTATTCTGGTGGTGATGCGCATGTAGTTTCCTCCCTATCACGCGGCCTGACTGTTCTCAGTTTTAATTTTTTTATGTCAAGCACTGAGCAAAGAGTTGCATATCGACGTTCAAAGTCAAGCATTCTGCTTCGCTTCGCTCAGTGTCATGTCACGACCGGCGACTAGCGGATTCGATATCAAATTGGCTGAGGTAACTTCGTATTGATTGGACATCAGCGCTAGTCGATCTCGATCCAGTTTGAAGTGTTAGGAGTGATTTGTAACGCTTTGTTTTGGATTGAATTTATCAAAAAATATCTATGACCTGTTTCAGATCAATACGACACATCGTACTTCGTTTCGGAGCAACAAGTTTGAGACGGATTTTTAGGACACAGCTTTAGAATTTGGCGTGTGGGCGCACTGAAAAATCCTGATCAATCCGCCTATAGGCACCCCATTCTGTTTCGCAGAGTAAAATTTGGTTTCACGGTTTGCAGGCCGATTCTATGCTGTGATCTAGTGGGAAGGACCGCAACTCAGCGCGGCTGCAGCTTCGATCAGGCTCTTTGCATAGTGCTGTTCAAGTTGCTTCTTTTTCACGTGAAATGACGGCCCGCCCACGTTCAATCCATAAACCCGAGTCCCGCTCAGCGAATAGACCGGAACCGCGATGCCGTTCACATCCGGTCGCCAATCACCGTAACCGGTGCAAAATCCGCTCGCCTTGTATTCTTCTATCGCCCGCTCAATGCTGGCATGACGCGCCTCCTGCCCCTCGGGATCGCTCTCATCGGCAGAACGAAGCACCGCGGCCCGCTCTTCGTCGGTCATGCCAACCAATATCGACCGACCGATGGCGGAAAAGAACAAGGGCAGCCGCGACCCCACATGCATCGTCAGGGATATCTCTTCCCGCGATCTCTGCACTGCGACATATACCGCGTCAGTCCTGTGCCGCTCGGCCAATGCGCAGGTGATGTATGAATTTGGACCATTGCGCAGCGCTCGCATCGCGTCTGCAGCACGCTCGCCAATCTCCATCCCCGACAGCACGCCATAGCCAAGCTGCAGCACCCCCGCACTCAGCCGATAGCTTCCTGTCCGCGCATCCGCGATCAGATAATCCAGTTTGCACAGCGTATGCGTCAGGCGCGAAACCGTTGGTTTTGGCAAGCCAGTGCGTTCGGAAATATCGTTGTTCGTCAGATCAGTTTCATTCGGACGAAAACAGCGCAGAACGTCCAGACCACGCGCCAGCGCCGTGATGAAATTGCGATCCTTGGCCTCGTCGGGGTCGGCTCCGAATTCCGTGTCCGACATGATTGCCTCCCTTCACAGCGACTGCGCTGCCTTATTCTGTTAGCGCCTTGAGCCCGTGATCGGCAAAGACGGGCACATACTGGCCCACCTTCATCGCGCGTTCCGGGTTGCTTGCGTTCCCGTCCAGCGCACGTTTCAGAACGCCCTGAATGATCGCCGCCATCCGGAAAAAGCAGAAGGACAGGTAAAACCCGAAATTTTCGATTCCCGGCAACCCACGACGTTCGCAATAGCGGGCGATGAACTCGGCGTCGCTTGGCAAACCAAGCGCCTCACGATCTACCCCTGCAAGGCCCCGCCCTTCTCGCCCCGGCGGCATCTGCCACTGCATGATGACCGATGCGAGATCGGCAAAGGGATGGCCAATCGTGGACAGTTCCCAATCCAGCACCGCCAGACAGCGCGTGCCATCCTTTTCAAAGATCATGTTGTCCAGCCGATAGTCGCCATGCACCAGAGTGCGCTGGCCATCGTCTTCGGGCATCTGTTCGACCAACAGACGCATCAAGTCGTCCATCGCCGGGACAGGATCGGTTTCAGACGCGCGATATTGCTTTGACCAGCGTTCAACCTGTCGCTGGAAATAGTTGCCCGGTGGTCCATAATCGGACAGCCCCACCGCGTCGATATCGACCATGTGAAGCGCTGCAAGTACCCTGTTCATGTCGCCAATCACCGCGCCACGCACCTCATTGGTGACGTCGGGCATGGTGGGATCGTTGAAATTGCGGCCGTCCATATGCTCCATGATATAGAACATCGATCCGATCACGCTGTCATCTTCACACAGCAAATGCATCTTGGCGACCGGGACATCCGTGCCTGCCAACGCCTTTTGCACGCGAAACTCGCGATCAACAGCATGGGCGGATTTCAACAATGTTCCCGGCGGCTTGCGACGTAGGACATAGTTCTGCTCCGGCGTTTTCAACAGGAATGTCGGATTGGATTGGCCGGTTTCGAACTTGCTCGCCGACAAGGGGCCGGAAAACCCGGGCAGATGTTGGGCCAGATACCCGCCGACTGCGTCAAGATCGAGTGTTTGCGTCTCTTGGGTCATGGTCGATCCTCAGCTGAAGGTAAGCAGTTTTGCCCGATCCGGGGTGGAAAAATGCGCGGTCGCATTGAACTCATGCAACAGAAAGGTCGAAGCGTTGAAGAAGAACCGCGTCCAGGACGTGTTCTTGACCTGAAGATTCAGCGCCATCATCTGGGCGTCCGGTGCTCCAAGGCTTGCCTTGACCAGTTCGCCAATCGGGCCGCCGGAACTGATCACCAACACCCGTCGTGCGTCGGTATTCGTGGCAAATGTTCGGGCGTTTTCAACGCGCTCTGAGAAGTCTTTCCAACTTTCCTTTGCGTCGGCCAGGCCACCGGCCTGCCATTCCAGAATGGTCTCCCGCAGGGTGCGAAAATGGGTCTTGCGGTCATGGCGCACCGGGTCTGGTACGGCCCCTTGAAACCGCACTGAAAGCAGATCGTGAAAATCATACTCGTTCAGGCCCGCATGCTGTTCCGGTTGCTCGGCAAATCCCATTGACGCAAGGGTTTCCTGCTGGCGTGTCAACGTGCCGGTGACAAGCCGGTCCGGCACCCAACCGGATGCGCGCAGGGCCTCTCCGGCCATTTCCGATTGCCGGTGGCCCAGATCTGACAACTGATCATAGTTGTCCTGCCCAAAGCTCGCCTGAGCGTGCCGGATGACCAGAAGCTCGGCCATCTAGGTTGTGAACTCGCTGGCCTGACGCGCGCCTGACGCAAGAAATTCGCGCTCAAACCGATCCACGAGTTCCGCAGTATCCGTGACCTTGCTGATCGCACCGATGCCTTGCCCGGACCCCCAGATTTCTTTCCACGCCTTAGGCTTGGAAGACCCCGATCCGAAGTTCATCGAACTGGCATCGGCTGACGGCAGGTTCTCGGCGTCCATCCCCGCAGCGGTGATCGAGGGTTTAAGGTAGTTCCCGGAAACCCCTGTAAACAATGAGGATGTCACGATATCCTCGGCCCCACTGGATACGATCATCTCTTTGTATGCGGGCTGTGCATTCGCCTCGGTCGTGGCGATGAACGGAGATCCCGCATAGCCGAAATCCGCACCAAGCGCACACGCGGCCAGCAACGCCTCTCCTGTCGCGATTGCGCCTGACAGTGCCAGCGGTCCATCGAACCACTCGCGGATTTCGCGGATCAGGGCAAAGGGCGATTGCGGACCAGCATGTCCACCAGCCCCGGCGGCCACGGCGATCAAACCATCCGCGCCCTTGTCGATCGCCTTTTTCGCAAAGGTATTGTTGATAATGTCATGCAGGACGATCCCGCCGCAATCATGCGCCGCCTCGTTCACCTCGACCCGCGCGCCGAGCGATGTGATCCAGATCGGAACCTTGTAGTGGTTGCAGATCTCCAGATCACGCTCCAGCCGCACGTTTGATCGATGCACAATCTGGTTGACGGCAAAGGGCGCTGCAGGTCGATCAGGGTTCTCCTGATTATGGCGATCCAACTCGTCGTTGATCTGTTGTAGCCACGCTTCCAGCAATGGCGGTTCGCCTTCTGCTTCGCGCGCATTCAGCGCCGGGAACGACCCGATGATCCCGGCCTTGCACTGTGCAATCACCAGTTCCGGACCGGACACGATAAACAGCGGAGACCCGATCAACGGCAGGCGCAGGCCGCGCAATGCCGCCGGCAAATGGCTTTCATCCCGTTTCCAGGCAACCATCACAGGTCCCTCGGCGCGGCGGCGTATACGCCATCCGCAATTTCGTCAGAGGAGGTCGCAATGTCGCGCATGGTGAATTCCCTTCAGCCCCAGTCCAGCGTCAGCCCACGGGCTTTCGACGCATTGGCCACATATTTTTTGGTTTGTTCAAAGGCATTTGCCAGATCTTCCTGCCCTTCCGGATCGGTGACATCTGCAAACCGTTCGGCGACGTCTTCGGGCGTGATCTCTCCGGTCAAGGTGATGCCTTGGGTTTCATAGACCCGCGTCTGTGCGAAACATCCGGCTCCGGCGCCCAGCATCACCCGGCTCGGTGCGTCTTCGCTTACCAGATACAGCAGGCCCGGCGTGATTGTTTCGGGTGCCATCAGTGCCAGTGCATCCGCCGGGATCAGCGCTTCTGTCATCCGTGTCGCCGCAGTCGGTGCGAGCACGTTAACCCGGATATTGTCGCGCGCGCCTTCGATATGCAGCACGTTCATCAAGCCCATCATCGCCGCCTTGGCCGCACCGTAATTGGACTGACCGAAATTGCCATACAGCCCGCTGCCCGAAGAGGTCAGAACAATCCGGCCATAGCCCTGTTCGCGCATGATCGGCCAGCAGGCATGACTCACCGTGGCGCTGCCCATCAGGTGCACATCGACCACCTTGCGGAAATCATCAAGGCTCAACTTGCCAAAGGTCTTGTCGCGCAGGATACCGGCGTTGTTCACAACGATATCGATGCGACCCCAAGCGGCCATGGCCTGTTTGACCATGTCGTCCACGCCTTCGGGGTCCGATACATCGGCCCCATGTGCCATCGCCTGACCACCTGCAGCCTTGATCTCTTCAACCACCGACAGCGCTGCATCCGAGGACGTACCGGACCCGTCCGTTGCGGCACCAAGGTCGTTCACGACCACCTTGGCACCGCGCGCCGCCAGTCCCAAGGCATGTGAACGCCCCAGCCCCACACCGGCGCCGGTCACGATGGCCACGCGATCGTCAAACCTGATTGTCATGTTTTAACGTCCTTTTCTATTCCATTGCGCTTGCAAAGATATTCGGGGCCGTCATGACATTGATGCCACCGCTGACCGGGATCACGGCACCTGTCACATAGGCCCCGCCACGCCCGCACAGGAACAACATGCAACCAGCGATATCTTCATCCCGCCCGACGCGGCCCAACGGCACGTCCGAGCCGACCTTTTCGCGCAACCCTTCGTCATGGGTCGCAAAGGCCGTCATCCGCGACACGAACGGCCCGGGTGCGAGCGCATTGACTGTCACGTGATGCCCGGCGAGTTCCTTGGCCAAGATCTTGCTCAGGTGCAGGACGGCGGCCTTGGACGCGGAATAGCTGTAGGCGCCATCGCCCATCGGCACTTCGCCCATGACCGAGCCGACATTGACCACCCTTGCTGGATCCTCTGTCGTGCCGGAAGCGATCAGCATCGGCATCAGCTTTTGCGTCAGGTGAAACAGCCCGGCGACGTTAACCGCGTTGACCTTTTCCCAACCGGCAAACGGAAACTGACCAAGCGGCGCACCCCATGTCACACCCGCATTGTTCATCAGGATATCAAGCCGATCCGTGCGCTCTGCGACAGCTTTGGCCAACGCGTCGACGCCGTCTTCGCTGCTGACATCCCCGGCAAAGCCTTCTGCCGATCCTTCCGCATCCAGAGCATTCAACTGCTCCGCGACAGCTTCGCAGGCCTCGCTTTTGCGCGAGGCGATCAGCACCCGCGCCCCGGCGCGCACCAGCGCCTCGGCAGCCATGCGTCCGATGCCGGTTGCGCCCCCTGTTACAAGTGCGGTTTTCCCGCTCAAGGAAAACAAGATTTCCGGTGTCATGGTGGTTCCCTCCCCGTCACACGTCGCCGTTCCGCTGTGCAGAATTGCATTTCGAATTTCGATTGACAACACTGATTTGCGGGGAAACAGTCGCGCGGTAAGATTGCGGCGCGGAACCGCGACATCAGGGAGAGATCACATGCACGCAATGCTGAGCCAGGCCATCGGTGGGCCCGAAACGCTGGAACTGACCGAACTGCCGGATCCGCAGCCCAAGGATGGCGAGGTGATCGTCAGAATTCGCGCGGCAGGTGTCAACTTTCCCGATACGCTGATGATCCGTGATCTCTATCAGATGAAACCCCCGCGCCCGTTTGCGCCCGGTGGCGAGATCGCGGGCGACGTTGCCGCCGTTGGCAAGGACGTCAAGGGCTTTGCCGTTGGCGACCGCGTGTTGGCGCTGACCGGTTTTGGCGGCTTTGCCACCCACATGGCGGTCGACCCGACACGGCTGATCAAGATCCCCGACAACATGCCCTATGAGGATGCCGCCTGCTTTATCTTTACCTACGGCACATCGCATCACGCCCTGAAAGACCGTGCCCATCTGAAAGCTGGTGAAAGCCTGCTGATCCTTGGTGCTGCGGGCGGTGTTGGGGCCGCAGCCATTGAATTGGGCAAGGCAGCGGGTGCGCGGGTCATCGCAGCGGTGTCCAGCGCCGAAAAGGCCGAGTTCTGCACATCCATCGGAGCCGACGACACCATCATCTATCCGCGCGAAATGGATCGCGACGCGCAAAAGGCGTTCTCTGGCGAGATCAAGGAACTTGTCGGGTCCGAGGGCGTCAATGTTGTCTATGATGCCGTGGGCGGCGCCTATGCCGAGCCTGCCGTGCGCGCACTTGCCTGGGAGGGTCGGTTCCTTGTGGTCGGATTCCCGGCCGGTATTCCCAAACTGCCGCTGAACCTGACACTGCTCAAAGGCTGTCAGGTGGTCGGCGTGTTCTGGGGGGCCTCGACGGTCCGCGACCCCAAGGGGCACATGGAAAACGTGGGCGAGTTGTTTGAGCTATATGCTGCGGGCAATATCAAACCCCGGATCAGCGCACGCTTTCCACTTGCCCAGACCGCCGATGCGCTCACCATGATGGCGGAACGCAAGGTGATGGGCAAAGTCGTCGTGACGATGGACTGACCGTCAGTTCAGATGCGAGATATCGTTGAACCCCTGCACGATCATCTGGTCCCCATCGACCACGATGCGGCTGATCGAGCCATTGGCGACCCTGTTGAAGGCAAAGGCTTGCGAACCGCTGGCAATCGCCATGGCCGCGCCCACAACGCCCGCATGCACGACGACCGCGACCCGTTCATCCGGGTGCGCGGCGGCAATCCGCAACAGACCTGCGCGCACACGCGCATGCAGGATCGCTGTGGTTTCCGCACCGGGGATTTCTCCCCACTCTTGCTGCGCAAATGCGCGTTGGAATTCGGGCGCGTTCTCGGCCGCCTTGATGCGGTACAGGCCACCGTCCCACTCGCCCAGATGGATCTCGCGCAGATCGGCTTCGACACGCGGCTCAAGCCCCAGACGTTCGGCCAAGGGCGCAGCGGTCTGATGAGTGCGCCGCAGGTTCGTCACATAGATTGCAGAAAGAGGTTCGTGTTCAAGCCGCGCGGCCACAGCCAGCGCCTGTTCTTCGCCCTCGGGATGCAGCGCCGGATCGCCATGCCCGTCCTTCATGGGAAACGACACGCCGGGGCGCGCGGCCTCGGTGCGTCCATGCCGGATCAACAGCAGATCGGCAGCGCCCGGTGGCGGCGAAAACTTGGGTTGGTGATACTCTTTGCTCATGTCACGCGGGCCTCTCTGACGCTTTTGCCCCGACGATTACCGGGATACGCGCCCGTTTGACACCCCTACGAACGCCCAAACCTCAGGACCTGAACATGACCAACCGTATGATCGCGATCTCTGAATTGCCGAAAGGCGAACTGACACAGGCGCATTTCAACGCAAAAGACGGCGACATGCCGACCGCAGGCGACGGCGAGGTGCTGTTGCGCACAATCCTCATGTCGATCGATGCCGCCAACAGAAGCTGGATGCAGGGCGCGACCTATCGTGACGCGGTCAAGGCGGGTGACATCATGCCAACCTATGCGATCTGCGAAGTGATGGAGAGCAACAGCCCACGGCTGAAGAAGGGCGACATCGTTGCGTCGGAATCGGTCTGGGCAGAATATGTGACCCGTCCGGCGCACAAGGTGCAAAAGATGCCGGATATCCGCCCCTTGTCCAACCTGATGTCGGTCTTTGGCATCGCAGGAAAAACCGCGTTTCACGGTCTGGTGAATGTGGCGCGTCCGATTGCGGGCGAAACGGTCCTCGTCTCTGCTGCGGCAGGGTCGGTCGGTGGGTATGTCGGACAGATCGCCAAGGCGATTGGCTGTCGCGTTGTCGGTATCGCCGGTGGTCCGGAAAAATGCGGCTGGGTTGTTGATACGCTGGGCTTTGATGCCTGTGTGGACTATCGCGAGCCAGGCCTGTTCAAGGCGTTGCGCGCCGCCTGCCCCGATGGCGTGGATGTCTATTTCGACAATGTCGGTGGCGCGGTTCTGGAAACGGCGCTTGCCGTGATGAATAACCGGGGTCGGATTTCCTGTTGCGGCGCGATCAGCCAATATGACACCGACACCCCGACAGGCCCCCGCAACCTTCCGGGGCTGGTGGTCGTGAAACGGCTGCGGATGGAAGGCTTTATCGTGATGGATTTCGCCGATCAGGACGCGACCGCCCTGCGCGCGCTGCAGACATGGGTCAGCAATGGCCAGATCAAGGTGTTCGAAGACATCGTCGACGGGCTAGACAATGCGCCCGCCGCGCTGATTGGCCTGCTCGCCGGTGAAAACAAGGGCAAGCGCATGGTGCGTGTCGGCCCTGATCCCTAATCAACTGACCACAAGAAGAGGAGGCAACCATGGCTGCAATCGATCAGGCATTGGAAAATGCTCAGGCAAGTATTGGAACCGAAGTCGGCGTGTCCAATTGGATCACGGTTGATCAGCCGATGATTGATACCTTTGCCGACGTGACCCACGACACCCAGTGGATCCATGTTGATCCCGAACGCGCCGCAGCCGAGACGCCATTTGGCGGCACCATCGCGCACGGCTTCCTGACGCTGTCGCTGGCAAGCCGTTTTGCCTATGACTGTTTTCCGATGCTGCCCGGTCAGGTCATGGGCATCAACTATGGCTTTAACAAGCTGCGCTTTCTGTCGCCGGTCAAAGCCGGGTCACGGCTGCGCGGGCGCTTCGTTTTGGCCGAAGTTACCAAACGTAACGACACGGACCTTTTGCGCGAAAACACCCTGACAATCGAGATTGAAGGTCAGGATACCCCTGCGCTGGTTGCACAATGGCTGGGACTGGCGGTCTTTGACTGATTTGTGACATCGGCTGGCTGTGATCTGGACAGAACCAGAATTTCGTGCCTAAGACCTATTGAAAAAGGGAAACTGGCATCATGAACGGCATTCTGATCCTCAATGGTCCAAATCTGAACCTGCTTGGGACCCGCCAGCCAGAGGTCTACGGAACGACCACGCTTGCGATGGTAGAGGACGCCTGTCGTGCACATGGCGAGGCCATCGGCCTGAACGTATCCTGCCTGCAGACAAATCACGAAGGCGGCATGGTCGATGCCATCCATGCTGCCAAGGCAACCCAAGCCGGTCTGGTGATCAATGCCGGCGCTTACACCCATACCTCTATCGCTCTGATGGATGCGGTTGCGTCGGTAGAGCTGCCTGCGGTCGAGGTACACCTGTCCAATATCCACGCGCGCGAGTCGTTCCGCCACGTGTCTTATCTGGCAAAGGTCGCCCTTGGACAGATCTGCGGGTTCGGACCACAGGGCTATATCATGGCGCTTGATGCGCTCAAATCTCATCTGGAAGGATCGTAGCCGCTATGGAGTTGCGCGAGTATCTGCATACCATCACAAACGCGCAAAGCCTGGAAGAACTCTGGCCGGTGCATACCGCGCAGATGGAACGGTTCGGCTTTGACCGTCTGATTTATGGGTTCACGCGCTATCGCACGGAAACATCGCTGGGCGATCCTGATGATTTCACGATCCTCAGCAACCACAGCCAGGAATACCTTGCGGGCTTTCTTCACGGCGGGCTGTATTTTCACGCGCCGATGCTGAACTGGGCATTGGAAAACGAAGGTGCAGGCAGCTGGCGGCAGATCTACGAAAAATTTGACTTGGGTAAGCTGACCCCCGAACAGATCAAGGTTGTGACGTTCAATCTGACGTTCAAGGTCAAATCCGGCTATACGATCAGCTTCAAATCGATCTCACCACGGTCCAAGGGTGCAATCTCGCTCGCGGCGAGGGCCGAGATGTCGCAAGAAGAAATTGACGAGGTCTGGGCAGAACACGGCGCTGATATCCATCTGATGAACAACGTGGCGCATCTTCGGATCCTCACACTTCCCTACACCCCCCCGAACAGAGCGCTGACAAAACGGCAGCGTGAAGCGCTGGAATGGGTTGGTGACGGCAAGACCACGCAGGATATCGCGATCCTGATGGGGCTTACCTCGGCGACGGTGGAAAAGCATCTGCGTCTTGCGCGAGAGTCGCTGTCGGTTGAAACCTCGGCGCAGGCGGTGCTCAAGGCAGCGCTGCTCAATCAGATGTTCACGATGCCCGCAGACACCTGATTCTATTATAATATTTCATGAATTTTTGGGTCATGTTTACCTCGGGTAAGGAATACATTACTTTAACAAACGCGCTTTAAATCGCAAAGTGCAGTTGTTCCGTGAGTGGTGGCTTTAGCCTGGGAACATCGGGAAACGACCCTTGATATTACAAGGCTCTCTTACCTGTCCGGCTCGTGCGTGTATTGTTCCACGTATTGGGCCGGAATCTTTGAGTAGCCCCTTCCATCCCCATAGAATCGGGGCGTTCAATTGATTGGAGCCGCGCAGTGTTGAGCGCGGCTCCGTCTTTTTTCGCCCATGACCTAACCAACTCCTGCGACGTCAATTTGGCTCGCTATCGATGTCATATCTCGGAAATAGAAAAGGCCCGCCCGGCGCAGTGCCAGGCGGGCCTTTCAATCAATAGAGAATGGGGATCAGCCTTGAACGGCCTTGGCCACTTCGCTGGCGAAATCCTCTTCCTTCTTCTCGATGCCTTCGCCCACTTCGAGGCGAACGAAACCAGAAATCGTGGCGCCGGCTTCTTTTGCCGCTTCACCGACGGTCAGGTCAGGGTTCACCACGAACTGCTGGTTCAGCAGCGTAGATTCGGCGACGAACTTTTTCATCCGGCCAATGATCATCTTTTCGATAACCTGCTCGGGCTTGCCGCTCTCGCGTGCAATGTCCATCTGAACCTGCTTTTCTTTCTCGACAACAGCAGGGTCCATGCCTTCTTCGCTCAGCGCGGCGGGGTTCACAGCAGCGATGTGCATCGCCACCTGCTTGCCAAACGCCTCGTCGCCGCCTGACTGTGCAACCAGAACGCCGATCTTGCCCATACCGGGGGCTGCTGCGTTGTGAACGTAGGACACGACAGCGTCGCCTTCGATGGCAGACATCCGGCGAACCGACATGTTCTCGCCGATGGTGGCGATCTTGTCTGTGATGACATCGGCAACCGGTTTGCCACCCATGTCAGCCGCTTTCAGCGCTTCGATGTCAGACACGCCAAGAGCAGTGCGGGCGATGCCACTGACCATTTCCTGGAATTCGGCGTTTTTGCCGACAAAGTCTGTTTCCGAGTTCACTTCGACTGCAACGCCTTTGCCGCCGTCTACGACAACAGCGACCAGACCTTCGGCAGCAACACGACCGGATTTCTTGGCGGCTTTTGCCAGACCTTTGGTGCGCAGCCAATCAACGGCGGCGTCCATGTCGCCATCGGTTTCGGTCAGCGCCTTCTTGGCGTCCATCATGCCCGCGCCGGTGCTGTCGCGCAGTTCCTTTACCATAGATGCGGTAATTGCCATGTTCGGCTCTCCTGTTCAGGAATTTTCAACGGGTGCAGCGCGAGCTATACTCGCGCCGCATTTCAGGTTCATGTCAGACCACCGCAAAAAACGGTGGCAAACCGATCAGCTGCCTTTGGCGGCTTTTTCCAGAGTCTTTGCTGTGGACTCGATGTCCATCGGGGCGTCTTTTGCCATGGCGTCGTTCGACACGGTCTCGCTCGATGCACCACCAACTTCAACACCAGCAGGTTCAGCAACGGCTTCTTCAACCGGTGCTTCTTCCATGGCGCCCAGATCCACGCCTGCGGCACCAAGCTGTGCCGACATGCCGTCCAGTGCGGCGCGCGCGGCCAGATCGCAATAAAGCGAAATCGCACGAGCAGCGTCGTCATTGCCCGGAATGACAAAGTCGACGCCATCGGGGGAACAGTTGGTATCGACGATCGCGACAACCGGGATGCCCAGCTTGTTCGCTTCGGCAATGGCGAGCGCCTCTTTCTTGACGTCGATCACGAACAACAGGTCGGGTGTGCCGCCCATTTCGCGAATGCCGCCCAGCGAGGCTTCCAATTTGCCCTGATCGCGCTCCATGCCAAGACGCTCTTTCTTGGTCAGGCCCTCGGCGCCAGTTTCCATCTGCTCGTCGATGTGCTTCAGGCGCTGGATCGATTTGGACACGGTCTGCCAGTTGGTGAGCGTGCCGCCCAGCCAACGGTGGTTCATGTAATACTGCGCTGATTTCTCGGCGGCTTCGGCGATGGGCTGGCTGGCCTGACGCTTGGTGCCGACGAACAGAACGCGCCCACCTTTGGCGACGGTGTCACGGATGACCTGCAACGCCTGATCCAGCATCGGAACAGTCTGCGTCAGGTCCATGATGTGAATGCCGTTACGTGCGCCATATATGTAATGCGCCATACGCGGGTTCCAGCGCTGTGTCTGGTGACCAAAGTGTACGCCTGCTTCCAGCAGCTGGCGCATGGAGAACTCGGGAAGAGCCATGCTCGTTTTCCTTTCCGGTTTGATCCTCGGCGGGGGTCTCGACGCGAATGCGCCAACCGGCGGACCTTTGGGGATGTCTCCCCCATCGGCCCAACCCCGCCTGCGGGTTGAATGTGGGGGCCATACTGCAGGATGAACCGGGGTGCAAGCCCCTTCGCATTATGGCTTCGATCCGCTCGTGTATTTGCCTACTTCGCGGGATCCCGAGGCCGCAATGTTGTTTCGCGAGAACCGGCGGCATCACGTGACGTCAAGCGTGAGCAATTTCACGATCTCCGGATCGGTTGTCGTAAAACTGTTGTCAGAATCGCGCAGGTGGCTAGGCTATGAAACATCGAACCAAAATAAATTCCTTGGGGGGAAAGCCATGAAAATCAAAACTTTGCTCGCTGCCGCAGCGTCAACGTTAGCGCTATCCAATGGCGCTTGGGCGCAGACCGAAATCCAATGGTGGCACGCATTCACCGGACGACTTGGCGAACTTCTCGCCGAGCAGATCGAAACCTTCAACGCCAGCCAGTCCGACTATGTTGTTGTCGGAAACCACAAGGGTAACTATTCGGAAACGCTGAATGCCGGTATCGCCGCGTTCCGCGCGGGCGAGCAGCCGCAGATCCTGATGGTGTTCGAAGTTGGCACCGCCACGATGATGGCCGCAGAGGGTGCCATCAAACCGGTTTACGAAGTGATGGCCGAAGGCGGCGCACCATTTGACCCGGATGGGTATCTGGGCCCGGTCAAAGGGTATTACACCACCACCGATGGCCAGATGCTGTCGCTGCCCTATAACTCTTCGACCCCGGTTCTCTGGGTGAATCGCGACGCGCTGTCGGGTGCCGGACTTGATCCCGACATGGACCTTTCCACGTGGCAAAAGGTCGGAGAAGCGCTGGATGCGCTGAAGGAATCGGGACATGAATGCCCCCTGACCACCGCATGGCAGAGCTGGATCCATCTCGAAAACTTCAGCACATGGCACAACCAGCCGTTTGCCAGTCAGGAGAACGGCTATGCCGGGCTTGATACCGAACTCACTCTGAACGGGCCGGTACAGGTTCAGCATATCCAGCAGATGGGTGATTGGGCCAAGGACGGCAAGTTCATCTACAACGGTCGCCGCAACGAAGGCGGGGCGAACTTCCGCGCCGGTGAATGTGCACTTTTTACTGAATCCTCTGCCGGATACGCTGGGATCAAGGCCGAAGCCGAATTCGATTTTGAAATCCGGCCACTGCCCTATTGGGAAGGTGTCGAAGGCGCTCCGCAAAACACAATCATCGGTGGCTCTTCGCTCTGGGTTCTGGCTGGTCACGATCCCGAAGAATACGAAGGTGTTGCGGAATTCCTAAGCTTCCTGTCGACATCTGACATTCAGGCGAAATGGCATCAGGACACCGGCTATCTGCCGATCACTCTGGCCGCCGCCGAACAGACCAAGGACGAAGGGTTCTATGACGCCAATCCCGGCACCGACATCGCCATTCTGCAGATGACCGGTGCAGAACCTACGCCAAACTCCAAAGGGTTGCGCCTTGGTAGCTTTGATCAGATCCGAGGCATCATCGACGAAGAGCTCGAGGCCGTGTGGGCCGGTGACAAGGACGCACAGGCGGCCTTGGACAGCGCGGTCGAGCGTGGCAACCAATTGCTGCGTCGCTTTGAGCAGGCCAACCAATAATCACCGTCAAGAACAACTGCTGCGCCCGGATGCAACCGGGCGCACAGATCAATAACCCATTGGGCAAGATGTCGACCGATACGTTTGGTCAAAATCCCCTGCCCCAACACTGATCGAAGCCGAATGGAAAAGCGCGTAACCTTCAAAGGCTGGCTACTCCCGCTCCTGCTGCTTTTGCCGCAAGTGATCATCACGGCGGTCTTCTTCTTTTATCCCGCCGGTCAGGCGGTCTGGCAGTCGCTGTTCATACCCGACCCCTTTGGCCTCAAATCCCAGTTCGTGGGGCTTGGTAACTTCGAATATCTGTTTGGCGATCCATACTATCGCGCATCGTTCGTGACGACGGCGGTGTTTTCGGGGCTGGTCACAGTCGTGTCGATGGGCATGGCGCTCTATCTCGCCCTCCTGGCGGATCGGCTGATCAAGGGTGCGGGCACCTATCGTACATTGCTGATCTGGCCATATGCGGTTGCCCCGGCAGTCGCGGGTGTGCTGTGGCTCTTCATGTTCAACACCCGGGTTGGGGTTGTTTCCTGGTATCTGGGCCTGCTTGGGTATGACTGGAACCATGTGCTGAACCAGACCGAGGCCATGGGCCTTGTCGTCGCCGCCTCTAGCTGGGGGCGGATCAGCTATAACTTTCTGTTCTTCCTTGCGGGGCTGCAGGCGATCCCGCGTTCAGTGATCGAGGCCGCGGCCATCGATGGCGCACGTTTCTGGACACGGTTCAGAACGATTGTCTGGCCGCTATTGTCGCCGACGACGTTTTTCCTGCTGGTCGTAAACATCGTCTATGCGTTCTTTGAAACCTTTGGGGTGATCCACACCATCACCAGCGGCGGGCCGCAGCAGGCCACCACGATCCTAGTCTACAAGGTTTATGCCGATGGGTTCGTCGGTCAGGATCTGGGCAGTTCAGCCGCCCAATCAGTGGTCCTTCTGGTGGTTGTCGGCCTGCTGACCATCATCCAGTTCAAATTCATCGAACGTCGGGTGCATTACTGATGGCAGAGCGCACAGGCATGGTCGAAACGCGCGGCGCAGGTCTCTGGCTGACCCATGCGGGTCTGATCGTTGGCGTTCTGATCATCTTTTTCCCGATCTGGCTGGCCTTCGTCGCATCTACCGTCACCCAACCCGAGATTACGCAGCCACCGATGCCGCTTTGGCCGGGCGATCAGTTCTTTCAGAACTACCGCGATGCTCTGTTCTCTGGCGTGAACGCACCCGTCCTGCGGATGCTGGCAAATTCACTGGTCATGGCGATGGGCATTGCGCTTGGCAAAATCCTCATCTCACTGCTTTCGGCCTTTGCCATCGTCTATTTCCGCTTTCCCGGACGGCGGCTGTTCTTCTGGCTGATCTTTCTCACCCTCATGCTGCCAGTCGAAGTGCGCATCGTCCCCACTTACGAAGTCGTCGCCGGGTTCGGTATGCTCAACAGCTATTCGGGTCTGATCTTTCCGCTGATCGCCAGCGCCACCGCAACCTTCCTGTTCCGCCAGTTCTTTCTCACGGTTCCGGATGAACTCGCCGAAGCGGCCCGCGTTGACGGAGCAAGGCCAATGCGGTTCTTCTGGGACATCCTGCTCCCGATGAGCCGCACGAATATCGCGGCTCTCTTCGTAATCCTGTTTATCTATGGCTGGAACCAGTACCTCTGGCCCCTGCTCATCACCACGGATCCGTCAATGAACACGATCGTTATGGGCATCAAACAGATGTTTCCATCCGGTGACGACGTCGCCGACTGGCCGGTCATCATGGCCACGTCGATCCTTGCCATGCTGCCCCCGATCATCGTGGTGATCAGCATGCAGAACCTGTTTATCCGCGGCCTTGTGGACAGCGAGAAATAACTCATGGCAACTCTGAAACTCAGCAACGTCAAGAAACGCTTTGGCACGACCGAGGTGATCCACGGCGTCGACATCGACATCGCGGATGGCGAGTTCATCGTGATCGTCGGTCCCTCTGGCTGTGGCAAATCCACCTTGCTGCGAATGGTGGCTGGGCTGGAAACGGTGAGCAGCGGCGACATCGAAATCGAAGGCAAGCGTGTCAATGAACTGGAGCCGATGGACCGCGACATCGCCATGGTGTTCCAGAACTACGCGCTCTACCCGCATATGAATGTTTTTGACAACATTTCCTATGGTTTGAAGATCGCGAAGGTACCAAAGGACGAAATAGACGGCCGTGTTGCGACCGCAGCAAAGATGCTGCAACTCGAAGACTACCTGCAACGGAAACCACGCGAACTGTCGGGTGGACAGCGCCAGCGGGTCGCCATGGGACGCGCCATAGTGCGTAAGCCATCGGTGTTCCTGTTTGACGAACCCTTGTCAAACCTCGATGCCAAGCTTCGCGTTCAGATGCGGCTTGAAATCAAGGCGTTACAGAAAGAACTTGGTATCACATCGCTCTATGTAACCCATGATCAGGTCGAGGCGATGACCCTAGCTGACCGCATGATCGTGATGCATGACGGCGTTGCTGATCAGATCGGTGCACCGCTTGATGTTTATGCCAACCCGGCCACGCAGTTCGTCGCCGGGTTTATCGGCTCGCCCGCCACCAACTTTGTCCCGCCCGCGTCGCTTAACACTCCGCGACCAGGCTGCGCGACGGTCGGGGTGCGCCCCGAACATGCCCGCATCGTTCACTCTGGCGAAGGCCATGCAAACGGCATCGTCACGTTCTCCGAAGCCCTTGGCGCGGAAACCCTGATCCATCTGGCGTTGCCATCCGGCGATCCGTTCACGGTCCGCCAGGATGGCGCGTTGCACGGGCGGCAAGAAGGCGAGCATTGCGGGATCGACTGGTCACAAGACACCGAGATCCATTTTGACGCGAGCGGTCAGCGGATCCCATCGATCTGATCAGCCAATCTGGCATCATGGCAGGCCCGCACCACGCGTTCACAATGCGCGGCAAGTTCCTTGCGACCGGTGAAGTCCGCAACCCGCACCGCCGGATGATAGACCAATTCGACCGACCCGGGGCGACGCACCGCAAGTGTCTTGAGCAGGTGTTCCGCAAACTCCATGTCCCCCCACCAACCATAGAAGCTAGCGGGTTCCCCCTGTGGCGCATGATAGATCACGTTCACCGGTTGAATATGGGCCATGTCCCTCAGGTATTCTGTAAAGAACGCAGCGAAAAGCGTTGTTTTAAATGCTAAAATCCGCAACCCATCGGTTGATGTGCCTTCGGGAAAGAACAACAGCTTGTGTCCGGCCAAAAGCCGTTCTTCAAACAGTTGTGTCTGTTCACGCGCCCGCGCCGGGTTGCGTTCAATGAACACGGTTCCGGTCGCCCGCGCCAGCCAACCAATTCCCGGCCAGCTCGCAACTTCTGACTTTGATACAAAGTACACGCGCTTGCGGGCGTTCAGCGCGAAGATGTCCAGCCACGAAGAGTGATTGGCTACCACGGCGCCATGCTCGGCCATCAACTCGCCCGAGGTCGAAAACCCCATGCCAAGGATGCGAAAGGCATTTCGGCAGACGAATTGGGTGATAAAAGGTGTCATTGGTCGCCTAACACAAAACAGTGGCTTTTCGACCAATCGGATCGACAGCAGCAAGATCAGGCAGCCAAACACAAGGACCGCCAGCGCAGTCCCACGTATTGCCACACGCAGCCAGCCGGACAGACCTATTCGAACCGGATCCGGTTCCGAGCCACTGTCCCAAGTCGGGTTCATTCCGAACGGTCGCCCGAATAGAGCCGCCTTTGGCGGTCATTCATCCGCGCGGTGTCCAGCACAAGGCAAACGTCGGTGGTGTTAAAGGCATGGTCAAGATAGGCGCCCTTTCCGACAAACCCGCCGAGCCGCAGATAAGCCTTGATCAATGCAGGCATCTCGACCACGGCACGACGCCGGTCAAGTTGGTCAGGCGGCACAAGATCCATCCGCTGGAAATGCTCGGGTCGGGCGCGGACCCGCAATTCGGGCGGCGCGAGATGTGCGTGGTTCAGCATCGAAAGCGGTTGGGCAATCGCCTGAGGATCAGTGCCATGAAAGCTGGCCACGCCGAACAGGATGTCTATGCCGTGTGCCTCGACATATCGTGCCAGCCCGGTCCAGAGATGGTACAGTGCCATACCCCCCCGAAAATCGCGATGCAGGCATGACCGGCCAAGCTCAAGCAGTCGGCGACCGGTGGATTTGAGAGGACTCAGATCATATTCGTCTTCGGAATAGAATTGCCCCGCCCTGATGGCCTGATCATCAGGCATCAACCGATAGACCCCGACCACGCGGTCAGATGGAGTGTGAAAGACCAGCAGGTGATCGAAATACGGATCGAATCGGTCGCGCTCCAACCCGTTCTCGTGATCCACAAGCGGGCCGCCGCCTCCGAGTTCGCGCACAAAGACATCATAGCGCAACGCCTGTGCGGCCCGTCGTTCGGCATCGGTGCTTGCCAGCCTGACGGAAAATTCTGGCGCGGATTCAGGCATTTTCGCTTTGTATCATTGATCCGGAATTCAGTAGGTGATCAATAGCCTGCACAGCAGTGCATTGGCAACACAGGCGGTGATTGCGCCAGAAATTAACCTTTCGTAAACCGGTTTCAGGAATCAAAGACAGGAACCAACGACACCCGAGTGCCGTCAATGACGACCTTTCCTTGCTCACGAAAGTTGACCGTGATTTTGCCACCAATGTTTGACTGTACCTGTCCAAGGCCCCATTCATCGAAATCGGGATGGCGCACCAGCATGCCGGGCTCCAGTATTGCGTTGAGATCGGTCATAAACTGCCCTGAAACGGAGAAATTGCGTGGGACAGAGTAATCACAATCTGGCGTCTTTGATAGGGTCCAGAATCTGCCATGACCTGATCAGCCCGATCGGTGCCATCACCAACGGGTTGGAACTGCTGGATATGGCCGGTGGCATGGAGGGGCCTGAACTGGAACTGATCAGCGACAGCGTGGGCAATGCTGGCGCCCGGATTCGGTTTTTCCGCATCGCTTATGGTGCAGCTGGCGAACAGATGTTGGGCCGTGCCGAGGTCACATCGGTCTTGGACGATGTCAGCCGCGGCGGGCGTTTACAATTACACTGGAGCCCTCATGAGCCGCAAAGCCGCGCTTGCGTGAGGCTGGCGTTTCTGGCGATCCAATGCCTTGAAACCGCCATGCCCTATGGCGGCAACATCGTGGCAGCGGTTGAGAATGGGCGATGGAGCGTGACCGGGACGTCGACAAAATTGAATGTCGATCCGGATCTGTGGGCAGGACTGTCGGCGCCGGACACGCTTGCACAGGTCACACCGGCGCAGGTGCAGTTTGCCTTGATGCCCACAATCGCCCAAGATCTTGCTCGCCCGATATCAACCGAGCAAGCCGACGGCCATATCGCCATCCACTTCTGAGCCGGTATGCGCCTTAGGTGCGCACCGTTCCATCGCCGCGCACAAGGTATTTGAAGCTGGTCAGCTGCTTTGCGCCAACCGGCCCGCGTGCATGCATCTTGCCGGTGGCGATGCCAATCTCGGCCCCCATGCCAAACTCGCCACCATCGGCGAATTGTGTCGACGCATTGTGCATCAGGATGGCGCTGTCCAATTGCTCAAAGAACCGGGCGGCAGCGCCAGTGCTCTCGGTAATGATGCAGTCGGTGTGGTTTGAGCCATAGGCGCGAATATGTGCAATCGCAGCGTCGATGTCAGCGACCGGCTTGGCCGCGATGATCATGTCCAGGTACTCGCGACCCCAGTCTTCGTCACCTGCGCTGATCGCCCCGTTAACCTTGGCAAGCGCGCCTTCTGCACGCACTTCGACACCTGCCGCTATCAGCGCTGAAATCACCTCTGCGCCGATGGTTTCGGCGATGTCTTGATGAATCAGCAGGCATTCAGCGGCCCCGCAAATCCCTGTCCGGCGCGTTTTAGCATTCAGCACGATATCCAGCGCCTTTTGTAGGCTTGCGTCCTTGTCCAGATAGATATGCACGATGCCTTCCAGGTGAGCAAAGACGGGCACCCGGGCTTCGCGCTGAACCAAACCGACCAAGCCCTTGCCACCGCGCGGCACAATCACGTCAACCGTGTCGGTCATGGTCAGCAGTTCGGATACTGCGGCGCGATCTCGTGTGGGCACCAGTTGAATCGCGTCTACGGGGAGTCCTGCAACCCGCAAACCCTCGGCCAGACAGGCATGAATAGCGGAAGAGGAATGAAAACTCTCAGACCCGCCTCGCAGGATGACGGCGTTGCCTGATTTCAGGCACAGCGCGCCGGCATCTGCGGTCACATTGGGTCGGCTTTCATAGATCACGCCAATCACGCCAAGCGGCGTTCGCACCCGGCTGATATGCAGCCCCGTGGGTCTGTCCCATTCTTCCATGACTTCGCCAACGGGGTCGGGCTGGTCTGCGACGGCTTGCAACCCTTCGACGACGCCGTGGATGCGTTCTTCGTCCAGCATCAGACGATCCATCATTGCCGCAGACAGCCCCTTGTCGCGGCCATAATCCAGATCGCGGGCATTTGCGGCGATGATATCGCTGCGCTGCAGCCAAACCGCATCAGCGGCGGCCATCAATGCAGTTCGTTTGCTCTCGGCTGTAGCAAAGGCAAGTTCCTGGCTGGCAGCCTTGGCGCGAGCACCGATATCAGCCATCAAAGCGGGAATATTGTCCATGTCTTTCATCGTTTGCGCCCTTGTCTGTGCTGTCGTGTCGGCAACCGTTTCGCGTTTCGAAACCGCCAATGAGGTATCTAGAATGCCATATCATCGCGGTGGATCAAAGCGGCCCGGCCCGGATAACCTAGCCGGCCTTCAATATCCGAGGATTTGCACCCCATGATAGTCCGTGATTCCGACGCGGTATAGCGCGTAAGTCCCTGCCCGATCTTGTGATTTTCCGGGTCGGTGATCTCGACCGGATCACCCCGACCGAACGTACCAGCCACTTTGACGACTCCAGCAGGCAGCAGGCTCTTGCCGCGGCTCAGCGCCTGCGCGGCCCCCGCATCCACGGTGACCATCCCCCGTGGCTTCATCGCACCGATCCAACGTTTGCGCGCGGCCTGCGGATCAAGCTGGGCTGTGAACCAAGTGGCATTCGCGCCATTTTCAAGCGATTGCAAGGGGTTGAAGATCGAACCTTCGGTAATCGCCATGGCGCAACCACCAGCCGTTGCCATTTTGGCTGCCATCAGCTTGGTCTTCATCCCACCTTTGGAGAGGCCAGACCCTGCATCGCCTGCCATCGCCTCGATCTCGGGCGTGATGGTGTCGATCTGTTCATAGCGCGTGGCATCCGGATCCGTCGCGGGGTTGGCTGTGTAAAAGCCGTCGACATCCGACAACAGGATCAACTGGTCCGCACCAACGGTCACGGCAACCTGCGCCGCCAGACGGTCGTTGTCGCCATAGCGGATTTCGTCCGTCGCAATGGTATCATTCTCGTTGACGATCGGCATCGCTTGCAGTCCGAGCAGCGTTTCCAGCGTGGCCCGTGTGTTCAGATACCGTCGCCGGTTTGCGCTGTCTTCCAGTGTGACCAAGACCTGTGCCGTGGTGATGCCATGTGGGGCGAGCACCTCTTCATAAGCGCGGGCAAGGCGGATCTGGCCTACCGCTGCAGCGGCCTGTGACTGTTCCAGCGCCAGATCGCTGGCTGGCAGCCCTAGTGCACCGCGTCCCAAGGCAATGGACCCGGATGACACAAGGATCACATCCGCCCCGCCGCGCTTCAGCCAGGCCACGTCATCGGCAAGTGTTTTCAGCCAATCCGCCCGCAGTGCGCCAGTGTTGCGATCAACCAGCAGTGCCGATCCGATCTTGACGACGACACGTCGGGCACTTGTCAGGGACGCCACGGTTCCGCCTCGGTATCGGGCTTGTGGCGCAGCCGATCCGCGTCAATTTGCGAGCGCAGGTTGCGCAGCACGTCCTGCACACCCTCGCGGCTCACCCCTGACATGGTCATTACTGAACCGCCCGTTGCCTGCTCCAGTTCCGCAAGTGCAGCGGCACGTTCTTCGTCATCCAGCGCGTCGATCTTGTTGAGCGCGGTAATGCGCGGCTTGTCCGCCAGTTCGCCGCCATAGGCTTCAAGCTCGCCGATGATGGTCTGGTAATCCTCAACGATGCTCTCGGACGTTCCGTCCACAAGGTGCAGCAGCACGGCACAGCGTTCTACGTGCCCCAGGAAACGGTCACCAATGCCGCGCCCTTCATGCGCTCCGGCAATCAGACCGGGAATATCGGCAATGACAAATTCAACGTTATCAACGCCTACGACGCCAAGGTTCGGGTGCAGCGTGGTAAACGGGTAATCCGCGATCTTGGGTCTGGCATTTGATGTTGCCGCCAAAAACGTCGATTTCCCTGCATTGGGCAGCCCAAGCAATCCGACATCGGCGATCAGCTTCAGGCGCAGCCACAGCGTGCGTTCAACGCCTTCCTGACCGGGATTTGCCCGGCGCGGTGCCTGATTGGTCGCGGATTTGAAATGCAGGTTGCCAAACCCACCGTTGCCGCCACGCGCCAGTTGCACGCGCTGACCGACTTCGGTCATGTCGGCGATGACGGTTTCCTGATCCTCGTCCAGAATCTCGGTCCCGACCGGAACGCGCAGCACGATCTGGTCGCCATCCTTGCCAGTGCGCTGACGCCCCATGCCCGGCTGGCCATTCTTGGCAAAGAAATGCTGCTGATACCGAAAATCGATCAGCGTATTCAGCCCGTCAACGGTCTCGGCCCAGACCGAACCACCATTGCCGCCGTCACCACCGTCGGGACCGCCATATTCGATATATTTCTCGCGGCGGAAGCTGATACAGCCGTTTCCACCTGCACCAGACCGGATATAGACCTTTGCGAGGTCCAGGAATTTCATAACTCTAACACCTTATTTTCAAGGGTTTGTGACCTCTGACCTTACCACGCACGGCAGTTTGGTCTTGCGTTGCATCGCTGTGCCACATCGTTCGGTCCCGAGGCAAGGGGCTGTGCAATGAATGATCGTCAATGGCCGTTTCTCAAAACCCGGCCTGATCGCTTCAAATCCTCACCCTGCCTTCTTCTTTTTGATCACCTTTTCCGCAAGATCGCGGGCGATGGCAAAGGCGCCCTTGATCTTGTCGCTGTCCTTTTTCCAATCGCGACGCACGACGATCTTGTTGTCGCGCACCTTGGCCATTCCGCGCTGGTCTTGGATAAACGAGACAAGCCCCTCGGGGCTGGCGAACTTGTCGTTGTGGAACTGGATCGTCGCGCCCTTGGGGCCACCATCGAGTTTGGAGATGCCCGCACGCTTGCACATCGCCTTGATCCGCACCACCAAAAGCAGGGTGTTCACCTCTTTGGGCAGCTTTCCGAACCGGTCAATCAACTCTGCGGCAAACCCTTCGAGTTCGACCTTGGTCGAGAGCGCAGACAGACGGCGATACAGACCAAGACGCACATCCAGATCCGGCACAAATGTCTCCGGGATCAAAACCGGTACACCTAGGTTGATTTGCGGCGCCCATTGATCGTCTGCGTCGCTCAGACCTTCAAGCTCACCGGCCTTGATCTTGGCAATCGCCTCTTCCAGCATGGATTGGTAGAGTTCATAGCCCACATCGCGCATCTGGCCGGATTGTTCTTCACCCAGCAGGTTCCCAGCCCCGCGAATATCCAGATCCTGACTGGCCAGTGTAAACCCTGCCCCCAGCGTATCCAAGCTCCCCAGCACGCGCAGGCGTTTCTCTGCAGTGGCCGTCAACTTGGCGCGCGGCTTGGTGGTCAGATAGGCATAGGCGCGGGTCTTGGAGCGACCGACTCGCCCCCGAATCTGATAGAGCTGCGACAGACCAAACATGTCCGCGCGGTGAATGATCATCGTATTGGCGGTCGGAATATCAAGGCCGGATTCCACGATGGTCGTCGCAAGCAACACGTCGAACTTGCCATCGTAAAACGCGTTCATCCGGTCATCCAGCTCGCCCGCCGCCATCTGACCATGTGCGACAACAACGGTGAGTTCGGGCAGTTGCTCTTTCAGAAAGGCTTCGATTTCCGGCAGGTCCGAGATGCGCGGGACCACGTAGAACGATTGCCCCCCACGATAATGTTCGCGCAACAGCGCCTCGCGGATGGTTACCGCGTCAAATTCACTGACATAGGTGCGGATCGCCAAGCGGTCGACCGGTGGCGTGCCGATGATCGACAGATCGCGCACACCAGAGAGTGACAGTTGCAGCGTCCGTGGGATCGGCGTGGCGGTCAGGGTCAGCACGTGCAGGTCGCTGCGCAGCTGTTTCAGGCGTTCCTTGTGCGTGACGCCGAAATGCTGTTCTTCGTCGATGATGAGAAGCCCGAGGTTCTTGAACCGCACGCCCTTGGCCAACAGGGCGTGGGTGCCAATGACGATATCCACGGTTCCGCGTGCCAACCCGTCGCGGGCAAGCTGCGCCTCTTTGGCGGAAACGAATCGCGACAATTGCCTGACCTGAAAGGGAAAACCGCGAAACCGTTCTGCAAAGCTCGCATAGTGCTGGCGGGCCAACAGGGTCGTGGGGGCAATAATCGCCACCTGAGCACCGGACATCGCCGCGACAAAGGCCGCGCGCATTGCCACCTCGGTCTTGCCAAAGCCGACATCGCCGCAGACCAGCCGGTCCATCGGCTTACCGCTGACCATATCGCCAAGAACGTCAGCGATGGCCGCAAGTTGATCGTCGGTCTCCTGATATGGGAACCGGGCAGAGAACGCCTCCCAGGCGTGATGCTCGGATTCCAGCACCGGCGCCTTGCGCAGGGCACGTTCGGCGGCAACCCGGATCAGCCGGTCGGCCATCTCGCGGATACGTTCCTTGAGCTTGGCCTTTTTCGCCTGCCAAGCACCGCCGCCAAGACGGTCGAGCAACCCCTCTTCATGCCCGTATTTCGAGAGCAATTCGATGTTTTCAACAGGCAGGTACAGCCGCGCGTCTTCGGCATAGTCCAGCAACAGACATTCATGTGCTGCACCGGCGGCGGTGATGACTTCCATCCCCTGATAGCGTCCGATGCCGTGATCGACATGCACCACCAGATCGCCGGGGCTGAGTGATTGGGTCTCAGTCAGGAAATTCTCGGCCTTGCGGCGCTTGCGAGCCGTGCGGATCAGCCGGTCGCCCAGCACGTCCTGTTCGGCGATCACCGTGAGGTTTGCGGTTTCAAACCCGTGCTCCAACGCCCAGACCGCCAGATGCAGCCCGCGTTTGCCGATGCGTGGCGCATTGGGGATGGCGATGGTCTCGGCCAGACCTTCATCCTCAATGAGCCCGGAGAGACGTTCGCGCGCACCTTCGGAATAAGACGCGATAACAACCGGACCCACCTGCATTCTGGCGCGAATATGATCGGCCAGCGCGCCAAAAAGGCTGATCTGTTCCTGTTGCCGCTCGGGCGCAAAATTGCGGCCGATGCGCCCGCCCGCGTCGATGACGCCCGGTCCTGTCGCTTGCGGCAACGGGTGGTACTGCAACACGCGTCGGTCGGCGATGGCGTCCTGCCACGCCAGGTCCGTCAGGTAGAGCAATTCCGGCGGCGCAGGTTTATAGACGCTGTCGATCCGCGATTTTGCCTGCATCGCCAGTTTGCGGGTTTCGTACTGATCCTGAATGCCCTCCCAGCGGGACAGCCGCGAGGGCGTTACCTGATCGTCCTGCGTGACTGCGACACCGGGCAGATAGTCAAACAGTGTTTCCAGACGGTCGTGAAAGAACGGCAACCAATGTTCAATCCCCTGATGCTTGCGTCCGGCGCTGACGGCTTCGTATAGCGGATCATCGGTGCCAACTGCCCCGAATTCGATCCGGTAATTCTGACGGAACCGGGTGATCGCCGCCTCGTCCAGAATGACTTCGGAGACCGGGGCCAGTTCAACCACGTCCAACTTTTCGGTCGTGCGCTGGCTCACCGGGTCAAAACGACGGGCCCCGTCCAGCACATCGCCGAACAGGTCGAGCCGCACCGGCCCACCCTCGCCCGGCGGATAGATATCGATGATTCCACCGCGGATCGCATAGTCGCCCGGCTCCATGACGGTCGGGCTTTGGCTGAAACCCATCCGAACAAGGAACTGGCGCAGCGCGGTTTCGTCGATCCGGTCTCCAACGCGCGCGGTAAAGGCAGCGTCGCGCAGGACATCGCGGGCCGGCACCCGCTGTGTGGCACTGTTGAGCGTGGTCAAAAGGACGAATCGATCGGGCATCTGGTGTACCAATGCCGCCAGTGTCGCCATCCGCGCCGCCGAAATGTCCGCATGCGGTGAGACGCGATCATAAGGCAGGCAATCCCAGCCCGGAAAGGTCATGACCGGCATGTCGGGCGCAAAGAATGCCAACGCCGCCCGTAAGGCCACGAGACGCTTGTCATCACGGGCGATATGAATCACCGGGGCGTTCTCGCGCGCGACCTCGTCGAGGATAAGTCGCGCGTCAAAGCCTTCGGGGGCTCCGCCGACGGTGATATGTCCCGATGGCTTCATCTCTTTCTGCTCCGCTCGGTTTGCTGTCTTAGCCGCCCAGGACGCCAATGGTCAGGTTCTGGTACATGCCCCAGAGCGCCGTGAAAAATATAGAGATCATCCCGATCACCTGCGTAAAGAACCGGTGCCGTGCGAGACGTTTTCGCAATAGCTCGCCCTTGGCAGACTCCTGTTCGATCCGGCGGGCGGTCGCAAAGCTCATCGCCCCGACCAGTGACATTGGAAACATCAGGAAAAGCACTGCTTGCGCAAACTCCATCCGATACCAGAAGCCCAGCATCGCGAGCCCTGACAGCATGAAACAGGTCAACCCCAGAAGCCAGATGCCCGAGACCCGTGCGATATAGAGCAGCCGATTGACGTTGACCCGCGTGATCGTCTCCAGATCCTGCTCGGCCTGTCCGCCGACACGCCGGGCGCGTAGAACCATGTCAAAGGGGACACCGATCACCCAGTGGCTGGCCGACGACCAGAACACGGCGAGAGCGATCCAGAACCATAGGTTCGAGAAGGACCGCATGTCGATCAGTTCGAATATGGATGTGTACCAATCCACGCGCTGTCCTCGGTTCCGCTTGTCGGCTCGATTTGCAGGCGGACCCGCGTTGCTCTTGCCGATGACGGCATTCCATGCCACCCAATGACGGATTGTTCAAGGAGAGTGCGCCATGAAACCCACCGTTGCCCCCTTTCCCGCGGCGCGCCTGCGCCGGACGCGCCAGTCTGCCGCGCTGCGCGGCCTCGTGCGAGAAAATGCGCTGTCGGTCCAGGACCTCATCTGGCCGATCTTTGTGCGTGCGGGCGTCGGGATCGAAGAACCGGTTCCATCGATGCCCGGCGTGATGCGTCGCAGTGTCGACAAGGCGGTCGTTGCCGCCCGAGAGGCTGCCGATCTCGGCATTCCGGCGATTTGCCTCTTTCCGTACACTGGGCTTGAAGAGCGGACAGAAGACTGTGCCGGGGCGTGGGATCCGGACAATCACACCAACCGCGCCATTCGCGCGATCAAGGCTGCGGTGCCCGAAATCGCGATCATGACCGACGTGGCGCTGGATACCTACAACATCAACGGCCATGACGGGTTTGTGGTTGAAGGTGAAATCGTCAATGACCAGACCGTCGAGGCCCTTGTAAAGATGGCACTGGCGCAGGCCGATGCCGGGGCGGACATCATTGGCCCCAGTGACATGATGGACGGGCGCATCGGTGCAATCCGTGCCGCTCTTGAGCACGCAGGACATCAGAACGTGATGATCCTGAGTTATGCAGCAAAATATGCCAGTGCTTTTTATGGCCCGTTCCGCGATGCGGTGGGCGCTTCGGCCGCGTTGAGTGGGGACAAGAAGACCTACCAGATGGATCCCGCCAATTCGGACGAGGCGCTGCGCCTGATCGAACGCGATCTGAATGAAGGTGCCGACATGGTGATGGTCAAACCCGGCCTGCCCTATCTGGATATCTGCCGTCGCGTAAAGGATAGCTTTGGCGCTCCGACCTTTGCCTATCAGGTCAGCGGCGAGTACGCGATGATCCGGGCGGCGCAGGAAAACGGCTGGATCGATGGTGAACGGGTGATGATGGAGAGCCTGATGGCGTTCAAGCGCGCGGGCTGTGACGGCATCCTGACCTATTTCGCCCCTGACGCAGCGCGATTGATGAGCGCTTAGGCACTTGTCACCCATTTGTGAGGTCGTTGTGCCAAGGTAGGAGATCCACTACCTTGTCTCTAATCGGGAATCCGGCACATTTGTGTTGTGGATGCCCGGCCGGTTATCCCGCTGGGCGGGCTTTGTTTGTATGTGCGTCGGTTATTTCTCCGATGCTTCTGTAGTTGGTTTTTAATAGGCGGTATGCATCATGTTTTTGGATCAGTTTTCCTTTGATGGAACGGCGCCGTGAGCGGCGTCAACGCATTGGTCGGGCCGGTTCGCGCATCGGGCGATATACGTATCGACGGCATATTGCACACTCAACACTGGTTCGGTGACGAGATCACTTACAGCCTTCCGCGCCATGTCGGTGCCTACATGCCGGGGTATGGTGGCGGCGAAAATCAAGAATTTTTGCCTGCGTCGCCCCTCATGATCGACTCATTCACAAAAAGTCTCGACGCTGATGACGGCAGCGGAGCCCATAGCGGATTTGCCGTCGAAGGTTTCACTGCGCTAGACATCGCCCCCGGCCCGGCATCAAGCGCAACCATAAGATTGGCCCAGACCGGTATGGACCCATACAACTTTGGCACTGCATGGGCGTATTACCCGGGCACGTTCCAGACCTCGGGCGACGTCTGGGTTCATACCGACGTCTATGATTATACCAACCCCAGACCCGGCAATTATGCCCATCATACCCTGATCCACGAAACCGCACATACTCTGGGGCTTGTCCACGGGCACGAGGGCACTGCATTCGGCACAGTGCCCGTGGAATTTGACTCGATGGAATACACGGTGATGACCTATCGATCATACGAAGGGGCCGCTGCAGGACCATATAGCAACGAAGCTATTGGATATGCGCAAAGTTTCATGATGCTGGACATCGCCGCCCTGCAGTATCTCTATGGCGCGAATTTCGATACAAACGACGGGGACACCGTCTATTCATGGATGCCCCAAAAAGGTGACACCTTTGTCGATGGGACCAGCGCCCTCGAAGCCGCTGGAAACCGGATATTTGCAACAATCTGGGATGGTGACGGCGAAGACACCTATGACCTGAGCGCCTATGAGGCCCCGGTAACGGTAGATCTTGCGCCAGGCGAGCATTCGAGTTTTGGCGATGCGCAACTGGCGCAATTGGGGCCAAATATCTACGCAAAAGGGAACATATACAACGCCTTGCAGTACGAAGGTGATCCCCAGTCGCTTATCGAAAATGCGATTGGCGGATCCGGCGCGGATGAGATCATCGGAAACGACGCCGATAACACCCTCGAAGGCCGCTCTGCGGATGACGTGCTTGATGGTGCACGCGGAAATGATCTTGCGCTGGGCCAGTTGGGCAATGACTTGCTCAAAGGCGGAAGCGGCGACGACAGGCTGATCGGTGGGCATGGCGATGACTGGCTTTCCGGTGGCACCGACTGCGATCTCCTGCGCGGAGGTGCCGGGAACGACAGGTTGTTTGGCCGCAAGGGCGATGATGACCTGAAGGGTGGACTGGGTAACGACGTGATTGCTGGCGGAAAGGGCAAAGATCAGTTGACCGGGAATGAAGGCGACGATCATTTCCTGTTTCAAAGCATTGAAGATAGCGCGGTTGGCGCAGAAGCCGATCTGATCCGTGATTTCGAGCAGGGTCACGACCGAATTGACTTGTCACCTCTGGCTGGTTCCACACTTGCATACGGCGGCACGGGCAGCTTCCAAGCCGGACTGGCCAGCGTCACCTATTCCCACGATGCAGGCGAAACGCGGGTGCAGGCAGATTTGGACGGCGATCAACTGGCGGACATGCAGATCAACCTTACCGGGTTGATCGACTTGACCGAGGCGGACTTTATACTCTGAACGGGTCATCAAACGCGTCGCGGACCAGTCCGATTTGCGCCCGTCACGCCATAACTGGCAGCGATAAGTCGCCGAGTCGCCCCCCTTGTATCGTGACAATGCGCGAGATCTTGCGTATATTTTGCGACAAGGCCGATCAAAACGGCCAAAACAGGTAAACATTTACAGGCAAAATTAACATGAGCAGCATCATCAAAAACCCCATGCCACCTGTGGCCTTGACCCGGCGCGGATTTACCCTCGGCGCGTTGGCCGGAGCGACACTGATTGCCGCCTGCGGCAACGGAATCGGCAGTAATGGCGCCGCGACCATCGACGCGCGCGTCGATGCCACTCTGGCTCAGATGTATCGAACCTATCCCAATACGCGCGACCTCGCGGCAAAATCCAACGGCATGCTGATCATGCCGCTGGTGACCGAAGCAGGGTTCGGCTTTGGCGGCGGCTATGGGCGCGGTGCACTTCGGGTCAATGACGTGACAGTGGATTATTATTCCAATACCAAGGCCAGCGCCGGTTTTCAGATCGGGGCCAAGCAATACGCGCATGTCCTGTTCTTCATGACGCAGGATGCGCTTGAGGGCTTCCGTCGTTCCAGCGGTTGGACAGCCGGGGCCGAGATTGACTATGTGACCCCAGAAGGTGGCGAATCCGCCTCGACGGACACCAATGTACTGACGGCACCGATCTTGGCGGCGATCTTTGGTCAGGCGGGGCTCTATGCCGGTGCCTCGCTCGAAGGCGCCAAGTACACCCGCATCATTCCCTGATCTACGGTTGAACGCGCGTCGCCCTGCAAATGGGCGACGCGACAACAAGGCTCGGTTTTCTAACCTTAGTCGGGTTGAGCGCCGTCAATCTGCTGCGCGAAGTCGCCTTATCAGGCTGGACGTATCCCAGCGACCACCACCCATCCGCTGCACGTCCTTGTAGAATTGATCGACCAGTGCCGTCACAGGCAAGGATGCGCCGGTTTCATCCGCCGTGCTAAGGCAGATATCAAGATCCTTGCGCATCCAGTCGACGGCAAACCCATGTTCAAAGTGATCGTCCAGCATCGTTTCATAACGGTTGGCCATTTGCCACGACCCTGCCGCGCCCTGGCTGATCACTTCGACCACCGCCCGACCGTCAAGCCCCGCCGTTTCTGCAAAATGCAACGCCTCGGACAATCCCTGCACCAGCCCCGCAATCGCGATCTGGTTGCACATCTTGGTCATTTGGCCAGCACCACTGTCACCAATTCGCCGGCAAATCCGGGCATAGGCCCCGATGATCGGTTCCGCACGGTCATAGATCGCGGCATCGCCACCGCACATGACCGACAGCACCCCGTTTTCGGCCCCGGCCTGCCCACCCGAGATTGGCGCGTCGACAAAACCGATCTCGGCCTCTTCGGCGGCGGCATAGAGCTCGCGCGTGACTTTTGCCGACACTGTGGTGTGATCGACAAAAACCGATCCGGGCTCCATGCCCGCAAACGCCCCGTTTTCGCCAAGGCAGACGCTGCGCAGGTCATCGTCGTTGCCGACACAGGACATCACAAACTCGGCACCTTGCGCCGCTTCGCGTGGCGTGTCGGCTTGCGCGCCGCCATGCTCCGCGACCCATGTCTCGGCCTTGGCGGGTGTTCTGTTGAACACTGTCACCTCGTGCCCGGCCGTCTTGAGATGCCCGGCCATGGGGTATCCCATGACCCCGAGACCCAGAAACGCCAGTTTCGCCATGTGCTTTCCCTTCGAACCCGTTTGAAATAGATTGCGACAGTATCTAACAGGCATCCTAAGCAGACAAAATCGCCAAATGCCGACCTTGAGTCGACGATCATCGTGAGGACAGTATGAGCATCGTTTTTCGTTGGTTGTTGCGTATCGCCGCCGTGCTGATCGGGCTGGTGGTGATGATGGTCGTGCTGATCTATTATCTGGCGGGTCAATCCCTGCCCGACTATGATCGGACCGTGCGGGTCGTCGGGCCATCCGCGCCGATCGAGATCGTGCGAAACAACGCCGATGTACCGCATATCTTTGCTGAAACCGACCCGGATGTGTTCTTTGGTCTGGGCTATGCCCATGCGCAGGACCGCTTGTGGCAGATGACCACCATGCGGCGCACGGCGCAGGGTCGATTGTCCGAGGTGTTCGGCCAGCGTACGGTTTCGACCGACCGATTGTTGCGCCGGCTGGATATCTATCGGCTTGCGGCGCGTTCGGTCGGCGCTCAGGATGACCAGACTTTGCTGGCGCTGAATGCCTATGCGGCAGGCGTCAACGCCCGCCTCGCCGAGATCAACGAGGATGCTCTGGGCCGAGGTGCGCCAGAGATGTTCCTGTTCAACGCTCCGATCGCCCCATGGACCCCGACGGATTCGCTCGCCATTGTAAAGCTGATGGCGTTGCAACTGTCGGGACACGCCGTCGACGAGGTTCTGCGGGCGCGGGTCTCGCTGATGCTGAACGACCCGGCGCGGATATTGGACGTGCTTCCTGATGCGCCGGGGACAGGCGTCGCCTCCCTGCCCGAGTATTCCGAGTTGTTTCCCGGCCTGCCCCGCTATGCCGAAGCGTCGCAATCACAGCGTTCCCTCTTGTCGCCGGTCGCGGCGCGGGGAATGGCCGGGGCGTCAAATGCGTGGACGGCGGCCCCGTTTCGCTCTGCCGCCGGTGGGACGCTGCTGGCCAATGATCCTCATCTTGGTTTCAGCGCCCCGTCAATCTGGTATCTGGCGCGACTGGAGCTTGCCAGTGGTGGCGTGATCGGTGGCACCATTCCCGGCATTCCGGTGATTATGACCGGGCGCAGCGATACGCTCGGATGGGGGCTGACCTCCTCCTACCTCGATGATCAAGACCTGTTCATGGAACAGTTGAATCCCGACAACCCGGAAGAATACCTGACGCCGGACGGCTACAAACCCTTCGAAAGCCGCCCATCGATCATTGAAATCAAGGACGCACCGCCGATCACCCTGACCTTGCGCTGGACCGACAACGGACCGGTGCTACCCGGCAGCCAATATGATCTGGACACGATCACCCCTCCGGGCCATGTGGTTTCGCTGAGTTGGACGGCCCTCAGCCCTCATGACACGTCGCTGTCCGCTGCGATGGCAATGATGGAGGCAAAGTCGGTTCAGGAAGCGATCGAGCTCAACGAGGGCTATATCGGACCGGCGCAGAACCTATCCTTGATCGACAAGGACACCATCGCCCTGAAGCTGATCGGCGCGGTTCCGCGTCGGGATCCAAAGCATCAGAGCCGGGGGCGCATGCCGTCGCAGGGCTGGCGGCTGGAAAACCGCTGGCAAGGCCGGATGCCCTATGCCTCCAACCCCGAGTTTATTTCACCGCGCGGTGGCATTCTCGGCAATACCAACAACAAGATCATCGAACGGCCATTTCCGGATCACATTTCATTTGTCTGGGGCGACACCCAGCGGGTGAACCGTTGGCAGCGCCTCATGCAAACGCGCGAAGTCCACACACGCGACAGTTTCATCGAGGCACAACTTGATCCGGTCAGCTTTACCGCCCGATCACTGCTCCCGTTGATCGGGGCCGACTTGTGGTTCACCGGCGAATCCGCGCCCGAGGGCACGCAGGATAGGCAGCGACAGGTTGCGTTGTCTCTGTTAGCCGATTGGAACGGCGAAATGAACGAGCATCTGCCGGAACCGCTGATCTATGCGGCATGGTTGCGGGCGCTGAACGAACGATTGATGCGCGATGAACTGGGGCCGCTGGCGGATGAATTCAATCATGTGGACCCGCTGTTCATCGAGCGGGTCTATCGCGACATCGACGGGGCCAGCGTGTGGTGTGACGTGCGCCAAAGCGCCCCGGTAGAAACCTGTACCGACATGGCGCGCCTTGCTCTTGACGACGCGCTGTACTGGATTGGTGACACCTATGGCACGGCTCTGGAAAGCCTGCGTTGGGGCGACGCCCATCAGGCGACCCATGACCACCCAGTTCTGGGCACCGTTCCAATTTTGCGATATTTCGTCAATATCCGCCAATCGACCAGTGGTGGAGACAACACGCTGCTGCGTGGGCTGACCTCAGGCGAAGACCCCGCACCTTTTGAGAATGTGCATGGTGCCGGCTATCGCGGTGTCTATGACTTTGCGGATCCGGACAGTTCAGTGTTCATCATTTCCACCGGGCAGTCAGGACATTTCCTGTCGCGCCACTACGATGATCTGGCACAACTCTGGCGACGCGGTGAATACATACCGATGTCGCTGGACCAGGACCTTGCGCGCGCAGCAGCTGTGGGCACGACAATCCTTGAACCCAAGGAGCCGTGATTGCCGCACCGGCGTGAACGTGTCTAGAGCCCGTTGAACTGAGCTTGCTGGCGCGCGGTCCAGATCACTGAAATGTCAAACCCGTCATCGGTCTGAGTTTCGGTCTGGACCACATCCTGCTGAAACAGCCATGCGCGCTGGCGGCCTTGGGAAAAGCTCAGATGCAGGTCTTCTGCAAAGCGCGTGCCTTGCAAATTCTCGGAAATCGCGGCGAGCAGCGCGTCGATCCCATCGCCGGTAAGGGCCGACAAACAGAACAACCCATCGTCCCGCGCCGCGCGGGCCCGCAGTGCATCCTGTGTTTCGCTGTCAAGCAAATCGAGCTTGTTCCAGACTTCGATCTGGGCGCGCTCTTGATCAACGCCCAGTGAACTGAGGATCGTCTCGACATCCCTCGCCTGCTCTTCGGTCTGGGCATGGCTTATATCGCGTACATGCACGATCAGGTCGGCAGCAAGCACTTCTTCCAGCGTGGCGCGGAAAGAGGCGACAAGCTCGGTTGGCAGATCGCTGATGAAACCAACGGTATCAGACAGGATGACCTCGGGACCGTCCGGCAGCACAACACGGCGCATGGTCGGATCGAGCGTCGCAAAGAGCATGTCCTCTGCCATCACTTCGGCCCCGGTCAGGCGGTTGAACAAGGTTGATTTGCCCGCGTTGGTGTATCCGACCAGCGCAACAATCGGAAACGGTACCTTGGCGCGCGCCTTGCGATGCAACTCGCGGGTCTTGACCACTTTTTCCAGTTGCCGCCGCAGGCGCACCAACTGATCGTCAATTGCCCTGCGGTCAGCTTCGATCTGGGTTTCACCGGGACCGCCAACAAATCCGAGTCCGCCGCGTTGCCGTTCAAGGTGCGTCCACGCCCGCACCAGTCGGGTCCGCTGATAGGACAGCGCGGCCATTTCGACCTGCAACACACCTTCACGGGTGCGCGCGCGGTCGCTGAAAATCTCGAGGATCAACCCGGTGCGGTCCAAAAGCTTGAGACCCCAGGCCTTTTCGAGGTTGCGCTGCTGGACCGGCGTCACCGGCCCATCAATCAAAACGAGCTCGATTTCGGCCGCGTGAAACTGTGCTTTCAGTTCTTCGATCTTGCCCTTGCCAAAGAGCATACCCGGATGGGCCTTGGGCAAAGGTACGATTTGCCCACCTTCCACGTCCAGATCAGGAAGCGCCGCGGCCAGCGCAATAGCCTCCTCAAGCGCCGGCGCACTCGCGCGGCGATCTGGATCGGTTCGGATATCTGGATGCAGCACCCAGGCTCGGGTCGCTACCCGTTCATGGTCCATCAAGTGGCGTCTTCGCCCTCGTAAAGGCTGATTGGCTGTGCAGGCATGATCGTCGAGATCGCATGCTTGTAGACCAGCTGGGATTGCCCGTCGCGGCGCAGCAACACACAGAAGTTGTCAAACCACGTGATAACGCCCTGCAGCTTAACGCCATTGATAAGGAAAATGGTGACCGGAACCTTGGTCTTACGCACATGATTCAGGAATGCGTCCTGAAGATTCTGTCTGTCGGATGCCATACTTGAAATTCTCGCCATTGTTCTTGCCGAATGCCGCGGACCGGCATTGCCCCTAAGGCGTGAGTATGTCGTGGCACGCAGGGAACTTCCACCCAAAAAATCAGCCTGTTACGCGCGGCGTGGATCGAGCTAGTTATTGCGCCACATGCCGGGCGCAAAAAGTGCGATGATCGCCAGTGTTTCAAGGCGGCCGAGCATCATCGCGGCACACAGGATGACCTTGGCCACATCACCCAATTCGGCCAACTTGATCGGCGTTTCGGGTGCAAACTCGATCAGCGGCCCGGTGGTGGACAGCGTTGCGATGCTGAGGACGATGGCATGTTCAAAGCTGACCCCGAGTGCTGCGAGCGCGAGGCTGATCACCGCCAGCGACATCGCGAACAGCATGAAAAAGACCCAGGCGATGAACGCTCCGTTCTTCTGGATCCGGGCCGCGCGATGCACTGTGTCGACCGACGAAGGATGGACCAGTTTTTCCATCTCGCGCAGCCCGTTCAGATACAGCGCGTAAACCCGCAACAGCTTGACCCCACCCGCTGTGGTCGCAACGCCACCTCCGATGACCGACAGGCCAAGCAGGATCAGACCGGGTGTTCCAAGGCCGGACCATTGCCGCGCCTCTTGCCAGTCGGCACTTTCAAACCCTGTGGTGGTCAGAAAGGAGATCACCGTGAACATCGACCCCCAGAAGGCACGCAGCGCCAGCATGAAGTTCTCGCCCTCGGTCACCTCGAGCGATGCCAGCCAATGACGCAGGAACAACAGCGTCGGCAGACCAAAAACCAAAAGCAAGCCAATGCGGAATTCCGGATCGGTTTCGAGCCGCCGGAAGCCCGTCGTGTTGGTCGTATCGTTCGAAAATGTCAGGCGTGACAGAGCAAAGAACATGAACAGGAACAGCAGTGCCTCGCCAGCGATCCCAGAGGTCGAGCCCTCGATCCCGCCGACCGGCGAAATGCCCGATGTGGCCATGACGGACATCGCATGACACAGCGCCGTCAGCGATCGTTCGCCAGACATCAGCAGCAACACCCACAAGGTCAGGGTCAACCCGATATAGATGGGGGCAAGGATCACCGTCGACCGGAGCAACCGTTTGCGCGAGTCCGCGCGGGCAATCATGCTGGGGCCGGAGGCCGCTCGGCCAGGCTCGCCCCGTGTCGTTACCTCAAAGCCGCCAAGCGACAATGGCGCAAGGATTGCCGATGCCGCGATCCACATCAATAAGCCACCCATCCAACCGACCTGCGCCCGCCACAGGTGCAAGGGTGGTGACAACCGTTCGGGGTCGGCAAAAAGATCGGCGCCCGTGGTCGTGATGGCACTGACCATGTCGAAATAGGCATTCAGAAACGACGTTGTCTGCAACGCGTCATGCAGTGGAATCGCAAGGAACACCGGCAAAATCGCAAAAGCGAACAGCAGCGACAGAAGCTGCCCGAGGGTGCCAAAGCGCGGTTTCCGATCGCCAAGCGCCAGCCCGATAAGGATGACGCAGATCATTCCCAGCAATCCGGAATAGAAAAACGATTGTGACGCCGGATGGTTATTCCGCACGACCGCATAGGCGGCGGGTACAAACATGGAGGCCGAGAAGACGCCCCACATCAACAGGGACAGCGGCAAACGCCATAGCGGCCCGGTGGGATTTTGTTCGGCCCTCATGATCAGAAAAAGTCGATCGAGACCTGCATCAGCCGCTCGACCTCGGGCACATCATCAGCCATTGCAAACAGGGCGATCACGTCTTTTTCCTCGATCCGCAGGCCTCCGGTCGGGCGCATGACCTCGCCTTCGCGCATGATCGCGCCCACAAGGACGCCCTCCGGAAAGTCGATATCGCGGATCCGCTGGCCAGCCAGTGGTGAGGTCGACATCACTTCCGCTTCAATCACTTCGGCTTCGGCATCACCGATAGAATAGACTGCACGGACGCGCCCGTGCCGGATATGGCGCAGGATCGAGCTGACGGTGGTGGCGCGCGGGTTGATGTAGGCGTCAATCCCCAGCGGGGCCATCATTGGCACCAGTGTCGGGTCGTTGATCAAGGCAATGGCATAGGGGCAGCCTTCGGACTTGGCGCGCACCGCCGCCAGCATGTTGGTCTTGTCGTCATCGGTCACCGCCAGCATCGCATCGGCCCGGTCAATCCCAGCCTCGCGCAACAAGGTCGCATCCAACCCGTCACCATGCAGAACGATGGTCCGCTCAAGCGCATCGGCGGCCAGCTCCGCACATTTCCGGCTTTTTTCAATCACCTTGGCACGCGTGCGTTTCTGGCGTGTTTCCAGGGTCTTGGCGACCGTCAGTCCAACGTTTCCGCCGCCGACGATGACCAGTCGCTCTTGCTTGTACTGTTCTTTGCCGAAAATTTCCATCGTGCGTCCGACATCATCGACATGGGCAAAGACGTAACATTCATCACCGACAAACAGCTGATCGTTCGGCTCTGGCGCGAACAACGTGCCCTCCCGGCGCACGCCCACCACGATTGAACGCAGTGTCGAAAACAGATCGGTCAACTGCCGTAGAGGAGTGTTGATCACCGGGCATTCGTCATCAATGGCAATGCCCAGCAACTGCGCCTTGCCGTCCATGAAGGTTTCGGTGTCAAACGCTGCGGGTGCCGCCAACCGCTGCATCGCGGCAGCGGCAACTTCGCGCTCGGGGCTGATAACAACGTCAATTGGCAGATGATCGCGACGATAGAGATCGGAATAGATTGCCGTCAGATAGGACTGCGAGCGCAACCGGGCAATTTTGCGCTGGATCGCAAACACCGAATGCGCCACCTGACACGTCACCATATTCACTTCGTCTGAATAGGTGGCGGCGATGATCATGTCCGCGTCTCGCGCCCCTGCCCGGTCGAGCACGTCCGGATAGCTGGCAAAACCGGCAATCCCCTGAACATCAAGTGAATCTGTCGCGCGACGTACCAGATCAGGGTTACTGTCCACAACGGTGACATCGTTGGATTCGCCTGACAGGTGACGCGCAATCTGCCAGCCAACCTGACCGGCACCGCAAATGATGACCTTCATGCGCTTTGACCCTCGGTCCGGTGTTCTGCGTTCATTGGCATGACAGAAGCCCCCTGTAGGGTCAATTCAATTGTCACCCGCCTTCGGTTGATGCAGACTGAAACCATGAAGACACTGATGCGGATCATCGTGGCGGGACTTGTGGTTGGCGCATGCGGACCGCTGTCGCTCTACTATAAACCCGGCATACAGGTCACCCGGATGCAGTCTGATGCGACTCGCTGCGAGGTCGAGGCGCTCAGGGACGCGCCGGTGGCCAACCAGATCCGGCAGCGCCCCCCCATCTACTTTCCCGGCAACCGCTATTGCACCGGAAACGGCTGTTACTACAATCCCGGCTACTGGGCGGATGGAGGTCTCTATTCGGTTGATGTGAATCAGGACCTGCGGCGGCGCGTGCTGGACATGTGCATGGCGGAAAAGGGCTATCGCCCGATCAGCATCCCGCGCTGTTCCGCAAATGTCGCCTCTGTGGCGCCGCGTGCCGCCACCTCTACCTTGCCCGCCCTGTCGCAAACCTCCTGCGCGATACGATATGACGACGGCAGTTGGCAAATCGTAACACCGCAGGCGCCGACAGCGTCGGAGTAACGCGCCTCTACGCTCCACCTCTGTTTCTATTGACGGAGCGTCAAGAAAGATTGTTACTTGACGATAACAGCGTTCCAAAAGGCAGCATCATTACAGAACCATTTCAACGAACATCACTTTCTGGGAGGAAAAGCGTTATGAACTTGAGACCTGATCCAACGTTTCACGCCACGCCAAGACTGGCCATGGCCGCACCTGTTGAAAAGCTCGCCTTTACGCTCATGCTCAGTCCGGATGGATCGCAACCTGATGGTCTCGCCGTGGTTGATGTGGATCCGACGTCCAAAACCTACGGCAACGTCGTGCATTCGGTCATCATGCCCAACACCGGTGATGAGTTTCATCATTTCGGCTGGAACGCCTGTTCTTCCTCGCTTAGCCCGCTGACCGGACACGCGTTTCTTGAGCGCCGCTATCTGATCATCCCCGGCATCCGGTCAAGCCGTATTTACATCATTGACGTCAAAGAACCGTTGAAGGCCAAGATCCACAAAATCATCGAACCCGAAGAACTGTTTGAGAAAACAGGATATTCCCGCCCTCACACCATCCATTGCGGCCCCGAGGGCATTTATGTGTCCACCCTGGGCGGCGGAGGCAAAGATGGCACCGACGGTCCTCCGGGCATCTTCATCATGGATTGCGAAACCTTTGAAATTCTAGGTCGCTATGAAATGGACCGCGGTGTTCAGGACAAGCACTACGATTTCTGGTGGAACCTGCCTCGCGATTATATGGTCAGTTCCGAATGGGGCCTGCCGCCGCAGTTCGAAAACGGCATCGTCGCTGAGGATCTTCTCAGCAACAAATACGGTCACAGCATACATTTCTGGGACTTGCGCGGTCGTCGCAACATCCAGACCATAGACCTTGGCGAGAACCACCAGATGGCGCTCGAAATTCGCCCTGCACATGATCCTGCCAAGCAATACGGGTTCTGCGGTGTCGTGGTGGACACCACCAATTTGCAGGGAGCGATCTTTACATGGTGGCGCAATGATGATGGCACATTCGAGGCCAAGAAAACCGTCACTATCGACCCACAGCCCGCCGATGCCGAAGACTTGCCCGATCTGCTAAAGGGATTTGGCGCGGTTCCGCCCTTGGTGACGGATATCGACCTCAGCCTAGATGACAAATTTCTCTACGTTGCCTGTTGGGGCACGGGCGAGATGCATCAATACGATGTCTCTGACCCGATGAACCCTGTTCTCGCCGGTAAGGTCGAGATTGGCGGCATCGTCAAGAAGGCCCCGCATCCCAATGGCAAGGCGTTCGGCTATGGCCCGCAGATGGTCGAGATCAGCCGCGATGGTAAACGGATCTATTGGACCAATTCGCTGTATTCAACTTGGGACGACCAGTTCTATCCGGGCGAGCGCGGCGCGGCCATGGTGATGGCAAATGCCTCCGAGACTGGTGGCCTCACGCTGGACGAGGCGTTTTGGGTGGAGTTCCCCGATGGATATCGGAGTCACCAAATTCGCCTTGAGGGCGGCGACTGTTCGACCGACAGTTTCTGCTATCCCAACAGCTAGGCGTGGATGAACCATCTGTGGCAGCCCTGTGGTGGGCCGTCATCACGTCTGGTGTTTATCACGGCATAAATCCGGGAATGGGCTGGCCTTTGTCGGTCTCTGCGGCGCTCATGGAAGGGCGTCGCGCAGCGCTCGGCAAGGCGCTGCTGCTGCTTGCGCTTGGCCACTTTCTGGCGATGTCGGCGATTTTGCTGCCATTCACGATGATTTTTGCGCTGGTCGACTGGCAACGTGAAATCCGTATCGGAGCCGGCGTTCTGGTGATCGCCGCCAGCCTATACCTCTTTATCAATCGACGTCATCCGAGGGCATTGGCGCGGATCAAGCCGACCCGTCTTGCGCTGTGGTCATTTCTCGCGGCGATGGCGCATGGTGCGGGGCTGATGCTGTTGCCGATCTATCTGGGTCTGTGTGGCATCGACGAAGCAGAAGCGGGTGGGCATCGGGCAGCGGCAGACCTGATGCTGAGCAATCTGGACATCTCGTTGACCGTTGCATTGGTGCACACTGCGGCCATGACCTTATCCGGCGGGGCCATCGCCTTTGGTGTTTATACTTGGCTTGGCCTGAAGTTTCTGTCCAAGGCTTGGTTCAATATGGATGTGCTTTGGTCGCTGAGCCTTGTTACTGTCGGCACGCTGGCGATTTGGATGGCGTATTGAAGGGCGGCGATGCCGCCGCCCGATCTTCGCCTACTCTGCGGCTTCAGCGGTTTCCTGTTCCACATGCGCAACCCGCGCTCCCGATTTGCTGGATGTGACAACCCCCAGAGATTTCAGCTTGCGGTGAAGCGCGCTGCGCTCCATCCCGACGAATGACGCGGTGCGGCTGATATTGCCTCCGAACCGGTTGATTTGGGTCAGCAGGTACTCCCGCTCAAACGCCTCGCGCGCTTCGCGCAGCGGCAAGGTCGCCAAGGCCCCAGACAGAACCACGCGGCCTTCATCGGCTGGCTGCACTTCATCACCGGGCAATTCACGTGCCTCGATCGGCCCATTGCCCTCGCCCAAAATCAATACCCGCTCGATCAGGTTTTTCAGCTGACGCACGTTCCCGGGCCAGACCATTGTTTGCATGAGCGCAATCGCCTCATCCGAAATCGTCCGTTGAGGCAGCCCCTGACTCTTGTGGCAAGCCTCGATGAAATACTCTGCCAGTACAGGCACGTCCTCGCGCCGTTCTTCGAGCGACGGTACGGCGATTGGCACGACGTTCAAGCGATGAAACAGTTCTTGCCGGAAGCGTTCTGCTTGGATTTCCTCTTCCAGATTCCTGTTCGTGCTGGAGATAACCCGCAGATCGACACGGACCTTGTCATTGCCACCAACGCGATGAAACTGCTGATCAACCAATACCCGCAAAATCTTGGACTGCGTCCCGATCGGCATATCGGCAACTTCGTCAAAATAGACCACGCCGCCGTGGGCCTGCTCTAGCAGGCCGGGTTCAACGCCACGTTCGGCATTCTCGCGGCCAAACAGAACCTCTTCCATCCGCTCCGGTTCGATGCTGGCGCAATTGACGGTCACAAACGGAGCGCTGGCCCGGTTGGAATGCGAGTGGATGTAACGCGCCGCGATTTCCTTGCCTGATCCGGCCGGTCCGGTCAGCATCACGCGGCCGTTGGACTTGGTGACTTTGTCAAGGTTGCTGACCAATGTACGAAAAGCGGAACTGATGCCGATCATTTCGGCCACCGCACCATCGCGGTGCTTGAGCGCACTGTTTTCCCGGCGAAGTCGCGACGCTTCCATCGCGCGACGGATCACGACCAGAAGCTGATCGATGTTGAACGGCTTTTCAATGAAATCATAGGCGCCCTGCTTGATCGCGGCGACGGCAATTTCGATGTTGCCATGCCCTGAAATGATCACCACCGGCACATCCGGGTTGTCACGTTTGACGGCCTTCAAGATGTCGATGCCGTCCATCCTGCTATCTTTCAGCCAGATATCGAGGATCAACAGCGCCGGCGCCTCGGTATTGATGGCCGACATGCAGTCATCCGAGTTGCCCGCCAGCCGTGTGGCAAATCCTTCGTCTTCGAGGATATCACCAACAAGTTCCCGAATATCGCGTTCGTCATCGACGATCAGAATATCACTCATATCGCTCCTGCTCTTTCTGCCTCTGCCTCGCCTGCCTTGGCGGCGTTTGGTTCAATTGATGTCATGGTCGCCAGCCGGATTACCGCCATCGCGCCAAAGTGGGATTGCCCGGCAAACACCGGCGCGTCCTCAAGGGACAGCGTTCCGCCGTGCTCTTCGATAATTTTCTTAACGATGGGCAGACCCAGCCCTGTGCCCTCGTCCCGTGTGGTAACATAGGGTTCAAACAGCCGGGCCCGATCTTCCGGCAGACCAATCCCGTTATCGGCGATGGTAATCTCGCATCCTCGTCCAGATGTGGTGAGCGACACTTGTATCTCGGGAACAAGCCCCTCCGGAGCGCCGCTTTTCTGCAGCGTTTCAATCGCTTCCCCGGCGTTCTTGATCAGGTTTGTCAACGCTTGGGACATCATCGTTGCGTCCAGTTCTGCCGAAATCGGCTCCTCTGGCAATGTTGCGCTGACCTTTACATCCGGCTGGCCTGTCTGTTGCAGTAGGACCGCATCACGGACCAGTGCCACCAAATCCTCTTTCCGTCGATCAGGCTCGGGCATTCGGGCGAATTTGCTGAATTCGTCCACAATGCGGCGCAGGTCGTTGGTCTGACGGACGATCACATCGGTCATCGCCTCAAGCTTCTCGCGCTCTTCGCCCGCGACAGGGCCGAACTTGCGCTTGATGCGCTCGGCGCTTAGCTGGATCGGCGTTAGCGGGTTCTTGATCTCATGCGCAATCCGACGGGCCACGTCGCCCCAAGCCGCCATTCTCTGGGCACTGACAAGATCTGTGACATCGTCAAAGGCAACCACATACCCTTCAAGGCTACCATCTGTCTCGCGCCGGGTCGACATCCGCACAAGCAGATTTTCCATCCGGCCTTGTCGCGACACCTTGATTTCGCTTTGCGCAACCTCGCCGGTTCCGGTTCTCAGGGTTTCAAACAATGCTCCGAATTCCGGGACGGCAACGGTCAAGGCAACTTCCTGTTCGTTTCCTGCCCAATCCAGAAGGCGTTCTGCAGACCGGTTCACGAATGTCACCTTGCCATCAGGATCAAGGCCGACAACCCCCGAGGTTACCGAAGTCAGAACGGAATCAAACAACCGGCGGCGGCGTTCGATCTGGCGGGTATTGTCCAGCAAACGCTCTCGTTGGCCTTTGAGCTGATAGGTCATCTGGTTGAAATACCGGCCAAGCAGAGCGATTTCATCATCACCGGCCTCTTCGTGCACCTGAACATCCAGATCACCTGCACCGACCTTTTGCGCAGCAGTCGTCAGCCGTCCGACAGGTCGGCTGAGCCGTTCAGCGAACCACAGACCAGACCAGATTGCCGCCAACACGAGGATCAACGCAAAGCCGAGATACAGCAGCCCGAATTCAAACAGCACGCGGCCGCGTTCATTTTCCAATTGCTGATAGAGCACCACGGTTTCCTTGGTCTCGTCCAGCAGACTCAGTATATCGCCATCAACTTCGCGGCTCACATAAAGGTAACGGTCTACAAATGTCTCCAGCGGCAGAAGCGCGCGAAATTCGTTGTTGTCCCAGTCCTGAATAATCAGAATGTTGTCTTCACTGGCTTCGGTCAGTTGCGCGGGTGTCGGACGTTCAAAATCAAACAGATAAGAACCTTCGCCCCGCGCCCGGATTTCGCCTGTTCCATCAATGACATAGGCCTCACGCAACCCGCGCTGAATCTGGGCCTGTCCTTGCCCGAGAAACTGGCGCAATTCGGCATCGTTCACAAAAACATTGACCTGTCGCGTGGTCGCAAGGAACCGCGCCAACGCGAGCGCATCCTGCGCCAGGTTTTCACGATGTTCCTGCTCATAGGCCTCGGCCGCCGACAACGACGATCCAACAACCTGACGAACGCGTTCGGAAAACCAGCCCTCAAGTCCGATATTAACGGTCAAACCGGCAAACACCGCGACGATCACGGTGGGGATCAGGGCCAGCAGCGCAAACACCGCCGTCAGCCGCAGGTGCAACCGCGACCCCGCTGATCGCGCCCGCCGCGCCGCGATCAGACGCGCCACTTGCCCAAGCACAAGCGTCGCCACGACTAGAATATAGACCAGATCCGCCAGCAGGATGAAACGCAGCGCCGGAGAGGACGCGTGTTGATCAAACGGCCCCAAAACCATGAACGTGGCCAACGCAAGCGCAGGCCCCAACAGCACCAGCCCCAACGTGCCCGCATTCTTGGCCCGTCTGGTCTTGCGCCACCGGTTAAACGTCAGGAACGGCCTGTTCTGTGACCGGGTTGTCACGTGTTGCCCTCATATTGATGTGCCGCTCGCGCGGCGTACCGCCATATTTCGTGGTCTTGTCCCGGTGTCAGCGTTGAATGACACCGGCCTGCCACGGTTATGTGGCGGTTTTACATCAATTTGCGGCGCCGTGTCACCTCTATATCGAGATCCGTGATCTTCTTGCGCAAAGTATTGCGGTTGATGCCTAGGAGATCGGCGCATTTGGCCTGATTTCCGCCTGTCGCCTCAAGGGCGATCTCGATCAGCGGTGTCTCCATTTCCTTGAGGATCCGCGCGTAAAGTCCCGGTGGCGGCAAAATATTGCCATGCAGATCAAAGTAGCGACGCAGATGCCGTTCAACCGAGGCCGACAGTTTTTCCGCGCTGCTCTGCCCCAACACCGGTTCCATCTCGGGCTGATTACCCAGCACGACCTCGACTTCGGCGCGGGTGATTTCGTCGGCGCGGCTGGTCAGGGCCAACCGGCGAATCGCATTCTCCAGCTGTCTGACATTACCGGGCCAGCTATAGGCGCGAAACATATCCAGCGCACTCTCGCTGAGCCAGCGCTTGGCCGACCCATCCCGTTCAGCACGTGACAGGAAATGTTCAGATAGCAGCCCGATATCATCAACGCGTTCGCGCAGGGCCGGCACATTCAATGTTGCACCGCTGAGCCGGTAATAGAGGTCCTTGCGCAGCCTGCCCTTTTCCATCGCCTCGGCCAGATCGCCCTGCCCGGTCGCCATAAAGCGCGGGACGTGATCCCCCGGGGCATCGATCATGCGAACGATACGCGCCTGAATTTCGTCATCGACATCCGCGACCTCGTCAATCAGGACGGTACCGCCCTTGACCCTTGCGAGGACCCTCGCAGGCCCTTCGAGCTCCTGCAGATCAGCACTTGTCACCGAAATGAACGGCAGGGTTCGGCGGTCGGAAAAGTCATGGATCGCCCGCGCGATGAGGGATTTTCCGGTGCCGCTTTCGCCCGAGATCAACACCGGCAGATCGGTGTTCATCACCTTGGCCACCAGCCGATATAGCGCCTGCATGATCGGTGTCCGGCCCACCAGCGGCAGATCTTCGGGGCGCTCATCGACGCTGGGTTCAACCGCTCCGGTCGGGGTGTGCCGCTTGAGGTCAAGCGCTCGCGACGTCCGCTTCATCAGGTCGGGCAGATCAAAGGGCTTGGGCAGATAATCATAGGCCTCGGCCTCGGCGGCCTGAATGGCGGTCATGATCGTATTCTGCGCCGAAATCACGATTACCGGCAGACCCGGTCGGTCCTCGGCGATCTTGGGCAACATCTCCAGTCCGTTGCCATCGGGCATCATCACGTCGCTGATCACGACATCGCCCTTACCCTCGCTGACCCATCGCATCAGCGTTGTCAGCGAGCTTGTGGCGTGCACCTTGCACCCTGCGCGGGTCAAGGCCTGCGTCAGAACCGTGCGGATCGTGCGGTCGTCATCGGCGACAAGTACCGTGCCGTCCATCAGGAAGTCTCCTCGTTATCAAGGTTGCGGGGCACCCGCGGAAGCGAAAGGCGGAACACTGTTCGCCCGGGCACCGAAGTGACCGAGATCCAGCCACCATGGTCGGAAATGATCTTGCTCACCAACGCCAATCCAAGCCCGGTGCCGTTCTCGCGCCCGGATACGAATGGGTCAAACACGTCGGCGCGGATTTCTTCCGGCAAGCCCGGACCATCATCGATAATCTCGACCTGGAGCGGCAGGGACTGACCGCTACCGTCGGCGCGGCGCAGGCGAAAGGAATGTTCGTAATAGCTGTGGATGCGGATATTTCCGCCGGATCGATCGGCCACTTCGGAGGCGTTTTTCAGAAGGTTCAGGATGACCTGCAACAGCTGATCCGGGTCCCCATAGGCCAATGGCAGCGACGGGTCATAATCTTCGACGATCCGCATATGCGCGCCAAAACCAAGCAACGCAGAACGGCGCGCCCGGTCCAATACATCGTGAATGTTCACCGCGCGGAATTCGGGCGTCGACAGGTTTCCGAACTGTTCCACCTGCTCAAGAAGCTTTACGATCCGGCGTCCCTCGGCGACAATAAGATCTGTAAGTTCAAGGTCTTCTGGCGGCAAATTCATGCTAAGTAACTGCGCAGCGCCGGTGATCCCAGCCAAGGGGTTCTTGATCTCATGCGCGAGCATTTCGGCCATCCCGATCGCTGATTGTGCGGCGGATTTCACCGAATGGCTTTGCGTCATACGCCCGGCCAGTTCGCGCGGCGAGATCATCATGATCATCGTGGTAGGTTCGACAATCAGCGGGGCAATCTGCAACGCGCATTGCAAGGGCGCACGGCTGCCCGACCCGACGTCGATATCATTGACAAAAAGCGGCGTGCCGTTCTTTCGAGCGCGGGCAAAGGCATCTTCGATCGGCGCATCAATTGCGATCTGGTCCCAGACCGGGGTTCCGATAACGGACTTGGCCGAGAGATTCAGGAACCCTTCGCCTGCCGAATTCACATCGATGATCTTGTCATCGGCATCGATCAGAAAGGCCGGGATGGGCAAAGAGGCCCAGATGTTTGCATCAGAGATCATGCGGCGGCATCCTCTGGCTGTTGGGAAAGCGCATCAGGTAAGAGCCGCAGCACTTCTTGCGGATCTTTCGACGTCAGGATCATCCGGCGAAGTCCGGCAGGCGCACCGTCGGTATCCATATACCAACCCAGATGTTTGCGCGCGACGCGCAGACCCAGGTCCGATCCGTAAAAGGACAACATCGCCTCATAATGCCCGCTAACAAGGCGCACCAACGCGGCACCATCTGGCACGTCCGGCGCAGGCGCATCCCATAAATCATGCGCGATCTGCGCCAGCAGCCACGGTTTACCCTGTGCTCCGCGTCCGACCATCACACCATCGGCAGTGGATTGTGCGAGCGCCTTGCGAGCGGTGGTCGTGCCGGTGATATCCCCATTCGCAATGACCGGAACATTGACCTGTTCCTTTACGCGAGCGATGGCCTCCCAATCGGCGCGGCCTTTGTAGAATTGGCAGCGGGTGCGCCCGTGAATGGTGATCATCTGTACCCCCGCAGCTTCGGCGCGGCGCGCAACATCAGGCGCATTCAGACAATCGCTGTCCCAGCCGAGTCGGGTTTTTAATGTGACCGGCACATCGACCGCCGCGACGACCGCCTCGATCAGGCGCAACGCGTGATCGGGAGTCTTCAGCAATGCAGAGCCGGAATAGCCATTGGTCACCTTTTTGGCTGGGCACCCCATATTGATGTCTATGATCGCCGCTCCCCGGTCAGCGACCTGACGGGCCGCCTCGGCCATCCAATGCGCCTCGCGCCCGGCAAGCTGAACGGCTGTGTTTGCAACATCGGCGCTCAACTCGGCCCGCTCGCGCACGCCGGGCTTGGCCTGAACCATTTCCTGACTCGCGACCATTTCGCTGACCACCAGCCCAGCACCAAAGCTCTGGACCAGGTCGCGAAACGGCCGATCGGTGATTCCGGCCATCGGTGCCAATACAACCGGAGGGGTCAGGACGGCAGTGTTTAGTCGTGGGGTCAAGCGCCCAATCCTTGTGCAGTTGCCTCCGGTTTAGAGTAGACACCCAACGCATACAACGTTCAGCGCACGTTAACTGCCGCCACAAATTGCAGGTGCGTAAAAATTAGGCAGTATACTTGGGGTGATTGCCACAGATTGACCCACAGCCTAAACACGAAACGCAGGTTCTGCCCGGAGTCGCTCCGGTCGCAGCACGAGATTACAGAGGCATAGGCATGGATATAAGGCTTGGAAACGGATTTGACGTGCACAGGTTCGAACCTGGCAGCAACGTCACCCTGTGCGGGATCGACATTCCGTTCGATCGCGCCCTGCAAGGCCACTCCGATGCGGATGTCGGCATGCACGCGCTGACGGATGCGATTTATGGCGCCTTGGCGCGCGGTGATATTGGCCAGCACTTCCCGCCCAGCGACGATAGATGGAAAGGGGCCGCAAGCGACATCTTTCTGCGCCACGCGGTCGATCTGGCCGCCGAGATGGGCCTGACGATCAGCAATGTCGACGTCACATTGATCTGCGAAGCGCCCAAGATCGGACCACATGCGGCATCGATGCGCGCCCGCCTTGCCGAGATCATGGGGATGGACGTCGCGCGCGTTTCCGTCAAGGCGACCACTTCGGAACGGTTGGGCTTTACCGGGCGCGGTGAAGGCATCGCGTCGATTGCCACTGCTTCGCTGGTGTCGGTATGACCCGGTTGGCGCAACTTATCGCCACGGTCTGCGGTGTCGGCTATCTGCGGCCCGCACCGGGAACATGGGGATCTCTGGTCGCCTTGCCTCTGGGTTGGCTTGTTCATCTGATCGGAGGCTTTCCGCTGTTTCTGCTGGCCATCGTTGCCACATTCTTCAAGGGGCTTTGGGCGACGCGAGTAATGACACGAGAGAGCGCGGACCACGATCCGTCCGAAATCGTCATTGACGAGGTCGCGGGTCAGTTGATTGCGCTGGCACCGCTTAGCTATTCGGCCTGGTCGATGGGTTTGAACATCACACAACTCTGGCCCGGCTGGATCGCGGCGTTTCTGTTGTTCCGCCTGTTTGATATCAGCAAGCCTTGGCTGGTCGGTTGGGCGGACCGGCGCAATGATCCGCTCGGCGTGATGCTTGATGATGTGATTGCCGGGGTGTTTGCGGCACTTGGAGTGATCGTCCTCGCCGGTTTGTGGCATGGGGTGATGGGATGGTAGATGTCGCGTCCCTGCTCGCACGAGCCCGCAACGCGGGGCTTCGGATCGCCACCGCCGAGAGCTGTACCGGCGGAATGGTGGCCGCAGCGCTTACTGATTTTGCCGGATCATCCGATGTGGTGGACCGAGGCTTTGTCACCTACTCCAACGAGGCCAAACAGCAGATGCTCGGGGTCAGCGCAGAAACGCTGGACCGGCTTGGAGCGGTGTCCGAAGACGTCGCCCGCGAAATGGCAGACGGCGCCCTCGCCCATGCGCCTGTAGAGTTGGCGGTATCTATCACCGGCATCGCCGGCCCAGGGGGATCAGAGTTCAAACCCGAAGGCCGGGTGTGTTTCGGGTTGGCAATGAAAGGCCAACTGACCAAAACCGAAATCGTCGAATTCGGCGCATTGGGTCGCGCCCGGGTGCGCCGTGCGGCATGCGATCATGCGCTGACACTTCTGGCGCGCGCCCTTTCGTAGACAGGCTAAATTTTTGGCGTACAGCCCCGATTAACGCCTACTTTCATGTCAATACCTAAATCGCCCGCATTTTGTACCGTCCGGACGAACTTGCTTCTTTTTTCCTCGACTCGCTTTGGGGTCTATCCGCGTAATGAGGAAAACGAGGGGAGGAGCGGCATCATGAATGGAGCCGATACAGCATGGATCATCGTGGCTACGGCCTTGGTCCTATTCATGACTTTGCCGGGATTGGCACTGTTTTACGGCGGGCTGGTGCGCGCACGCAACGTGCTCAGCGTATTCACGCATTGCTTTGCCATTGCATGCCTGATGAGCGTTCTGTGGCTTGTCGCAGGGTATTCCATCGCTTTTGGCGGCGGCACCTCGGGCTATTGGGGTGGTCTGGACAAGTTGCTCTTGATCGGGATGACCCCAGATGACCTTGCCGGCACCTTGCCGGAAATCCTGTTCTTTGCGTTCCAGATGACCTTTGCCATCATCACCCCGGCCTTGATCGTCGGCGCCTATGTCGAACGGATCGGGTTTGGTTTTGTGCTGGTGTTCTCAGCGCTTTGGATGCTGATTTGTTATGCGCCGGTGGTCCATTGGGTTTGGGGCGGTGGTTTTCTGTCAGATGGTGGCATCTTTGGCGAAACCGGTGTGCGGGACTTTGCCGGCGGTATCGTCGTGCATGAAACGGCTGGGCTTGCCGCCTTGGTCATCGCCTTCTTCCTCGGGCCACGCAAGAACCAGACGACACCACCGCACAACCCCGGCTTTGTAATGATCGGCGCCGCAATGCTGTGGGTCGGCTGGTTCGGATTTAACGGTGGCAGCCAGCTTGCTGCAGACGGCGGAGCCGCGATGGCGTTGACCGTGACCCATATTTCGGCCGCGACGGCATCCCTGACCTGGGCGCTGTGGGAACGGATCAAGTTCGGTAAGGCATCGCTGGTCGGCATGGTCACAGGCACGATCGCCGGACTTGCCTCGATCACCCCGGCCAGCGGCTTTGTCGGTCCGGTCGAAGCCCTGATCATCGGCGCGATTGCCGGGCTGCTGTGTCAGGAGGCTGTGGTTTTGATGCGGCAGGTTCTCAAGATCGACGATACACTTGATGTGTTCGCGGTTCATGGCGTCGGCGGCATTTTCGGCACGATCATGATTGCGGTGTTTGGTGCGGGCACCTGGACCGCACAGCTTGGCAGCCTCGCGATTGTCGGTGCCTTCACTCTGGTCGTTACGATCATTCTGGTGAAGGTCGTGGCGCTGATCACGCCCTTGCGGGTGGACGCGGAAACCGAAACCAACGGGCTTGACCTCGCTGTCCATGGCGAGCGTGCCTATGACATGACAAGCTGAGCGAACCAAACCGACGGCGGGTCAAGGTCCGCCGTCAATCGTTCAGAAGCCCGGCAAACCCCTGAGCGCGTCCGTCACCTTTCAGGATCGACCAGGCGAGGTTTTCACGCTCTGCCCCGATCAAGAGCGTGGCTTTGCGACGGACCCGCCCTTCCCGCTCGGCCAGTTCTGGCAGGTTTTGCAGATCATGGGTGGCCTCATCGCGCACACCATCCCGGCGCAGCACTGACAGCACGGCCTGTGTCTCGCTCAGGCTGTCATCCGATTTCACGGTGATCCGATTGCGCAGTTCGATGATGCGCGGGTCGGCGCAAACCCTGTCCGAATAACTCTCCAACCGCGCGGTGTTATACCCAACGGCCCGCATCGCCAGCACAGTTCCATAGCTGAACTTGGCCCCGAGACCGGTGGTCGGGGAGTGTTGATTGCAAACGCTCATCCAGCGGGGATGTGTCCACACCGTCATCTCTTCGATTTCCGGTGCCGCGATATCCAGATCGCGCGCAGCTTCAAGCGCTGCGTGTAGCCCGTGGCAACAGGCATGAAACTTGTGGCTTACGGTTTCGAACAACCAGTTTTCTCCGAGACCGTCGAGCGCGATGATTTCGTTGGCCTCGCCATGGTGGGTCTCGCCAAAACCGCGCGCCCCAGCCAAGGCGTCCGGGTTCGACTGGAACCCGCGCGCTACCAACAAGGCGACCTCGACCCCGGTGCTAGCCGCAAGACCAGCGTTATACGGTTTGCCCATGGTTCCGAATTGCGCCTTGAGACCTGCAGCACGCGTTGCGATCAGCCCAAGCACCTGTGCCATATCATCTGCCGATAGCCCGAGAATGCGTCCGGCTGCCAATCCGGCCCCGAACGCACCCGCCGTGGCGGTCTGGTGAAAGCCTGTTTGGTAGTGTGAACGTCCCAGCCATAGCCCCACGCGGATGGAGCCTTCCATGCCGACTAGGGCGGCCTCGAGAATTTCGACGGTCGCGCAATCCCGCTGCTCTGCCAACGCCAGAACCGCCGGGAACACCGCCACCGAGGGATGACCGATATGGGCGAAATGCGTGTCGTCATAGTCAAGCGCGTGCGAAATCGTGCCATTGACCAAAGCAGCGGCACGTGCGGGCAATGCCTCTGCGCCTCCAAACACTTGCGCCTGCCCTGCTCCGCCTTCGTCTTGCGCCATCTCGCGGACAATTTTTGAAACCGGTTCTTCGGCACCCGCCCGACCAACGGCCAGCCAGTCGAGTGCTGAGAGACATGTCACGCGCTGTGCGAGGGGGCTTGCGGAAACGGGGCCTGCGGCAAAGGCGGCAAGGCGAGTTGTTAACGTGTCGGTCATGGCGTCACGTTACCCGTTTGGGGCGACCCGTAAAGGGTGTTTTCTCAGTTGGCGCAGACCGTGCAAGATGCACTTTGGCCCGGCTTAAGCTCGCGGCTTTGCGTCAGGCACCGGGTCCGTAGAGATCAGCGGCGCGTGTTTCGAATGCTCGCACGATCCGTTGCATGGCTTCGTTGAACACAAGGCCGATCACCTTTTGCAGGATCGCGTTCTTGAACTCAAAATCAACGTGAAAGGACACATCGCACCCGGTTTCCGTATCCGCGAACGACCAGTTCGACTTCATGAACTTGAAAGGGCCGTCGATATATTCTGTGTCGATTTTCTTCTGTTCGGGCCACAATGTGACCCGGCTGCCAAACCGTTCGCGAAAAACCTTGAAGCTGATCACCAGGTCCGCTTCCATCACTTCGGCCTCACCCTGCGGCGTCACACTGCGCACGCGTGCAGCGGCACACCAAGGCAGAAATTTGGGATAGGACGCAACATCGGCCACCAGATCGTACATCTGCTGGGCCGTGTAGGGCATGGGTCGGGTTTCCGAATGGGTTGGCATATCCTCGGCACCGGCAGTTCAGGGATGACAGTGGCGCGTCATGTCGTATGGTTGGGCCAAAAGATCAAGGGGCGACCATGTCAAAGCGGCCATATGTCATCGATGAACTGATTTCTGCCAAGGCGATTGCCGCGCGGATCGAAGAGCTGTGCCGCGACATTCGCGCGGAATTTGACGGCACCGACAAACTTGTCGTGGTCGGGCTGTTGCGGGGCAGTTTTGTCTTTATCGCCGATCTAGTGCGCGAGTTAGATATGCCGATTGAGGTCGATTTCCTCGAGGCGTCATCCTATGGAGACAGCACCGAGAGCAGTCGAGAAGTGCGCATTCTCAAAGACTTGAGAGGTGCAATTGAAGGACGTGACGTGCTGGTTGTTGAAGATATCGTTGACACCGGGCACACGTTGAATCACGTCATCGGCCTGCTGAACAGCCGCAAACCCGCGCGCCTGAAATCCATTGCGTTATTGGACAAGCCGAGCCGGAGAGAAGTCGATTTTCGCGCCGACTGGATCGGGTTCGAAATCCCGGACGAGTTCGTCGTCGGATATGGCATTGATTTTGCCCAACGTAATCGCAACCTGCCATTTATCGGCAAGGTCCGGTTCACCTAGGCACCGTCGTGACCTGTGCCGTCCAGCATCGGCGCGCACGCAGCGAGGAAGTCAAGAATGCGCTCGCGGACGATGCGTATCCTTGGCACATCACGCAGATCGGAATGGGTTCCGACCCAGATCGGCACCGATAGTGTCGGCATCTTGTCGGGATGAGACACAAGTTCGGGCGTCCTGTCGCCAACAAAGACCGGCAGGATCGCCGTTCCCAATCCCAATTTCGCCAATTCACGCAACACCAGAAAGCTGTCACTCCCCTTGGCGATCCGCTCGGGCGAGATTTGGGTGTCCATCCATTTCGCAGGCGCCGATCTTGCCAATGCGCCTGACAAGCTCAGCCAGCGATCACTCGCGCCGGGGACATGATAGGCCCGAAATGCAAGCATTGCGCTGCTTTCCCCCGTCATCTCATCAGGCAGCGCCAATGCCGGACGCACCGAGATGTCGGCCTGCATCCGCGCAAAGTCGGCATGGTTGTTGGTGCTCAGCAGATTGAGCTGCAATTCCGTGGATTCCGCATGGAGTGCTGCGACCAACGGGGGCAACAGCATCTGGCAAATCGAATCCGTTGACGACACGCGCACCTCGCCACGCAAGGGGGCGACGGCCCCATGCATCATACGTTCGACCGATAGAACCCCGTTTTCGACCTCGCGCGCGGCCTCAATCACCCGCGCTCGTTCAGGCAAAACGTGATAGCCGGTTGCCGTGCGTTCAAAAACTGCGCCACCGTGATCCGCCTCAAACGCCGCGACGCGCCGCAGGACGGTCGCATGGTTGACGCCCAGGGACCGGGCAGCGGCGCTGACATTTCCCATGTCTGCCACCGCCAGCACATAACGCAGGTTATCCCAGTTGGAGCTGTGCAAGAATTAAGAGTCCTTTTGCATAATTTGGCAGTATATCCACAAAAAAACACATGTATACTCGGGGTACTCGACAGGCTTTTCTGGGAGACACTGAATGAAATATGTACCTACTTTAATCGCTGGCATCATTGCCGCCGGCGTTATCGGCACGACCGCGATCAGCGAATCGCACGCGGACAAGGCAACATTGTCAGCGGTCAAAGCGCGGCAATCGCTAATGTCGCTACAGGCCTTCAATATCGGCCTGCTTGGAGGCATGGCCAAAGGCGACGTTGAATACAATGCCGAGGCGGCCACCGCTGCCGCCACCAACCTCGCGGCCTTGGCAGCGATGGATCAATCGCGCATGTGGCCTCCGGGTTCAGACAACGCTGCATTGGGCGACGACGTGACAGAAGCGCTCCCGGCGATCTGGGCGGCGGACAGCAAGATCGGTGACGACGCGATGGCATTGGTCGAAGCTACGGCAGCGATGCAAGCGGCGGCAGGCGACGGGCTTGACGCGCTGCGTGGGGCGATCGGCCCGGTTGGCAAAGCCTGCGGCGCTTGTCATGAAAATTACCGCAAGGCCAACGACTGATCCGTTTCAAATGAATTGAGCCGGGGGCAGCTGTTGCGCCCCCGGAAGTTGAGGCAATGATGCGCAAATTTCTGAGTGTTTGCCTGTTGCTGGCAGGCGTTTCTGCAATCGCCCTTTGGGTGCTGAGTCGACCTGTGCCTCTCGCGAATGACGCGATGGCCGGGTTAACCGGAAATCCGGACAACGGCGAGATGGTGTTCTGGGCGGGTGGCTGCGCCTCGTGCCATGCCGACCCGGACGCCAAGGGTGAAGACAAGCTGGTCCTGTCCGGCGGCTATCGTATCGACAGCCCGTTCGGAACATTCATTGCCCCCAATATATCTCCGGGTCCTGCAGGCCTCGCTGGGTGGAGCTCGCTGGATCTGGCGAACGCGCTCAAGGCCGGCGTGTCGCCGGAGAATACACATCTTTACCCGTCTCTGCCCTATACGACCTACATTCGAATGTCGCTTCAGGATGTCGCTGACCTGAAATCGTTTCTTGACACATTGCCGGTCTCCGATCAGCCGAGCCTGACCCATGAGCTGAGCTTTCCCTTTAATATCCGCCGTGGTCTTGGCCTGTGGAAGCTGGTCAACCTGACCCCGGATTGGGTGTTGACCGATCCGCCCAGCCCGGAGGTGGAACGTGGCCGCTATCTGGTAGAGGCACTCGGCCACTGTGGCGAATGCCACACGCCGCGCGACGTGACCGGTGGGCTGGATCGCAGCCAATGGATGCAGGGCGCACCGAATCCGTCAGGCAAAGGCAAGATACCGGCGATTGACCCGCAATCACTTAAGTGGAGCGCGGGGGATATCGCCTATTATCTGGAAACCGGATTCACGCCTGACTATGACAGCGCCGGTGGCCAAATGACGAAGGTGGTAGAGAGCATCGCGCATCTGAGCTCCGAAGATCGCAGTGCGATTGCCGCCTATCTCAAGGCGTTGCCCGAAACCAACTGAGGTGCAGTGCTGATCGCGACGGGTTAAACAAGCCCCAGCTTGGCCTGCCGCGCGTCGCGCAAGCGGGCAAAATCATCCCCTGCGTGATAGGATGACCGCGTCAGAGGCGTTGCGGAGACCATCAGGAACCCCTTGCCAAAGGCGGCCTTTTCATAAGTCTCAAATTCCTCCGGCGTCACAAAACGATCCACGCGGTGATGTTTTGGCGTCGGTTGCAGGTACTGACCAATCGTCAGAAAATCCACGTCCGCCGCGCGCATGTCGTCCATCACTTGTTTCACGGCCTGACTGTCTTCGCCCAGCCCCACCATGATGCCGGATTTTGTAAAGACGCCGGGGTCAAGATCCTTGACCCGCTGCAACAATCGCAGCGAATGAAAGTAGCGCGCGCCGGGGCGCACGGTCGGATAGAGACCCGGTACTGTTTCCAGATTGTGGTTAAATACATCGGGCCGCGCCTCGACAACGACCTCCAGAACAGAGGGATCGCATTTCAAAAAGTCAGGTGTCAGGATTTCAATCGTGGTTTTCGGGCTGCGGTGGCGAATCGCACGGATGGTCTGAGCAAAGTGATCAGCACCGCCATCATTCAGATCGTCGCGATCCACCGATGTGATCACCACATGGTTCAGCCCCAGTTTTTCAACCGCATGCGCCACCCGCCCCGGTTCGAACGCATCCAGCGTATCTGGGCGACCGGTAGCGATGTTGCAAAAGGTGCAGCCGCGCGTGCAAATCTCGCCCATGATCATCATGGTCGCGTGTCCCTGGCTCCAGCATTCGCCGACATTGGGGCATCCCGCCTCTTCGCAAACCGTGACGAGATTGTTATCGCGCATGATCTTGCGGGTATCGGCATATCCTTTGCCCCCCGGCGCCTTGACGCGAATCCACGAAGGTTTCTTGGGCTGAACGTTGTCGGGCCGGTGCGCCTTTTCCGGATGGCGCTTTTCGGGGATTTTCAGGTCACGCGTCATGTCTGTTCCGGTCTGCTGGGTAGATTGGGTCAGTCCCTACCATAACGCCGCGTCATGAGAACCACCAGCGACACATGGGTGGTATGCGCCCAAGCCCCGCACACATATTTCCTTATGTGAACCAAATCCTTGTTTGAATACCGCTCTGCCGCGATACTGATTCGCAGATTGTAATTTTTTTCTGGCTGCCGACATGTCCAAGGCAGCGCGAACCGATAGAGAGGTGATGCTGTGCCGAGTATTGAAGCATGGGAATTGAAGGCCAAGATCTTTGAAAAGAAATGCATCGCGATGGAAAAGGACGTCGCCAAGCATTGTCCAGCGGCAGACTCGCCTGCGATCAAGGCAAAGATGAAGGCCAATCGAAAGATAGCCTACGACCGGGAAGACAAACTGTCTGAAGCGATCCCTGCGGCGATCAAGAAAGGCGTCACCGGCAAGAAATGGAAAGACTTTGTTGGTGACAATGACTTCAAGAAGGCATTGGCGGATTGGGAGTCATCGCTGGCCGAACAACAAAATCTGGTCAAGTCACTTGAGGATCTGAGCAACAACGCAAAAAAACGGTTTCAGGAGTTCAAGCGCGCGCGAGATGAGTTTGCCAAGGAGATGAAAAAGGCGGGCGAAACGGAAAAGTCTAACAAGACAGTCAAGAAATGGATGGACAAGTCTTCGACGATTCTGTCCGAACTCACCCTGTCTAAGGATGCATTCGGCACGCTGTCGGCAAAAGAAGCGTACTTTGGCGCGAACCTCAAGAAATCAAGAGATGTGGTTGTCACCAAGGCCTTGAAGGAAGGCAAAGGCGACGAATTGCCAGATATGCTTCTGGAAAATGCCAAGCGTCAGCAAACGGACACCAAGGCGAAACGCCTGGGGCGGAATATCGAAAAATTCACAACGCATGCCAAGTCGCTTTGCGCACCGGAAAAGTTCGCGTCGATCCCCGCCGATGTCCCGGGCAAGAACGCACTGGAAAAAGATGTACAGAACGCCAAGGCCTGTTTGAAAAAGGCCTCGGAGCATCTGAAAAATCTGGGAGGTCTCAACAAGGACCTTCAGGCTGCGAAGAAAAAGCAGGCGAAACTGATCGCGGCGCACAATGACCAAGGCAAGATGAACGCCCTGATCAAGGCGGTTGCCGACCAGCACAAGGCCGGAGAAGATGCGTTCAATGCTGTCGAAGACCTTGTCGAGGAGGCAGATAGCAAACTCTGATCGTGTTCGCCTGTTGTTTGATCTGCTCGCACAGAGAGATCGGGCCGCGACCCACCTGCCCTGCGGTTCACCCGATCATGCGGCCGGGTTCATTCAACCCGTCGTAATGGCGTTTCAGTCGCTGCAGCGCGATCCGCAGAACGATCTTGCCCGAGCGTGCGGACCAGCCCATCTTCTTTTCTGCGGTCTCAAGCCCCTCCAGATAGCAGCAGCAGCGCAGCGCCACATCGCTGAGGCCGGGGCCAAGATCAGACAAGGCCCGCGCCACGCAGTCTCGCGCTTTACAAGAGCGCGTCCCCATATCAACACCCGCATCATTTCCGCCGTGACCGCCGCCTCCAGTCAGAAAATGATCCCAATTCTGTGCCACGCGCGGTCCCATCTGGGCCAGTTCAAAATCCTCACGCAACCGCTCGCCCGCGCGTACCAAAGCATCTTCGAGAAATGGCTTTCCGTCGCGATCCTTGCGCCGTGCTAACGCGATCAACGGACTCTCCGACAGGTTATAGCGTGTCCGTCTTGGTGGAGCGTCTTTCCCACTGGCTTCTGACGAACCCGGTTCGCCCCTTACGCAAAAGGGGGTTTGAGCCTCAGCAAACCCGTTCTCCTTTTCCTTGCGGGCACGATTTTCCTGATCCGCCAACAACTGCCCCAACGCAGTGCGACCCGTCGCTGTGATACGATAGCGGCTGATACGGCCTGGATTTGCGCAAGCGATCCAGTCTTTTAACGCCATGGCCTGAGCAACGGCACAGTCCACAACAGCGGTACGCGTGCTCGCCGTACCTTCTCCATCGCGAACGATCACGGCCTTGTCCATATTTTCGGCCACGGCCAGCACAGCGCCAGCCTCGCACAAGCGTCGTAGAACACGGCGCGCCTCGCTTTCCAGTGTGGCGGCGTCGGGCGCGGGAACTGTTAACTTTTCACTATAGGTCATTAATGTATTGTCCTTTGTCGCGTTACTTGGGCCGCTGGCGTCTGTGGCGCAGCACCGAGGTATGGAGAAATGGATATCTGCAAGCATCGCCAAAGCTGCATCAACAAGCGGATCGTCGCGGCGTGTCTCTACCTTGCGGATTTGCCGTAGAATGGTGGAAGCATGGCATTGCGCTCTTCGGGCTAGATCGCGGATCGGTTGCCCCGCTTCGGTATGTGCCAGATAGCGTTGAACACTCTCTGGAACCCAGATTGGCAGGGTCTCCAGCGCTTGATTTTGCATGTTGATCTGTCCTCAAAATCGTCAGGGCAGTTACGGTTACCTATTCATTAACCAACAACCTATGAACGATTCTGTTACCCTAGTGTTAATGGAGCACTCACCCGTTCACCATTGTTTTTAAATGATAAACAGTAGTGAAAACGGCGAACGATGGTTTCGGTAAGAGCGCAACACCCGCAAAGGTTGTGCAATAGATCGAACCCATCAGGAAACCGAGGGAAAGGGATTTCGGAAAATGCAAGATGTAATGAGCATGTTGAGCGCACTGCGCCGCCCACAGATTTTGATCCGCGCCGCCCAGTTTGGGGCACGAGAGTACCGCCGCGACAGGCATCTGCAACGCTTGCTTGGGTACGGCGCATTGCCACGTCCGGCAGCGGCAGTTCTGCGCCTGATTGAAATTGAACGTACGCTCAATGATCAGCGCAACAGCGACGATGCCGGTTACGCGTTGGCACAGCATGTCGATGTTCTGATTGCCATGATGGGCGAAGCGCAGTTGCTGCGCTCCGCGCGATCAGAGATCGCTACATAAAGGCGTCGGGCATCGACTCTTTCTTGGCGGCGACATAGGCCTCGAGCGCGGCCTGGATTTCCGGGTCGAGTGCCGGCTGCTGGTAAGTCTCCAAAAGGCGGGCAACCCGGTTTGAAGCAAGGGTCTGCGTATCACGCGCACCCTCTTCTTCCCACGTCTCGAAAGGCTTGTAATCCAAAACGTCCGAACGCCAGAACGCGCTCTTGAAATTGGCTTGTGTATGTTCACACCCCAGATAATGCCCGCCTGGCCCGACCTCGGCGATGGCGCCCATCGCCTGCGCATCCTCGTCAACAGTTACGCCCTGGGCAAGTTTGTGCAACACGCCAAGCTGGTCCGCATCCATGACAAATTTCTCGAAACTGCTGACGAGTCCGCCTTCCAGCCAACCACAGGCATGGAGCATGAAGTTGACCCCACCCAACAGCGCCGCATTCAACGTATTCGCAGTCTCATAAGCGGCCTGCGCGTCCGGCAGTTTCGACGCACACAGCCCGCCACCAGAGCGGAACGGCAGCCCCATGCGGCGTGCAAGCTGCCCTGCCCCATACAGAATCTGGCTGGCTTCGGGCGTGCCGAACGTTGGCGCGCCGCTGTTCATGTCGATCGATGTCACAAAGGCGCCAAAGATAACCGGTGCGCCGGGTCTGATTAGCTGCGAATAGGCAATCCCTGCCAGTACTTCGGCCAACACCTGAGTCAGCGTGCCTGCAACCGAGACCGGCGCCATCGCACCACCTACGATGAACGGTGAAATGATGCAGGCTTGGTTGTTCTTGGCGTAGACCTCAAGAGCGCCCATCATCACATCATCAAAAGTCAGCGGCGAGTTCACGTTGATCAGCGATGTCATCACAGTGTTCTGCTGAATGAACTCCTTGCCGAACAGGATCTCGCACATCTCGACGGAATCCTGTGCGCGGCTTGGCTCTGTCACCGAGCCCATGAATGGCTTGTCGCTCAGTGTCATATGGGCCAGCAGCATGTCGAGATGGCGCTTGTTCACCGGCACATCGGTGGGTTCGCAAACGGTGCCGCCGGAATGGTGAAGCCATTTGGACATGTACCCGAGCTTCACGAATTTACGGAAATCATCCATAGTCGCGTAGCGGCGGCCACCCTGCGCATCACGCACGAAAGGCGGGCCATACACCGGCGCGAGAACCAGATTCTTGCCGCCGATCTCAACATTGCGGGCCGGGTTGCGGGCATGCTGAACAAAGCTTGAAGGTGCCGTTTCACAGAGCTTGCGCGCCAGCCCCAGCGGAATGCGCACCCTTTCCCCGTCGATCTCGGCACCGGCCTCGCGCCAGCGCTCCAATGCGACCGGGTTGTTCACAAAGTTCACGCCGATTTCCGCCAGTACCTTTTCGGCATTGGCCTCGATGATCTCGAGCGCTTCCGGTGTCAGAATCTCAAAATTCGGAATGTTCCGCTCGATGTACTTGGCCGTTTCAACGCTCACCGCGGTCCGCTCGGCCCGCCGCGCTGCGCCGCCGCCACCCCGTGCCCTGCGTTTTGTATTTGCTTCGGTCATGCCCGCGCTCCCTGTTGAAAACAGCTTCTGCGTCTGTGGTTTATCGCAACCGCGTCACCTTGCCGGGAAAGATTACGGCGGATGCGGGGGAAAAGCGACATATAGGGCTGTGGCGAATACTTTGACCCGCGCAAGTCGCCGGGGCATTATGATCGCCAGCCATGGGAGGGCGGCGCAATTTTAGAAACAGAATCAGAACGCAAAACCCTGAACGCTGCCGAGATTGGCGCGGTCGCGCATCTCTACCGGGGCGAGGTCTATCGCAGCACAATCTGGCGGACCCGGCTCGACACAACCACCAACTGGGCGGTTGTGACACTCGGCGTGGCGTTGTCGATCTCTTTTGCCTCACCCGAAGCTTCGCCTCTGCCGTTGGTTCTGGTGGGTGTTCTGATCATTCTCTTCCTGATGCTCGAAGCGCGTCGCTATCGTTATTTCAGCGTCTGGCGCGCCCGTGCCCGGTGGCTGGAGACCCATTTCTACGCACCGCTGCTCTATGACGGCGACCTGCATATGGAGGATCATTGGCAACAAATTCTGGCGCGGGACTACATGCATCCCCGCTATCATGTCGGGCTATTGATCGCGGTTGGTCGGCGGATCCGCCGAAACTATCTATGGATTCTGCTGATCCAGTCTATCGCCTTTGCCGGTAAGCTCGCCGTACATCCCACCCCGGTCACCTCGCTGGATCAGGCGCTCAGCCGCGCAGATGTCGGCCCCTTGCCCGGTATCGTCGTTGTCGGGGTTGGCATACTCTACATTCTGACTTGGTCGGCCATCGCGTTCTGGAGCTATCGGGTCGATACCAACCGCGCCGCACAACGCGGCAAGCAAAGCTCGGATTCGATGGGCTAACCCCACCTCTTGCTGCCATCCCTCTTGCCACGATGCCCGCGTCGCCCTAAAGGCTGCACATGACCCAGACCAGCCATGACCGCCTCCTCATCATCGACTTCGGCAGCCAGGTGACGCAGCTTATTGCCCGCCGCCTGCGAGAGCTGAACGTCTATTGCGAAATCCACCCCTATCAGAACGTCTCCGACGCGTTTCTGACCGAGTTTGACCCAAAAGCCGTGATTCTCTCCGGCGGGCCGGATTCGGTGATGCGCGAGGGAAGCCCACGCCCCCCCCAAACCGTTTACAAACTCGGCGTCCCGATTCTGGGCATCTGTTATGGCCAACAGGTCATGATGCACGATCTTGGTGGCAAGGTTGAAGCCGGCGAAAATGCCACCGCCGAATTTGGTCGCGCCTATGTCACGCCGTCGGACAAACGCAGCGAGTTTCTAAACGGTTGGTTCATGGATGGCTCCGGCCGTGAACAGGTCTGGATGAGCCATGGCGATCATGTCTCTGAAATCGCCCCCGGTTTCGAAGTCTGCGGGACTTCGCCCGGCGCGCCCTTTGCGATCACGGCCGATCTGGACCGGAATTTCTATGCGGTGCAATTTCACCCCGAAGTTCACCACACGCCCAACGGCAAGACGCTTTACGAGAACTTCGTTCGCGCTGCTGGTTTCACCGGCGACTGGACGATGGGCGCCTATCGCGAAGAGATGATCCGCAAGATCCGCGAGCAAGTCGGTGACAAAAAAGTCATCTGCGCCCTTTCCGGAGGTGTCGATAGTTCTGTCGCGGCGGTCCTGATTCACGAGGCCATCGGCGATCAGCTAACCTGCGTCTTTGTCGATCACGGGTTGTTGCGGATGAACGAGGCGCAGGAAGTCGTGTCGATGTTCCGCGAGCACTACAATCTGCAACTGATCCACGCGGATGAAAGCGAATTGTTTCTCGGAGAGCTTGACGGCGTCAGTGACCCGGAAACCAAGCGCAAGATCATCGGCAAGCTGTTTATCGACGTGTTCCAGAAATACGCTGACACCATCGAGGGTGCGGAATTCCTCGCCCAAGGAACATTGTATCCGGATGTCATCGAATCGGTGTCGTTCTCGGGTGGACCGTCGGTCACCATCAAGAGCCACCACAACGTCGGCGGGTTGCCGGAAAAGATGGGTCTCAAGCTGGTCGAACCCCTGCGCGAACTCTTCAAGGATGAAGTGCGTATATTGGGTCATGAGCTTGGCCTGCCTGCCAGCTTCATCGGACGGCACCCCTTCCCCGGCCCTGGCCTTGCCATTCGCTGCCCCGGTGAAATCACCCGAGAAAAACTGGAAATCCTGCGCAAAGCCGATGCCGTCTATATCGACCAGATCCGCAAGCACGGCCTTTATGACGACATCTGGCAGGCCTTTGTCGCGATCCTGCCTGTGCGCACGGTCGGCGTCATGGGCGACGGGCGCACCTATGATTATGCCTGCGCCCTACGTGCGGTAAATTCGGTAGATGGAATGACAGCGGACTATTACCCGTTCAGCCATGATTTCCTTGGTGAAACCGCCACCCGGATCATTAACGAGGTCAAGGGTATCAACCGCGTGACCTATGATGTGACCAGCAAGCCCCCGGGCACGATTGAATGGGAGTAAAGAAGAAATCGCGCGACCCTGCCACGCCACCTGACTCGTTTGTTTATTTGGGCCGCAATGACGGCCTGGGAAACAGACTGGAAGAGATCATTGTTCTCAGTGCCTTGGCCACCAAATACGGGTGCGACGTCACATATCTCTTCCATAACGTCGGTGCACGAGAAGATCGCAGCTACGAGATCCTGTTTGATCTACAAAATCCGCGCGTCACGTTGAAAGTCGCGGGGAGCAGTTCAATAAAGCTCTTCAATATCCGTCGTCGGTTCGACCTGAAGAACTGCCTCACCGTGAAAGATCTGGCCTCGCTTCGCTGCATGGTTAGTTCAAATGACGTCAGAGCAAGCGCGCGCAAGATCACGCCAAAATTCAACTTTGAGAGCTTTCCGGATCAATCCATCGCCGGCTTTCACATTCGGGCAAGTGATCGGATCGACCCGAATGCAGGACCACATTTTCTAAAGTCGCGCTCCGAACTGACCGAAAATATCGGCAAGTGCCTAGCTTACCTGAAAAGTATCCAAGACATGAGTGTCATGTTTTTTTCAGACGAACCTCAGCTTGTCTTCGACACTCAAGAGTCTTTTACCAAGATAGAACATCGCCCTAGCGTTAATTCAGCCATCGGTGATCTGGTCCCAGACGAATATCGCGACCTCTTCGCATTATCGCGCTGCAGCCTCATCCTTCTTGCAGGTGCTCCAAGTTCATTCTGTCTTGTTGCGGCCATGATCGGTGGCGTACCTGTCGCACATGGCTATCTGCCGGACGATTTCAGAGATCGTTACCCGGCCGACTACATTAGCGTTGACGCTCCGTCTGACTCGTTGTGAGAGTACAGTTAGTAGGCTCTTAACGACTTGAGCCATCACTGCAGAAACATTTCGGCAAGGCTGTCACCTACGCATGATATCAAGAAACAATGATATGAGGGTTTTGTGGCAGCTTTGGACCCAAACAGAGTATCGGCGACCTGAGCGCTTTGGGTTGAATCAATTTATGAAAGTATCTCCAACGGCGCGCGAGCGCGCCAAAATTGACCTTGCGTTGGTTCCGCCAAATTTCATCGAGTGGAATTGCGAATCATGATCTCCACGCGCCCGGTATTACCCCAACAAGATCAACACCTGTGTGACAATTGGAATGACGTTTTATGAGCTGGCTGTCCAACTACCTGACCCAAAAATATATTGAACGCTACAGCCGACCGGAATTGCAGCGGAAGAACCGAAAAAACATCCTTCGTGCGCTCAGGGCCTATGGATATGAAAACGACCCAGATACGACCGATGCCGCCGAAAATTTTCTATTTGAACATGTCCTCAAACAGTTCGATCCGAAAACCATGCTTGATGTCGGTGCGAATGTCGGAACCTACAGCCGCAAGTTTCTAAAGTCCTTTCCTAATGAAAAAGTCTATGCATTTGAGCCACTTGGCACGACTTTTGCAACGCTAAGCCAATTGTCACTGGAATACGGAGATCGCTTTACGCCAGTTAACGTTGGCGTTGGCAGTCAACTGGGAAAGCTCAAACTTCACTATGAAGAGAGCGCATCATCGCATGCCTCGTTCGCGGCAGAAGCGAGCGAAGTGCCCTACGTCAAAAACACCCAAACGGACCTGATTGACGTCATTACTCTCGACATTTTCGCCAACGAGAGACTTGGCAGTGAGACCGTCGATTTCATCAAGATCGACACCGAAGGATTTGAGTTCGAGGTCCTGGCTGGCGCCCAAGACCTGATCGCTCGGCACAAGCCCGTTGGCGTCCATATGGAATTTAACTGGCATCACATGTTCCGTGGCCATTCACTGCAAATGCTCGCGGCATCCATCCCGGGGTATGAGGTTTTCCAATTGGTACCCGGAGGGTTGGCGCGACGAGATCCCAAGGACCCTCTTTCAAATATTTTCATGTTCTCGAACTTTGTGTTTCTGCGCGCCGATCTGATATCGGACCTTGAGCGCAAAGGCGGAAACCCGTGGCTGCAACTTTGACATTTTGAAATTTGTGACCGACACCGATCGGGAGAAAGGTTAGTGGAGGTTTCATGAGATACAACTGCTCGCGCCGCAGGCCCATACATCTGGCCCATCTGTGAGCGAACAACCCGCCCAAACCTTAAAGGCCGCCCTCTGGATGACCGGGGCGATTGCTTCGTTCTCGTCGATGGCAGTGGCAGGTCGCGAGGTCAGCTTTGCGCTCGATACGTTCGAAATCATGATGTACCGCAGCGCCATTGGCGTGGTGATCGTGGTCGCGATCCTGTCCCTGACGGGCAAAATGGGCCAAATCTCGCGCCAGCGGATCGGTCTGCATTTTCTGCGCAATCTCGTTCATTTCAGCGGCCAGAACCTCTGGTTCTATGCGATCACACTCATCCCGCTGGCGCAGGTCTTTGCGCTCGAATTCACGTCGCCTCTGTGGATCATCATCCTGTCGCCGCTGGTGCTTGGCGAACGGCTTACACCGATGCGTGTCTTTGCGGCGGCGATGGGTTTTGTGGGCATTCTCATCATCGCACGGCCAAGCCCCGAGACCATCAATGTCGGCATCATGGCTGCGGCGGCCGCGGCAATCTTCTTTGCCTTCACAGGGATGTTCACCAAGCGGCTGACTCGCACCGACAGCGTTGGCTGCATCATGTTCTGGCTGACAGTGATGCAATTGGGCTTTGGCCTGCTGGCCGCCGGATTTGATGGCGATATCGCCCTGCCCGACATGCAGACTGCGCCGTGGCTGATCGTCATCGCACTTGGCGGATTGCTCGCGCATTTCTGCATCACCAACGCACTGGCCATCGCGCCCGCAACCGTGGTCATGCCAATCGACTTTGCCCGGCTGCCCACCATCGCGGTGGTCGGCATGCTCCTCTATAACGAAGCGCTGGATGTCTGGGTGTTTGTCGGGGCGGCGGTGATCTTTGCGGCCAACTATCTCAACATACTTTCGGAAACCCGCAAGATCCGGGTCGCCGTGGGCAATTAAACTCAGCCATATGGCCGCATGACAGATCAAAAAACCATATCCCCTCGGGCTTGGGCCGAACTCTCGCTGCTGGGTCTTTTTTGGGGCGGCTCCTTTCTGGCGATCCGCGTCGCACTTGACGAAGTTCCGGTGGTCACTGCCGTGTTGCACCGGACCGGATGGGCGATGCTTGTCTTGTGGATTGTGGTTCTGGCCTCGCGATTGCCGATCCCGCGCGAACCGCGCGTCTGGGGCGCATTTCTGATCATGGGATTGCTGAACAACGTGATCCCGTTTGGTCTGATGAGCTGGGGGCAACTCTATATCGAAACTGGCCTGACCTCGATCCTGAACGCGGCCACCGCGATCTTTGGCGTGCTTGTGGCGGCCCTCGTCTTTGCCGACGAGCGCCTGACGTTGCGCAAGGTCATCGGGGTCGGTCTGGGCTTTCTGGGAGTTGCCACGGCCATAGGCCTGACGAACCTCGCGACCTTTGATCTGCGCAGCACCGCGCAGCTTGCGGTTCTCGCGGGTACGGTCAGCTATGCCCTTGCGAGTGCCTGGGCACGGGCGCGTCTTGGCCATCTGGCACCGCAAGTCGCCGCCGCCGGAATGCTGACCGGTTCGACCCTGATCCTGCTGCCCGGCGCCTTGATCCTTGACGGACCTGTCGCCTTTGATTTGCAACCGGTCACATGGGCCGCCATCGCCTATTATGCACTGATCGCCACGGCCGGGGCCTACCTGCTATATTACCGGGTGCTTACGATGGCCGGCAGCGGCAATCTCATGCTGGTTACGCTGCTGATTCCGCCGGTGGCCATCATTCTCGGGGCGCTTGTCCTTGGCGAAGAGCTTCACCCCCGTGCATATGCCGGCTTTGCCTTACTGGCCCTGGGTTTGCTGATCCTGAACGGAACGATTGGAAAACGGCGCAATTGACCCCGCCCGCGCCGCTGAGTAGCTAGGCGAAAAGGGGACGGGTTCATGATCTATAAAACAGCGCAGGATTGGCGCGCGGCACCGACAAAGCGCATTCTGTTCTTCGGCATGTCCGGCCTCGGCAAGACCCACATCAGCCAGATGCTCCGCGATGCCGGCGGTTGGTTTCACTACAGCATCGATTATCGCATCGGCACCCGTTACATGGGCGAATACATCGCTGATAACGCCAAGGCCGAGGCGATGAAGGTCCCATTCCTGCGCGACCTCCTGCTGTCTGACTCAATTTATATCGGATCAAACATCAGTTTTGCCAACCTGACGCCGGTATCCGCCTATCTCGGAAAGCCCGGCAATCCCGATAAGGGCGGGCTCAGCATGGAAGAGTACCGCCGCCGTCAGGAACAGTTCCGGCAAGCGGAAATTCATGCGCTTCTGGATACGGAGTATTTCATCGACCGCGCCCAACGACTGTATGGATATTCCAATTTTATCTGCGACACTGGCGGATCGATCTGCGAATGGGTCAATGCAGATGATCCCGATGATCCGATCCTGTCCGAATTGTCACAGCATACATTGATGGTCTGGATCAAAGGCGACGAAGCGCACACTCAGGATCTGATCCGCCGCTTCGACAAGGCCCCCAAACCGATGTCCTATCAGCCAGAATTTCTCTCGCGAATGTGGGACACATATCTGAGCGATAACAATTGCCTGGAAGATGATGTTGATCCAGACGCCTTTATCCGCTGGACCTATGCGCAGGCCCTGGCACACCGCCAGCCCCGGTACGAGGCGATGGCGCGATGGGGCGTAACAGTAACGGCAGACCAAATCGCATCGGTGCAGGATGCACAGGGTTTTGACACCCTGATCGCCAACGCAGTTGCCGAACGATCCTAGCCTCGGCAGGCCGCAATCGCGCCTCGCATGGCCGCAGTGGCGCCCTGCAGGTTTACATTCATGACATGACGTCCCTGCATGTCGCTGATCCAGGCAGTTTGGCCATAAGATAGCGCGTTCAGAAACTGACCGCCCGGTATGACGTTCATGGTCAATTCCCCGCGCGTGCGGTCAAACGGAACCGTAAAGTTCTGTGCGCCGATACGAAACCGCAACAGGCCCGGCGGACCGTGATGACGAAACAGCATGACATAGCTCTGCCCTTGACGATCACACATGTAATAAAACCCCGGACCGCCTTCCTGCGCCACATCCACACCGGCAAATCGCGTGATTCCGTCTGCGGCAACACCGCTCTTCCAACGGGACGCAGTGGCTGGCGCGGTGTACTGAGGTGCTGGTTGCGTGACACAGAGTCTTTCGACGCATTGATGATAACGCGGGCTTTGGGCGCCGGGGGAATCCGCCAGACACCGCCAGATGCATCGCTGCAAATCCATCGGGTCCCCGGATTGCGCCTGTGCTGTTTGCGCTCCAAGGCAAGCCAACAGCGCCAGCCAGAAAACTCTCATCGCTCGTTCCGATCCATACAGCACACTCTCCATCTGTCTTTATAGAACTAGCAGCGGCTTCTTTGGCTGTCTTCCCCTGACAACGACCCTGCTCTGCCAAGCCCCCTTGGCAGCACATCAACACCGTACTATCTAACCCGTTCACTTTCCCTGAAAGCAGAGCCAATGCCCATCAAGATACCCGCCGACCTTCCTGCCTATGACGTACTGACCCAAGAAGGCGTCATGGTCATGTCCGAGGATCAGGCGGCGCGCCAGGACATCCGGCCATTGCACATCGGGCTCTTGAATCTGATGCCGAAAAAGATTCAGACCGAGACCCAGTTCGCCCGTCTGATCGGAGCGACACCGCTGCAGATCGAATTCAGCCTGATCCGCATGTCCGAGCATCAGACCAAGACCACTGCCGCCGATCATATGGAGAGTTTCTATCGCCCGTTTTCAGAACTGCGCGACAAGAAATTCGACGGGCTGATCATCACCGGCGCACCGATCGAACATCTGGAATTCGATCAGGTGACCTATTGGGATGAAATTTCCGAAATCTTTGAGTGGACCCAGACCAACGTGCATTCCACTCTTGGTGTGTGCTGGGGCGGTATGGCGATGATCAACCACTTTCATGGCGTCAAGAAACACATGCTGCACCACAAGGCGTTCGGCTGTTTCGGGCACAACAATCTTGCCCCGGCCTCGCCCTATCTGCGCGGGTTTTCAGACCTTTGCGTGATCCCGGTGTCGCGCTGGACCGAGATGCGGCAGGATGAAATTGACGCCGCGACTGGGCTGAAGACGTTGTTGGGCAGCGACGAGGTCGGCCCCTGTCTGGTCGAGGATCGAGGGCATCGTGCGCTCTATATCTTTAACCATTTCGAATATGACAGCGATACCCTGAAACAGGAATATGACCGCGACGTGGCCGAGGGCACCGCGATCAATGTGCCGATCAATTATTATCCCGGTGACGATCCATCAAAGGCTCCGCAGAACCGTTGGCGCAGCCACGCGCATCTGCTCTATGGCAACTGGATCAACGAGGTGTACGAGACCACGCCTTTCGATATTGAAAAGATTGGACTGGAAACGACCGATCTGCGCGCTTGATTAGGGGTATGGCTTTAAAGGCAATCATCCTGATCCTCGTGGCACTGGCCCTGTTCTGGGCCTTTGTTCTGTTGCGTGCCCATCGCCAAGAGGCGCGGGCCGAAAGCCGGTTTCCCCCGCAAGGGCAGATCATCCGTGTCGGGGAAACCGATGCTCACGCCGTGGTGATGGGCAACGGCCCCGATGTGGTCCTGATCCATGGTGCCAGCGGCAGCACGCGCGACATGGTGTTTTCTCTCGCGCCACGTCTGGCCGAGGATTACCGCGTCTACGTCATTGATCGCCCCGGACTGGGGTACACCGACAGACTGAACACAACCGGAGCCACCCTGCGCCAACAGGCTGACCTGCTCAGCCAAGCCGCACGGCAACTCGGTGCCAAGGCGCCGATCGTGGTGGGCCACAGCTATGGCGGCGCGGTGGCTCTGGCCTGGGCGGCGTACCATCCTGATCGCCTCGCAGCCCTGGTTCCGATTGCAGCGCCGTCCAACCCATGGACCACACCGCTGGACCCGCTTTATCGCGTGACTTCTTCCTGGTGGGGCAGCCGGATCGTCGTGCCGATAATCACCGCTTTTGTGAGCGAGGAGCGCGTCAACAGGGCCATCGCAGCGGTTTTTGAGCCTCAAAATCCGCCCGATGGCTATGCGGATCAAATCGGCGCCAGCCTGACCCTGCGCCGCGTGTCCATGCGCGCCAATGCCGATCAGCGCGCCAATCTGCTGGACGAAATCAAAGCGCAGGTCGACGATTACGCGCAGATCGCAGTGCCCACGGAAATCGTCCACGGCACGGCGGATGATACGGTTGGCCTGTCCATTCATTCTGAAAAACTCGTTCACCAGATACCGGGCGCTGTTCTGACGCGCCTTGAGGGGATCGGCCACATGCCGCAGCACACGTCCGAGGATGAGATTGTCGCCGCAATCGACCGCGCCGCGATGCGTGCGGGTTTGCGTTAAGCCCCTTAACATCCCATATTGCTGAAAAGACAGACAAAAGGACTTGTCGATGGAACTGCCATTTGACGGCGCGATCAGTGCCTACTTCAAGAACGACGCTCCCGAAGAGATCCGAAACGCCATCAAGCGTGCGGACAAGGGCGATATCCTGTCTCCCAGCTATCCGCACAGCGAACGGCTCGCCCGCAAGGTCTATGAAAAGGAGCTGCGCGCACTGCAGATCGAGCTGGTAAAGATGCAGGCTTGGGTGAAATCAAGCGGCCAGCGTCTTGTCATTGTCTTTGAAGGCCGCGATGCCTCGGGCAAGGGTGGCACCATCAAGCGGTTCCGCGAAAATCTTAACCCGCGCGGGGCCAAAGTGATCGCACTGTCCAAACCCTCGGACGCAGAACAAAGCCAGTGGTATTTCCAGCGCTATATCGATCACCTGCCTTCGGCCGGTGAAATCACCTTTTTTGATCGCAGCTGGTACAATCGCGCCGTTGTTGAAAAGGTCCACGGCTTTTGCACTGACGATGAACGCGAACGGTTTTTTCACCAGGTCACGCCGTTTGAACAGGCGCTGGTCGATGACGGTATTCTGCTCTTCAAGTTCTGGATCAACGTTGGCCGTGCTGAACAATTGCGCCGGTTCCTGTCGCGGGAATCGGATCCGCTGAAGCAATGGAAGCTGAGCCCGATTGATGTCGAGGGTCTGCAAAAATGGGACGCCTATTCCGATGCGATCAGCGAAACTCTGAGCCGCACACACAACAAGATAACGCCTTGGACCATCATCCGCTCAGACGACAAACGCCGTGCCCGCCTGAATGCGATCCGCAAGGTGCTGGATGCCGTCGATTACAAGCGCAAGAGCAGCAAGGCCCTGGGCCGTATCGACGACAAAATTTGCGGTGGGCCGGACATCTGGGATGTCTAAACGCGGGTACCATCACGGCAACCTGCGCCAGGCCCTGATCGACGCCGCATTGGAGTTGATCGAGGTCAAGGGACCGACCGGTTTCACCTTGTCAGAGGCCGCGAAACAGGCGGGTGTCACCCCGGCTGCCGTCTACCGTCACTTTGAAGGGCGCGAGGATCTGATCGCCGAGGCTGCACGCCAAGGGTTCGAGATGTTCGCCGACCTCATGCAATACGCCTATGAGTCGGGCCAGCCCTCGGCACTGGCCGCATTTGAGGCCACGGGCCGCGCCTATCTGGCCTTTGCCCGAAAGCATCCGGGTCACTATATCTCAATGTTTGAAAGCGGGATTTCCGTGAACCGAACCCCTGAACTGGCAGCCGCCTCGGCGCGTGCCCGCGATGTACTGGAACGCGCCGCCGCGGATCTGTCAGAACACATCCCACCGGAAAAGCGCCCGCCCGCATCCATGTTTAGCGCCCATATCTGGGCGCTCAGCCACGGGGTTGTCGAACTTTATGCCCGTGCCACGCCGGGCAACCGCTCGCCCTTTCCGCCCGAAGAACTGCTGGAATCCGGTATCGGGATTTACCTGCGGGGCCTCGGCTTGATTGAACCGGATAGCTAAAGAACCGGATCAACGGTGGTTTCTATCGTCGGAATTCCGGTCTATTTTGGTCGCATGTCCGTTGCCTTTCACACCTGTTTCCCATTGCGCAAAACCCGCGTTCACGAGGTCTGCGGCCCCGGTGCCACTGGCTTTGTCGCCATGGCCTGCGCACGCGCGTCGGGAACTCTGCTGTGGATTCGCGAAAACTGGCACAATGAAACGCCCAGCCCTGTCGGGCTTTGTCGGTTCTTTGATCCCGACAGGCTGCTGATGGCGCAGGCCAAGGATCAGACCAATGCGCTCGCCGTTGCCGAAGAGGCGCTGCGCGATGGCAGCGTGCCACTGGTGATCATCGAACTCAGCCAACCGCTTGGCCTGACTGCCGGGCGACGCCTACAACTGGCCGCCAAGGCAGGCAGATCGACCGGGCTGTGCCTGATTTCCGAGGACATGGGCAGCAATGCCGCCGAGACCCGCTGGCATGCCGCCGCGCTCTATGATCCGGTGCCGCAGGACTCGACACTGATGCGGTGGAAACTTATAAAGAACAAATCAGGAACATTAGGAGCCTGGGATGTTCGATGGGATCACCCGGCGCGTCGTCTCGATGTGGTTTCCCCGCCTGCCCTGCGACCGGGTGCTGCGGGCCCGTCCGGTTGACGCGCCCTTTGCGCTGACGCTGAAACAGAACAATACGGACCGGCTGTATTGCCTGAACAGACAGGCGGAACAGCTTGGTCTTTCGCGCGGCATGCCGTTCTCGGATGCCCGTGCCTTTTGCCCTGATCTGCTGAGCCAGCCCGCCGATCCGCGCGGCGACGCCCGGTTTCTGGCGACCCTGTGTCGCTGGGCCACGCGCTATTGCCCCTGGGTTGGCCCCGAAGGCGAGGACGGTCTGGTTCTGGACATCACCGGCGCGGCGCATCTGCTGGGGGGCGAAGCCGATCTGCTGGCGGATATGCGCAGGCGGATGGCGCGCGCCGGGCTGACATTGCAACTTGGTCTTGCCGATACCCGTGGCGCGGCCTGGGCGCTGGCGCATCACGGCGAAGGTGTGGCCGAACCCGGCGATCCGCTCGCGGCCCTGGGCGGGTTGCCCGTAACAGCACTGCGCCTGCCCGAAGACACCATCACCGGCCTGCAACGGCTGGGCCTGCGGCGGATATCCGATCTGGCGGTGGCACCGCGGGCACCGCTGGCCCGCCGCTTTGGCCGGGGCGTGTTGATGCGGTTGGATCAGGCACTTGGCGAGCAACCCGAAACCATCACTCCGATGGCCGCCCCACCCCATTACGCGGTGCGCCTGACCCTGCCAGAACCGATCGGGCTGGTAGACGATGTAATGGCCGGCACCGCCCGCCTGCTGGACCGGTTGTGCGAGCGGTTGAAGGAACAGGAAACCGGCGCACGGCGGCTTTGCCTGACCCTGCGGCGGATTGATCAGAGCAACCAGCAGGTGGAACTGCGACTGGCCAGCGCCATGCGTGATCCGAAACGCATCCTGCCGCTGTTTGAGCGCGGGGTTGCCGGGGTCGAGGCCGGGTTCGGCATCGACCAGATGCGGCTTGAGGCGGTGCAGGTCGAACCACTGCCGGTGCAGCAGATCAGTTCGGTCAGCGAAGGCAGCACCCAGCAGTTGGACGATCTGATCACCCGGATCGGCACACGGATCGGGCTGGAGAACATCCAGCGGTTTCTGCCTGCCGACAGCCACATCCCCGAACGCAGTTTCCTGATTGCGCCTGCGGCCTATGCCCGCCCCGAAGGGCCGTGGCATGCACCGCGCCCACGTCCGGTGCGGCTGTTTCCACCGGAACCCATCGCCGGAGTCGGCCCCCGCCCGCCCCGGCGTCTGCGCTGGCGGCGAATGGCGTTGGACACCGCCCGCGCCACCGGCCCGGAACGCATCGCCCCGGAATGGTGGATGGAAGACGACGGCTGGCGCAGCGGCGTGCGCGATTACTGGCAGGTCGATACGCGTCAGGGTCGGCGGTTATGGATGTTTTTCACCCCGCAGAACCCCGGTTGGTTCGTGCAGGGAGAATTCGCATGACCGCGCGCCCTGAGCTGACGGGTTATGCCGAATTGGGTGTGACCACGAATTTCACCTTTCTGACCGGGGCATCGCACCCCGAGGAACTGGTGGTGCGCGCCGCCGAACTGGGGCTGCACGCCATTGCCATCACCGACCGCAATTCGCTGGCCGGGGTGGTGCGGGCCTATAGCGCGCTGAACGAACTGCGGCGTGAGGCCGAAGAGGCCGTGCAAATCCGCTCGCAACACCGCACCGACAGTTGCTCGCGTCAAGAGGTTGGCAGCCCCGAAGACATTGCCCGCCCCGCAGGCATTACCCTGCCGCGCCTGATCACCGGCTGCCGTCTGGTGCTGCGGGATTGTCCAGTGCAGTGGATCGCTCTGCCCACGGATCGCGCCGCCTATCATCGCCTGTCCCGCCTGTTGACCAACGGCAAGCGCCGGGCCGAAAAAGGCGCGTGTCATCTGGACCTGCGCGACCTGACAGACGGCTGTCAGGGCATGATCCTGATCGCCCTCCCCCCGGTGGACATGGCCAGCGATCAGGCCGCCACCGCGCGCATCGTCCAGAGCGTCAAACGCCGCTATCCCGGCTCCGTATTTCTTGGCGCAGCGCCGCGCTATGACGGGTCCGATCAGGCGTGGTTTGATACCTGTGCGCGGCTGGCCCTGCGGGTCGGAACCCCGATGGTGGCGGTGGGCGACGTGCTGATGCACCGCGCCGCACGACGGCAGTTGGCCGATGTTCTGACCTGCCTGCGCGAAGGCTGTACTATCGACGAAATCGGCACCCGCGCCCTGCCCAATGGCGAACGGCGTCTCAAGGCGGGCAGCGACATGGCGCGGCTCTATCGCAACCACCCTGCCGCCCTGCGCCGGACGCTGGAAATCGCCGCGCGGTGCAGCTTTTGCCTGAGCGAACTCAGCTATGAATACCCGGACGAGATCGCCGAGGGCGGCGAAACCCCGCAAGAGCGGTTGATGCGGTTGACTGATGAGGGGCTGGCGCGGCGCTGCCCTGACGGCATTCCAGACCGCTATCATGCGTTGGTGAACAAGGAATTGCAGTTGGTCGAGGAACTCGGGTTTGCCGCCTATTTCCTCACGGTGCATGACATCGTGGCCTATGCGCGATCTCTTGGCATCCTGTGTCAGGGGCGCGGGTCAGCCGCCAATTCGATCCTGTGCTGGGCGCTTGGCATCACCGATGTCAGCCCCGACCAGATCGGCATGGTGTTTGAACGTTTCGTGTCGCGCTATCGGGGCGAGCCACCGGATATCGACGTCGATTTCGAACATGAGCGGCGCGAAGAGGTGATCCAGTGGATCTACAAGAAATACGGCCGCCACCGCGCCGGGCTCTGTGCCACCGTCATCCATTTCCGCAGCCGCGCCGCGATCCGTGAGGTGGGCAAGGTGATGGGCCTGTCCCAAGACGTGACCGCAAGCCTGTCGGGGCAGATATGGGGCATGTCCAATGGTGGTGCCGATCCCGACCGCATCCGTGAGCTAGGGCTGGACCTGAACGACCGGCGGCTTGCCCAGACCATCGGGCTGATCGGCGAGATCATCGGCTTTCCCCGCCACCTCAGCCAGCATGTGGGCGGGTTCATCATCACCAAGGGCCGGCTGGACGAACTTTGCCCTATTGAGAACGCGGCGATGGAGGATCGCACCGTCATTGAATGGGACAAGGACGATATCGACACGCTGGGCATTCTCAAGGTCGATGTGCTGAGCCTTGGAATGCTCACCTGTATCCGCAAGGCCTTTGGCCTGATCGAACAGCATGAAGGCAAGACCCTGACCCTCGACACCATTCCGCAGGAAGACGTGGCGACCTATGACATGCTGTGTGTGGCCGATGCGGTTGGGGTGTTTCAGGTGGAAAGCCGCGCGCAGATGAATTTCCTGCCTCGGATGCGGCCCCGCACCTTTTACGATCTGGTGATCGAGGTCGCCATCGTCCGGCCCGGCCCGATTCAAGGGGGCATGGTGCAACCCTTTATCCGGCGGCGTCAGGGGTTGGAAAAGGCCGAACCCTTTGGCCCTGCCCTCGCCGAGGTTACCCGCAAGACCCTTGGTGTGCCGCTGTTTCAGGAACAGGCCATGCAGATCGCCGTTGTGGGCGCAGGGTACACTGCAGAAGAGGCCGACCGGTTGCGTCGCTCGCTGGCGTCGTTCCGGCGCATGGGCACCATCGGCGCGCATCGCGAACGGTTCGTCAACGGGATGCTGGCCAAAGGCTATACCATCGAGGTGGCCGAAAAATGCTTTTCCCAGATCGAAGGCTTTGCCGATTACGGGTTTCCCGAAAGCCACGCGGCCGCCTTTGCCATGCTCACCTATGTGTCCTCCTGGCTGAAACGCCATCACCCGGCGATCTTTGCCTGCGCGCTGCTCAATTCTCAGCCAATGGGATTTTACGCCCCGGCCCAGATCGTGCGCGACGCGCGTGAACACCAGATCGAAATCCGACCCGTCTGTGTGAACCACAGCGATTGGGACAATCATCTGGAGCGGCGCGCAGACGGGGCGCTGGCCTTGCGGCTGGGGTTTCGCCAGGTCAAGGGATTCCGCAAGGAGGATGCCGGGTGGATCACGGCGGCGCGCGGCAATGGTTATACCGATCCCGAGAGCCTGTGGTTGCGGGCGGGCATGGCCCCTCCGGTTCTGGACAGGTTGGCCGAGGCGGATGCCTTTGCGGGCCTCGGCCTGACCCGCAGGGATGCCCTCTGGCAGGTCCGCGCCATCCGCGCGCCCGCGCCCCTGCCGCTGTTTGCGGATCCGCTGGATGGCGAAGGGCTGACCGAACCTGCCGTCGATCTGCCAGTGATGCATCTGGGCGAGGAAGTGGTCGAGGATTACGTCGCCATGCGCCTGTCGCTGCGAGCGCACCCGATGGAGTTGTTGCGCCCCGACCTGCCCGGTCTGACCTTGCACAGCGATCTGGCACAGGTGCCTCTGGGGCAAGCCTCGGTCGCCGGGCTGGTGATCACCCGGCAACGCCCCGGCACCGCCTCGGGCGTGATCTTTCTGACGCTTGAGGATGAAACCGGGGTGTCCAATGTGGTGGTCTGGCCCAAGGTTTACGAACGTTATCGCCGTATCGTCATGGGCGGGCGTCTGTTGCGCGTGACCGGACAGATCCAGCGCGAAGGCATCGTGGTGCATCTGATCGCGGGTACAATCGAGGATCTCTCGCACTGTCTGACCGATCTCGGCCATCCACTGGACGAGGCCATCGGCATCACCCAACCACAGGCCGACGACGCCCCTCGCCCGCCACGCTATCGCAACGGCGCGCGCCATCCGCGCGAACAGGCAAAACAGCTTTTCCCCAGTCGTGATTTCCATTGATCCGTCCGGATACACGGTCAAACCTCTCCCCGCTCGTATCTTGACAGAATTACTCTGCATTAAATCTTGACAAAAATACTCTGCCAAAATAGCGACAAAGGCGTTTCATGGAGCAACCCTGAAAGTGACGCGATATGAATTTCAACGGATCGACAATTCTCGGCACCGAGCAACTGGGCAAACTCTATGAGTTTATCCTGCTTGGAGGCCCGGCGATCTGGGCGATTTCCGCGCTCAGTGTGGTCGCGCTGGCCCTGATCCTCTGGAAAATCTGGCGTCTGGCAATCCTTGGTGCCTGGACTGGCGGCACACGCGCAAAACGTGCCGTGGCCCTGTGGTCAGATGGCGACGAAGAAGCGGCCCTCGATTTGCTGGAAAACCGCCGTACCTGTCGCGCGGTTCTGACCCGCGCGGCAATGACCGCCCGTCACGACATGACGCTGGACGAAGACGCTGCTCGCGAAGAGACCGGCCGCGTCGCCCGCAACCTCATCGCCGGAGCACGCTCGGGTCTGCGTCCACTGGAACTGATCGCAACAATCGCCCCGCTTCTGGGCCTTTTGGGCACGGTGATGGGCATGATCGCCGCCTTTCAAGCCCTGCAAGAGGCCGGCAGCAGCGCCGATCCCGCCACCCTTGCCGGTGGCATCTGGGAGGCGCTCTTGACCACTGCGGCAGGCATGGCCGTGGCCATCCCGGCAGCGGCCGCACTGACATGGTTTGAAAGCATCGTGGATCGCCTGCGCCTGCAGATGGAAGACGCCGCCACCCGCATCTTTCTGCGCCCGACCGTCAATGGCGGCGAACCACGCTTCAGAGCCGCTGCAGAATAATGTTCGATTTCGCCGAAGATCGCCCCCGGCGCAAACCCAGCCTGACGCCGATGATCGACGTGGTGTTCCTTTTGCTGGTGTTTTTCATGCTGGCATCGCGCTTTGGCATAGACATGCATATCCCGCTGAATGTCGCCGGATCCGCCAGCGGAGAAGGCTATTCCGGTCCGCCCCGCCTGATCGACATCGCGCCGGACTCGCTCTTGTTGAACGGCATCTCATTGTCACCAGATGCCCTGCTCGCGCAAATCAGTGACCTTACGAAAAAGCCGGGCGACACGATCATTCTGCGTCCCGCCGACGGGGCAGATCTGCAACGGGTGATTGCGGTCATGGAAACGTTGTCGGGCGCCGGATACACGGCACTTGTGCTGATCGAATAGTCCCGTGCAGTTTTCCGTCCCCCCACGCCGCCAACCGACTGAGAGCATCGTTCCGATGATCAACGTCGTGTTCCTGCTTTTGATCTTTTTCCTGATGTCGGCACAGATCGCGCCACCGGAACCGTTCGACGTCGAGCCTCCCGTGATGGACGAAACCGACTCCGCAGAGGGAGAATTTCGCCTGTACATGGATGCCGAGGGTCAACTGGGATACCTCGACGTTTTTGGCGAGGTCGAGGTATTGGCCGCGCTTACCGCCGCGCGCGAAAGCTATTGCGCCGCCGAACCCTGCCCCCAGGATACGCCACCGCCCCTGATCCTGCGCGCAGATGCCAAACTCGATGCCACCCGGTTGGCCGCTCTCATGCCGAAACTTGGCGCCGCAGGATTCCGCGTCGTGCAACTGGTGACGGCCAAGCAATGAGACGTCTCGCCGAACTTGTGGCGTTTGTGACTGTGGCCCTCGCGGTGCACCTGATCGCCCTCGGCCTGCGGCCTCCGGAGACCGGCCTTGTCGCATCGGGCGAAGGAGGCGAAGCGCTGATGTCGCTTCAGGCCTCGACGGCCAGTATCGCGGAAATGGTCGAGCAATGGGAAAAGCCGCCCGAAACCCCTGCGCCACGGACGCCACCAAAACTTGCGCAACCCAAGATCGAAACGCCCACGCTCCCCCAACCCACGACGGCGGATGCACCCTCTCTCCCGGCTTTGCCCAAAGTGGCAGGTCTCGCCCTGCCACAGCCTGAGGCGCTCCCAGAAGCCGACGCAACTGCACCACCCCCTCCCTCCGTGCCAGAGCCTGAACGTGAACAGGAAACGCCAGAAGAAGTGGAGCAAGAGCAGCCTGAAATCGCTGCGACACGACCGCAATCAAGACCAGCGAGACCCAAGCAACCGGCCCGGAAGAAACCAACGCAAGAGGCCAAGAAGCAAAGCCAAAATTCCGCCGAAAGTGCCGCTCAACGCGCCGCCGGACAGGGTGGCGGGCAACAGGCCGGACTAGGCAACACGTCTGCTGCGGCCACGCTCAGCAAAGGACAACGTCAGACCCTGATGTCCCAATGGGGTGCGCAGGTCCGCGCCCGCATCGAGCGCCGCAAGAAATACCCGCGGGCTGCGCGTGGCGCATCCGGTACCGTCAGGCTGCGCATTAGCGTCGCGTCCAACGGTACCCTGCAGGGCGTTTCTGTCGCCAAATCCTCAGGCAATGCGCATATCGATCAGGCCGGATTACGCGCCGTACAGTCCGCCCGCAAATTTCCAGCTGCGCCCAAGGGCCTACCCAATTCGGTCTCTACGTTCACCTTGCCGATGAGCTTTAGCAAATGATCAACCCGGCTGAGTTGGAACCGTGTTGTGACGCCAGCCGTTCTCTGTCTCGGCACCAATCCGGCTGCGCGATGGGGCCTCAAAACGACACGTTCCCCGTCGCTTTCTGAACGGAAATGCCAAACACCACGCCGCACCCTAATCGCCAAGGAGGTGCGTGATGAACACCCATTACCGCGACATGCGCAAGATCGACCCGACGCAGGGCGACACTCTGAGGGACGGTACGCCGAACAATCAGGACCGCATCGAAATCGGCCCGACCCGGCTGGCCTTGTCAGAGTGGCATACAGCGGGCCTGACCCTGCCCAACCTGCCAGCAATGCGCGACTATCGCTGGGCACGGCTGACGCAGCATCTGGTCGATCGGGACTATGGCGGGCTCTTGATGTTTGACCCGTTGAACATCCGCTATGCCACCGACAGCACCAATATGCAGCTCTGGAACACGCACAACCCATTTCGTGCCGTATTGCTTTGCGCGGATGGTTACATGGTGATGTGGGATTACAAGAACGCGCCGTTCCTCAGCAAATTCAACCCTTTGGTGCGTGAACAGCGTTCCGGCGCGGACCTGTTCTATTTCGACCGGGGCGACAAGGTCGACATCGCCGCCGACAATTTTGCCAACGAAGTGCGCGTCCTGATGAACGAACATGCCCCCGGCAACACGCGCCTGGCGGTCGACAAGGTCATGTTGCACGGGCTTTACGCGCTTCAGGCACAGGGTTTCGACATCAAGGAAGGCGAAGAGGTCACCGAGAAATCCCGCTCCATCAAAGGCCCGGATGAGATTCTCGCCATGCGATGTGCCAGCCATGCCTGCGAAACCGCTGTTCAAGCAATGGAAGAATTCGCACGTGCCAAGGTGCCGGATGCAGAAGTTTCCGAAGATGATATCTGGGCGGTTCTGCACGCTGAAAATATTCGACGCGGCGGCGAGTGGATCGAAACCCGCCTGCTCGCCTCTGGGCCACGCACAAACCCGTGGTTTCAGGAATGTGGCCCGCGCATCGCCCAACCCAACGAGATCATTTCGTTTGATACCGACCTGATCGGGTCCTTCGGCATCTGTGTCGACATTTCCCGCAGTTGGTGGATCGGCGATCAAAAGCCGCGATCTGACATGGTGTACGCCATGCAACACGCACATGAGCACATCATGACCAACATGGAGATGTTGAAGCCCGGCGTCACCATTCCTGAACTCACCGCCAACGCGCACCTGCTGGACGACAAGTTTCAGGCCCAGAAATACGGCTGTATCATGCACGGCGTTGGCCTTTGCGACGAGTGGCCATTGGTATGTTATCCCGACAAGGCTGTGCCCGGGGCTTTCGATTATGCGCTGGAACCCGGCATGGTGCTGTGTGTCGAAGCCTGCGTTGGCGAGGTCGGTGGAGATTTTTCGATCAAACTGGAAGATCAGGTTCTGATCACCGAAGGCGGGTATGAAAACCTGACGACCTATCCGTTTGACGCGGCGCTGATGGGGCGCTGACGCCGGCCCCGTGGTCCGCGCATACTTCGTTGAATACTGATGGCTCCGTCTCGGTGCTGAGGTTGGTTGCCCCGCCAGCCGACCGTTTGGATTGAGCGTGGTACCGACAAAGCCGTTCCGACTTTTTTTGACGTATGCTCCTATGTCGCGAGATAACACATTGTCGTGACACCCCTTTTCCTGCGTGGGTCCAACATTTCATGTATCCATAGAAATCGGAGGTCCCCATGCCAACAGAACGAATTACATTCCCAGGTCATGATGGCGGCGAACTCGCCGCGAGACTTGATCTGCCCGATGGCCCGGTATTGGCAACTGCCTTGTTTGCCCATTGTTTTACCTGTGGCAAAGACATCGCTGCTGCACGCCGGATTGCCGGGCGGCTCGCGAGTATGGGTATTGCGGTGCTGCGCTTTGATTTTACCGGTTTGGGTCACTCTGATGGGGAATTTTCCAATACGTCCTTTTCCTCCAATGTACAGGATCTGGTCGCGGCCGCGAATTGGTTGAAGGCACGGGGCATGGCGCCGGATGTACTCATCGGGCATTCGCTTGGCGGCAGCGCGGTTCTGAAATCTGCGCATGAAATCCATGGCATAAAGGCTGTTGTAACATTGGGCGCGCCGTTCGATCCTGGACATGTGACCCATAACTTTTCGGCATCACTCTCCGAAATCAAGGAGGAAGGGTCCGCGAAAGTCACCCTCGGCGGCCGCCCCTTCACGATCAGCAAGGCGTTCGTCGATGACGTCTGCGCAGAAAAACTTGCGCCAGCGATTGCATCACTTCGCGCGGCGCTCTTGGTGATGCATGCGCCCGGTGACGAAACGGTCGGAATTGAGAATGCCAGCCAGATTTTCCTAGCGGCCAAACATCCAAAGAGCTTTGTGACGTTGGACGATGCGGATCACCTGATCTCGCGGGCGAAGGATTCCGAATACGCAGCGGACGTGATCGCGGCGTGGTTGACCCGCTATGTCGATCTGTCGCCACCCGCCACAGCCGACGGCCCGCCAGAAGGCGTTGTGCGTGTCTCCGAGGCTGACCCAGAAGGTTTTCTGCAAGACGTACAATCCGGCCCCGCGACACATATTTATGCTGACGAACCCAAGGAATTTGGCGGCACCAATCGGGGGCTATCCCCCTATGGTCTGCTTGCGGCCGGACTGGGGGCTTGCACATCGATGACGATCCGGATGTATGCCCGTCGCAAGGGCTGGCCGCTTGATCATGTGACTGTTGATGTGACGCACAACAAAGTTCACGCACAAGATGCCGAGACCGGCAAGTCAAATCGCATCGATACTTTTGTTCGGACAATTGGATTAGTGGGCGATCTGGATGAAGCCCAACGCCAGCGACTGATGGAAATCGCTGACAAATGCCCGGTGCACCAAACGCTAGAACATGGTGCGCGTGTACAGACAAAGCAACGCGCAGAATAGCGACCAGAAGACGATTTGGTCGGTTGGCCCAGGCCCCATCTGGCGTGAGATGGGCGGGCACCCGATCGGGGCGCCCGCCATCATTTCAGAAAACGAAAACCCATCGTTGAAAACAGCCTGACTTGCGGTTGTTTCGCACCAGATCCAGCGGCATGCCGATCAGCGGGCAAGTCTGGCTGCATATCAAATCGAAGTCAACTTGTAGCGGAAATCAAGCGCACCACCAAATGCCGGGATCAGTCATGAACGACGCGTCTTTGACACTGCACGACACAACAATTCAGGAGGCCATTCCTTGATTGTTTCCGACCCTAGACTCAACGCCTTCTCGGCCCTCCTCCTCCGGGAGGACGATGAATTGGTGGTCGCGCCGTGGGCGGTCTGGCAATCGGATGTGAGGGGCGCGGCGGGCGCGTTGATGGTGGAGGTCGCGTACCGGGCGGCGGGCGTGTGCCGGGTGGTGGACGATGCGGAGGCCGTGCGCCATGATAGTAGTAATCGTTCCAGAGCATTGAATCGTAATAGACACCAACACCGGCATTGACGCTGGTAGACGCCGGATCACAGGCGGTGAGACCGACAAACGCACCGGTGAACAAAACTGCCATCAACGACTTACGCAATTTGTTTGATATTCGACCCATGTGCTACCCTCCGACCCGGAACGACGCAAACATGCGGTTGACCCCGGCAAGGTTGTCCTGACCGAACCCTGCCTCCATCACCACGACCGATATCGCCATTCTGTTGTGCGGCAAGTCGATCGCGATGGCAGTGAAGTTCACCGCCTTGCCATCGCGATTGCCGCTGCCGGACACTGTTCGTGCAGGTCGCCCGCCGATCACTTTTTCGGCGCGTTTTTCGATCTCTGCGTTCTTGACCAGAAATGGTCCGATCTCCGACAGATACTCCTTGGCGTCCGCAAAATCGGTTACGCCCGCCGGAGAGATAAACCCAACCCAGATCCTTGACTCAGTCGCCGGTTGCAGACCGATCAGACGGCTGACCGAACGGGACTGATTTACCTTTGGGTCCGAAAGGTCACGCGGTCCGCCGACATGCACTGTCCAGAAATCCGGCGCGTCAAAAGAGAACAGCGCCTTGCCTTTTTCAGTATAGCTCACAGGCGTGTCTGCCTGCGCGACAAGGGCACTCAGGCTCAGCGCAGCAGCGAATGTGGCGATTGACAGTCTTGGGATCATCGGCATTCAAACTTTTCCTCCGGTTGGTTTGATCCTTTCACTGCCAAGCGTGGCTGTAAAGAGCATGAAAAAGGCCCCGGAGAAGCGATCTCCGGGGCCTCGGTATTACTGGATCAAGATTTGTTCAGCGACGAACAGAGCCGACCATTTTCCACAGTGCGGGCAACAGCACAGCCGCAAGCGCCAGTTTGATTGCATCACCAACGAGGAACGGTGTCAGACCCCATTCGACGATCGGCTTGTCCCAACCATAGAGATGGCCCAGCCATGCAAGTCCGGGAAGGTAAATCAATGCGTTACCGATCAGCAGCGCCAGCGCCATCATGCCAAACGACCGGTCCCAACCGCGCGCGGCAAGCGCACCAAGTGCAAGGGTCGCCAGAACATATCCAACCAGATAACCACCGGTTCCGCCCATCATATAGGTCAGGCCCGCGGCTTCGGCGGATGACCCCGCGAATACGTCAAACCCAAGCGCACCGACCAGCATGTAACCGAGGATCGTTACCAGCCCGAGCCGTGCGCCATAGGCCGCGCCAATCGACAGAACTGCAAATGTACCCATCGTGATCGGAACCGGCCACATCGGTACCTTGATCTTGGCGGCAATCGCTAGGGCGAGAACGCCAACCAACACGAGTGCAGCCTGTTTCAGGCGCAGCGCAGTGCCGGATTGCGGGCCGAAGGCCTGTGTGAGAACAGCTTGGGTCATTTGCAATATCCTGTGTTGCGATCTGTTTGACCGCCTTGATGCCGCAGATGCCGCGTTGCAACAAGTGTAATTTGCTGCAACTGCACATCGGGGCTTGATTCAAGTCAATCCGGGCACGTCTGATTTGTGCCATGATAGCGGGGCAAAATGATCAATTCCCACGCCCGTCAAGGAGGCACCCCATGGGTTTTTTCTCGAATCTTTCCAAGAGCACCGATCTGGTCAATGGCATGGCCGAGCGCCTTTGCACCGGGCTGGCCGAGTTGCTGACCCAAGACCCTCAGCGCTATGCGCCGGTGCTGCGCACCATGGCGATCAAATGTAACAGATGCCCTGCTCAGGCCGACTGTAACCGCCTGCAACGTCGCTCGTCTCACTTGGATGCGGCACCGATGTATTGCGTTAACAAACCGGCACTGGATGCCTTGCGCCGCCGCTAGAGCCTGAAATCAACCGTGTGTTCGGCGATACGTGCTGTCCATCCTGTAGGACTTGCGCGGGCCGGACACCTGCCATGTCACCCGGAATTCGGGCCATGATGCAAAATCATAAATGACGTCGTATCGGTCCGGCGCGCACCAATGCGCCGCCTTGCCTCCCAATGGCGGGACATCGTGAAAGAACCGCCCGTCGTCGAAATAGACCGACAACTCCGGTCGCCAGAGGTAACGGCGTTTCGCCACGATCGGCGTACCCTTCCCTATGCGCAGCGTTCCAGATTCCTCCTGACACAGCCCCTCCGCGTCAGGAACCCAGATGGCTTGCCCGTCAAAATGTGCCAGCGTTCCGTCGGAATGTTCGATCCGACGGTTCAACGCCCACGTGCCCTCGAAATCCGGCAAGCATCTCGGCCGATCAGGCATGATACACCACGGGAACATGGGAAAACCGTCTCATCTTCTGTCTCCTGACTTGTCGCGACTGCACCGCCGGTCTATGAGGCGGCGCAAGTCCTGCACAATCATAAAAAGGTGCCGCTGCCAATGATCCCCCGCTATTCCCGCCCTGACATGGTCGCCATCTGGAGCCCGGAAACCAAGTTCCGCATCTGGTACGAGATCGAAGCGCATGCCTGCGATGCCCAAGCCGATCTGGGGGTGATCCCGCGCGAAAACGCAGAAGCCGCGTGGAAAGCCAGGGATGTCGAGTTTGACGTCGCCCGCATCGACGAGATTGAAGCCGTGACCAAGCATGACGTGATCGCGTTCCTCACCCATCTCGCCGAGATCATCGGTAATGATGAAGCCCGTTTTGTGCATCAGGGCATGACCAGCTCGGACGTGCTCGACACGACATTCAACGTGCAACTGGTGCGCGCCGCCGACATCCTTATCGAAGACATGAAAGGGCTGCTCGCCGCTCTGAAACGGCGCGCGCTCGAGCACAAGGATACCGTGCGCATCGGGCGCAGCCACGGCATTCATGCCGAACCCACGACGATGGGTCTGACCTTTGCACGGTTCTATGCGGAAATGGACCGCAACATGACGCGCCTGAAAACGGCGCGCAAAGAAATCGCGACGGGTGCAATTTCCGGCGCAGTTGGCACCTTTGCCAATATCGATCCGGCGGTCGAAGAGCATGTCTGTGCCAAGCTCGGTCTGGAACCGGAACCGATCAGCACTCAGGTCATCCCACGCGACCGTCATGCAGCCTTCTTTGCCGCACTCGGCGTTGTCGGCAGTTCTATCGAGAACATTTCCACTGAAATCCGCCATATGCAGCGCACCGAGGTTCTGGAAGCCGAAGAGTTCTTTTCCAAGGGGCAAAAGGGCAGCAGCGCAATGCCGCACAAGCGCAACCCTGTACTGACCGAAAATCTGACCGGGCTGGCGCGTCTGGTGCGTATGGCCGTTGTGCCCGCTATGGAGAACGTGGCACTCTGGCACGAGCGGGACATCAGCCATTCTTCGGTCGAGCGCAACATCGGGCCCGATACAACGATCACGCTGGATTTCGCGCTCGCGCGACTGACACAGGTTGTGGACAAGCTGGTCATATATCCCGACAACATGCTGGCCAACATGAACAAATTCCGCGGGCTTGTGATGAGTCAGCGGGTGCTTTTGGCGCTGACGCAGGCGGGTGTGTCGCGCGAGGATTCCTATAAACTGGTGCAGCGCAACGCAATGAAGGTCTGGGAAGAAGGCAAGGATTTCAAAACCGAACTCTTGGCCGACGCCGACGTGCTCAAGGCGCTGAGCGCTGAAGAGATCGAGGAGAAATTTGATCTCGCCTATCACACCAAACATGTCGACACGATTTTTGCGCGTGTCTTCAAAGACTAGAACTGCCGAATTTCTTTACAACCTTGGCCCACATTGGCGACCTCACGCCAATGTGGGCCATTTTCGTTTTGTTAAACCCGAGATGCGCGCTACACTCTCCTCCAATGCCCAAGATCAATTGCTCGAAACCTGATTGGAGATCATTCATGACCCTCAAGACTGTCGCAGCAGCACTGGTGCTTATTACCGTCCCGGCCCTGTCCTTTGCCATGTGTTCGGACCGCGAACATCAGGCACAATCCTGTGCACCGGGCATGACGTGGGATGCCGTATCCCAAAGCTGTATCGCTCAAACCAGCAGCTGATTGATCGGTTCGCCGATGTTCTTCGCGCGGGCAGGATATGTTTTTGCCCGACACGCACGTCACGAGTATTCGAAACAACGATTAAACCGAACATGTTGGAGCCGAAAATGCGTATACTTATCCCCTTTCTGATGGCGATCCCCGGAGTGGCTTTTGCCGCAAGTGATGATCCCCCGCCAAAACCGACCAACACGACCAAGTCCTGCGAGGGTGTCAAGGTATGGGACCCGGCAACGCAACAATGCGTTACGCCCAAAGATGCATCTCTGGACAGCGACATCCTCTACGACGCGGCGCGCGAACTCGCCTATGCAGGGCGCTTTGATGATGCGCAGGGTGTACTGGCCGCGATGGCGGACCAGGCGGATGACCGGGTTCTGACCTATTGGGGTTTCACCCATCGCAAGCTCGGTAATCTTGAGCTGGCCAACGTCTTTTACGAGCAGGCGATTGCGCAGAATCCGGACAACATTTTGGCCCGCTCCTACATGGGCCAAGGGTTTGTTGAGGAAGGCCGGATGGACGACGCCATCGCGCAATGGCACGAGATCAAGGATCGTGACGGAACCGGCAGTTGGGCCGAAGCATCGCTGCGCGAGGCAATCCGAACAGGGACGACGTATAGCTACTGATTTTCAGGCTTTGTTTACAGCTTCTGGCCTAGTCTGATTTGGTTCACGGATCAGGTCAAAAGGGCGCGGCCAGAGCATGCAGCAAAATACTCAGGTTTCAACATTGCCGATGGCGACAACACGCGATGTCGCCACACCGTCTCAACTGACCAAGCCGAGTGCGGTGCTCGACACCAAGGCGAAGGCCGCGATTGTCGTACGGCTCCTCCTGAACGAAGGAGCCGATCTACCACTTGAGGATCTGCCCGACGATCTGCAAGCCCGGTTGATCCAGCAGATGGGGTCAATGGGGCTGGTTGACAGGACCACGCTACATTCCGTTGTCGAAGAGTTCGCCGATGTTCTGGATGGCGTAGGGCTTTCCTTTCCTAATGGACTGGCCGAAGCGATCTCGGTCATGGATGGCAAGATCAGCCCGCAAACCGCCGCGCGATTGCGCAAAGAGGCAGGTGTGCGGCAGGCCGGTGATCCGTGGGCACGCCTGAAATTGCTACCCATCGAAGACCTCGTTCGCGTAGCACAGGCTGAATGCACCGAGATTGCCGCGGTTCTGCTGTCAAAACTCGATACCCCCAAGGCGGCTGCGTTGCTTGGCGCCCTGCCCGGCCCGCTGGCGCGGCGCATCACCTATGCGGTGTCACAAACAGGACATGTTACCCCTGATGCCGTGGACAGGATCGGCCTGTCGCTCGCCGCGCAGCTGGATCACAAGGCACCGGTCGCCTTTGATGACGCTCCTGGCGCACGAATCGGCGCCATTCTCAATCAATCTGCTGCTGCGACACGTGACGACATGTTGACAGGGCTGGACGAGACGGATTCTGAATTCGCCACAACGGTGCGCAAATCAATCTTTATCTTTACCCATATTCCCGAACGGGTACGGCCGCGCGATGTGCCGGGACTTGTCCGAGCAGTAGATCAGAATGTTCTGGTCACAGCTCTTGCCGCAGCCAGCGACGATGGCACCAAGGCGACCGCCGAATTCCTGCTTGGAAACATGCCCAGCCGTCTTGCCGACAGTGTCCGTGAAGAAGTGCAAGAAAAAGGCAAGGTCAAGGCGCGGGACGGCGAAGCGGCTATGACCGAGATAATTGCGGCAATCCGGATACAGGAACAGGCCGGGGAACTGGAACTGATCGTTCCTGAGCAAGAGCAGGAGTGAAACATACCGGTATGGTCGGTGAGCCTACTACATTTTCCATCAGCTAACGATCTTAAGAAATTGATTTTAATAAGGTTTAGATGATCCATCTCCAGGCCGGAACGCTTTACGGACTTGTCTAAGATGGCCGGTTCGTGAACTTCGAGATCACGCACACTAGTCAGCCAGTCAACCCACTATTGCCAATCAAGCGCTACACATCCTTGCTGCCCGATAGACACTGAGGCAAGCAGCGCCTATCAGGGTCCGATGAGCATGTGCGCAGCCCGACCTAAACAAACTAGAACCGCAAACTGGGCGTTGAGATGAGCGATCTCGCTATCACGGATGTGCGCAATCGGGCAATTCTGCTCATGATCATGGCGATCTTCTGCTTTACCTTGATGGATGCTTCGGCCAAGGCTCTCGCCCCGCGCATCGGGGTCCTCCCAACCGTATGGGCACGCTATGCCGGGCAGATGGCTCTGGTGCTGATCCTCGTCGCACCTCGTCTGAAAACCGTAGCCCGGACGAGCCAGCCGGTCCTGCAGTTTCTTCGCTCGATCCTGCTGATGAGCGCAACAGCTTTCTTCTTTACCGGCATAAGCATGATCCCTCTGTCAGACGCGGCCGCGCTGATGGCGCTTAATCCGGTTCTGATTACCCTTGGCGCCGCTCTGTTCCTGGGCGAACCCCTTGGCGTGCGCCGTATTGGCGGCATCATCGTTGCACTGATCGGTGCCTTGATCATCATCCGTCCTGGCAGTTCGGTGTTTTCACTGTCGGCCTTGCTGCCGTTGGCTGCTGCTGGCTGCTACTCGGCCTATTCCTTGCTCACCCGGCGGCTCGGGGCTGCAGAAGACGTCTGGACTTCGCTCTTCTACACTGGGCTCGTCGGCACGGTCTTGTTGACGCTCGTGGTCCCCTTTGTCTGGCAGACGCCCGATCTGATCGCATGGGGTCTGATCGGCCTGATCACCCTTTTCGGTACCTTTGGGCAGCTCGCGCTGATCCGTGCGTTCAGTCAGGGAGAGGCCAGCATGCTGGCTCCCTACTCTTACACCGGGCTGGTTTTTGCTGCTCTATGGGGAGCTTTGTTCTTTGCCGAATTGCCCGACGCGTGGACCATCTTTGGCGCTCTTGTGATCGCAGGAGCGGGTCTATATGTCTGGCACCGCGAAACCTTTCGCCGTTGAGAGCCTTGAATGCCGGCAGAATTTTCTGATCTTTCCCGACTTGAACGTGTCAAATACTACACGGCAAACTTGTTTTTGCGCACCTTGATCGGCGGTTTCAAACTGGTTCCCTATCCTCAACGCGTCAGTGCAATGGGCTGGTTGGTTGCCCGCGTCATGGCCCCACTCGCAGGATTTGACCGACGGGTCAGGGACAATCTCCGGCTGACCTGTCCTAACCTGACCGAAGCCGAAGTCCGCCACTTGTGCCGAGCGGTGCCCAACAACGCCGGGCGGTCTCTTATAGAACTCTATTCGGGCCAGGCCTTTGTTGACCATGCAAAGGCCGCTGATGTCAGCGGGCCCGGGCTGTCAGCCCTCCATGAGGCCCGCAAGGCTGGGCGGCCCGTCATACTGATGACAGGCCATTTCGGCAACTATGACGCCGCACGCGCCAAATTGATCTCGATGGGGTTTGAAATGGGGGCGCTCTACCGCCGCATGGCCAACCCCTATTTCCATGAACATTATGTCAAGACGATTTCAGGCATCGGAACGCCAATGTTTGAACAGGGCCGCCGCGGCATGATCGAAATGGTGCGTCATCTTAAACAGGGCGGCATCATTGCAATTGTGGGTGATTTGCACGTGCAGGAAGGCGTTGAACTCGACTTTTTTGGCCAGCCCGCAATTACCTCGACAGTGCCTGCTGAACTAGCGCTAAAGCAGGATGCTGCGCTGATCCCGGTCTATGCTATCCGCAAACCCGACGGTCTCAATTTTGAGATCGTGATGCACGAACCGATCGCACATTCCGATCCTGTGACGATGACCCAAGAGATCAATAACGGGTTGGAGGCATTGGTCCGTGAACATATGGACCAATGGTTCTGGATTCACCGGCGCTGGAAAGCGGCTTAGAGCTATTTGGCAACGGCCGCCGCCACGATTTCTCCCGGCCCGGTACTTTGCAACAGGACGACGACGGGCAGGTCTCCCTCCAGATCAGTCTGCACCTCATAGGGTTCTGCACCGTCCCATTCGCCTAAATTGGTCCAATCCTCGACAACATTAGCATAGTCCAGCTTATGACCGGCATTCTCACCGCGTGTGATGTTCGCCGTCTTCAAAGGCGAATACCGAACAAGCTGAACCATCACAGGCCCATCAAGCGGTCGAGACACTGGCGCGGCGCGGATGGTCACGCGTGATCCGTTGCGTTCTGCGCTCAAGGCGACGACCGCCGGAGATGATTTTTCGCGATCAATGATCTCGGCGACTTCCATCGGGTGCGCCCCAACGACATCGTCGACGCCATTGATAATCATCTGCGGGGTATAGACCACCTCACGACCTGCCACGTGGGCATAGCCCCTCTGACGCTTGGTATGGGACGCGAGGGCGTATTCATCTTTCCAGCCGATATAGTCCCAATAGTCCACATGGAGCGCCAGCGCGATGACTCCTTTATGCTCTGCAAGCTTGTGCAGGATGGCATCGGCCGGCGGACAGGACGAACAGCCCTGAGAAGTGAAGAGTTCGACAACTACAGTTCGGCCCTGCGCGCTCAGAGATGCCGAAAAGAGCGCACAATAGGCGAGCGTTGCCACTAAAATCAGCTTCATGATGGATTGTCTTCCCTGTTGTGCAAACCGGTCTATCCATGGAAACATAGAATGACCAATCAAGGTTTGTTGAAATCACAGAACCGGCATGCGCAGGCTGCCATCCCCTTTGGCATGCACGCGTTGTGAAACGTCGCACCAAGCGGATCACTATTGATCCTGCGCCGGTCCTGATGCACACAAATACTAGCCAATTCCGATTTCCACGACTCTTCAGAGGGAGGCCAAAGATGCCCATTACCGTTGGACAGGACACAGCCAAGGCACGCAAAACGCTGAGCGTGAATGGCAAGACGATTTCCTATTACTCGATCCCCGCCGCCACCGAGGCCGGACTTGGAGATTTCTCGAATCTTCCGGCGGCCTTGAAGGTCGTGCTGGAGAACATGCTGCGCTTTGAGGACGGCAAGACCGTCAGCATTGACGACATCAAGGCCTTCGCCGAATGGGGAGCAAAGGGCGGCAAGAACCCGCGCGAGATCGCCTATCGGCCGGCCCGCGTCCTGATGCAGGATTTCACCGGCGTTCCCGCAGTCGTGGATTTGGCCGCGATGCGCGACGGGATCGTTGCCCTTGGCGGTGACCCGCAAAAGATCAACCCGTTGAACCCCGTGGACCTCGTGATCGACCACTCGGTCATGATCGACGAATTCGGCAACCCGCGCGCGTTCCAGATGAACGTCGATCGTGAATACGAACGCAATCTTGAGCGGTACACCTTTCTCAAGTGGGGGCAATCGGCCTTCAACAACTTCCGCGTCGTGCCACCGGGAACTGGTATCTGCCATCAGGTGAACCTCGAATATCTCTCGCAGACCGTTTGGACAGACGTCGACCAGAATGACGAAGAGGTCGCCTATCCTGACACCCTGGTCGGCACCGACAGCCACACGACCATGGTCAATGGTGCAGCGGTTCTGGGCTGGGGCGTTGGCGGGATCGAGGCCGAGGCGGCAATGCTGGGTCAGCCGATTTCGATGTTGATTCCTGAGGTCGTGGGTTTTGAACTGACAGGTCAGATGGTCGAAGGCACCACCGGCACCGATCTGGTGTTGAAAGTGGTCGAGATGCTGCGCGCAAAAGGTGTGGTCAGCAAGTTCGTCGAATTTTACGGCGCGGGGCTGGATCACCTTCCATTGGCCGACCGCGCAACCATCGCCAACATGGCGCCGGAATACGGTGCGACCTGCGGTTTCTTCCCGATCGACAATGAAACTTTGCGTTATCTGCGGAACACCGGACGTGACGAAGATCGGATTGCCTTGGTCGAAGCCTATGCCAAGGAAAATGGCATGTGGCGCGGTGACGACTACGCCCCGATCTATACCGACACGCTGTCGTTGGACATGGGGACCATCGTTCCAGCCATCTCCGGCCCAAAACGTCCGCAGGATTACACAACACTGGACAAGGCCGCATCGGCGTTCATGGACGTTGTTGCCGAGTATCGCGGCATCGACACCCATGATGCCGCTTTGGACATGGCGGATGAAGGGCCCACCCCGGTTCTGACACGAGATCCGCGGAAATCGGCGAAGGTCAAAGGCGAAGACTATGAATTGCGCGACGGTTCGGTCGTGATCGCCTCGATTACCTCCTGCACCAATACTTCCAACCCCTATGTGATGATCGGCGCCGGATTGGTGGCACGCAAGGCACGCGCTCTGGGGCTCAATCGCAAGCCATGGGTCAAAACCTCGCTGGCACCCGGTTCGCAGGTCGTTTCCGCCTATCTCGAAGCCGCCGGTTTGCAGGAAGATCTTGATGCCATCGGCTTCAACCTCGTGGGTTATGGCTGCACCACCTGTATCGGCAACTCTGGTCCGATCCAGAAGGAGTTGAGCGAAGCCATTTCCGACGGCGATCTGGTGGCCACCAGCGTGCTGTCAGGCAACCGCAACTTTGAAGGCCGGATCAGCCCGGATGTGCGCGCCAACTATCTGGCGAGCCCGCCGCTGGTCGTGGCCTATGCGCTCGCCGGTGACATGAACGTGGACATGGTTAATGACCCGTTGGGTCAGGACAAGGATGGCAATGACGTCTTTCTCAAAGACATCTGGCCCACATCCAAAGAAGTTGCCGATCTCGTTGCCGCCACCGTCACCCGCGAGGCGTTTCAGGAAAAATACGCTGACGTGTTCAAGGGCGACGAGAAATGGCGTTCGGTCGAAACCACCGACGCAGAGACCTATGACTGGCCGCCGACATCGACCTACGTGCAGAACCCGCCCTACTTTCAGGGCATGAGTCCCGAGCCGGGCGTGATCAGCAACATCGAAGGCGCCCGCGTTCTGGCGCTTTTGGGCGACATGATCACAACCGACCACATCAGCCCTGCGGGATCTTTCAAGGAAGAAACTCCCGCCGGTCAATATCTGATCAGCCATCAGGTGCCTGTCCGCGAATTTAACTCTTACGGTTCGCGGCGGGGCAACCACGAGGTCATGATGCGCGGCACCTTTGCCAATATTCGCATCAAGAACGAGATGCTGACTGGGGTCGAAGGTGGCTATACCAAAGGGCCCGATGGTGAGCAGACATCGATCTTTGACGCGGCCATGGCGTATAAAGAGGCCGGAACGCCTTTGGTGATCTTTGGCGGCGAGCAATACGGCGCAGGATCCAGTCGGGACTGGGCAGCCAAGGGTACAGCCCTGCTGGGCGTCAAGGCTGTGATTGCCGAGAGCTTTGAGCGGATCCACCGTTCGAACCTCGTCGGCATGGGCGTTATCCCGTTCGAGTTCACGGGCGGCGACACACGCAAGTCGCTCGGTCTGACTGGTGACGAGACGGTCTCGATCTCGGGGCTGGACACGATCACGCCGCTGGAAGACGTGCCGTGCAAGATCACCTTTGCCGATGGCTCCGAAAAAGAAATCACGATCAAGTGCCGGATCGATACGGCAATCGAAATCGAATATGTCGAACACGGTGGTGTGCTGCATTACGTGCTGCGCAACCTTGCCAAAGCCGGTTGATCCAGCTCTTATCCTGACTGATCGGGCGCCCCACGAGGCGCCCTTTTCATGTGATGAAAGGAACGAAATGAAACAGGTTGCCTTGATCACCGGAGCCGCCCGAGGGATAGGCCGCGCTATTGCCACGGATCTCGGTCAGGATCACGCGCTGGCAATCACTTATCGCAACAGCGATCCCTCCGGGTTGCTGAACGACCATCCGGACACCCTTGCCATCAAGACCGATTTCACCCAACCGGATGCGGCGCAGCAGGTGATTGATGCCATCCTCGCCAAGTACGGGCGTATCGATACGCTGGTTTTGAATGCTGGTGCCATATCGGCTGATGACGCACCTGACCCAAGCGAGGTGTTTCAAGTCAATCTGTTGGCCAATGACGCCTTGTTAAAGGCAGCGCTGCCGCATCTGAAACCCGGTGCCTCGGTCATCGCCATATCGTCAGTGAATGCGACCTTGCCCGCGATGTCGGCCGTTCTCTATTCCGCAAGCAAGGCGGCGGTGAACACATGGGTGCGCGGGATGGCCAGGAACCTTGGTGCACAGGGGATACGCGTCAACGCTGTTGCGCCCGGAGCGATCAACACGCCGGATGCGCCACGCGATGCGGACCTGACGCAGCTGTTTGTCGACAACACGGCATTGGGACGCATCGGCCGCCCCGAAGACATCGCCAAGGCCGTGCGGTTCCTTGCGTCAGATGCCGCAGGTTTCATCACCGGCGAAGTGCTGACGGTGTCCGGCGGATATCGTCTGTAAAAGCGCCTATTGCACGGTTGCAGCTTCGATCGCGGGCCGCAGCGTTTCGTCGATGATCCGTTGGGTAACCGGCCCGGCAATGCGCAAGAGGATCGTACCCGAATCGTCGATCAGATAGGTTTCAGGCACGCCATATACCCCCCAGTCCAGCGCCATACGACCTTCGAGGTCAGCGCCGACTCGCGCATAGGGATCGCCCAACTCAGTCAGGAACGCCATCGCATTGGCCGTTTCATCCTTGTAGTTCACGCCGTAGATCGGCAACCCTTCTTCAGCGAGCGCCTCAAGGTTGGGATGTTCGACCCGGCAGGGCGCGCACCAGCTTGCCCAATAGTTGACCAGCTTAACGCCGTCGCCACGCAATGTGGCATCGTCAAACGAAACCTTGTTTGGCAGTTCAGTCAACACCACCGGCGGCGCGGGTTGGCCCTTGCGCGCAGAAGGCAAAGCCTCGGGGTCGTCGCGGAACATGCCGACGGCAGCCAGTAGCGCAAAGCCCGCAAAGATCAGCGGCGGGGCGATCATCAGGGGCGAAATTTTAGCCATTGCGCGACATCCGTTTTTCAATCTCCGCCATCTCGGCACGCACACGGCGCCCGCGCCATAGGCTCAAGGCAACCAACAGCGCCAACAACAGAATGGACGCGACATACGCCGAAATCACGGTGTCTGCGTATTTGCCAAGATCAGGCATCATGCCCCTACCCTTTCTCGCGCCAGCAACGCCTTGATGCGGCGAGCGCGAATTTCGGTTCCGGTGCGATAGAGCAGCAACGCGATGAACAACAGGACGAATCCGACGATGCACAGGAACAGCGGGTAAAAGAACACGTTGCTCACCTTTTCCTCAGTATCACTTCCGGTTACAGCCCCGGTGCGCATGATTGATGCGCCCTGATGTAGCCCTTGGTTCCAGAAGTTCACAGCATAGCGTGAAAGGATCGCGAAAACAGAGCCGACAAGGCACAGAACCGATGTCAGATCGGCGGCTGTGTCCGGGTTATCGATTGCTTCCCACAAGGCGATATAGCCCAAGTAGAACAGGAACAGGATCAGGAACGACGTCAGGCGCGGATCCCACGCCCACCACGTACCCCACATGGGCTGGCCCCAGATCGCGCCAGTGGCCAGCGCGATCATCGTCATTACCACGCCGATGGGTGCTGCGGCGCGTGCAGCCAGCGCGCTGACATGATGCCGACGGACCAGCCAGATCAGTGATGTGACCAACATCATCAGCCACGCATTGATTGCCATCAGCGCGGCAGGCACATGCAGATAGATGATCTTGACGGTCGATCCCTGCCGATAGTCATCCGGGGTAAAAAAGAACCCCCAGACCAATCCGACAACGAGGCAGGCAATTGCCGCGCTCCAGACATAGGGCTGAACCCGCTCCGACGTGGTCAGGAACTTTTTCGGGTTGGCGTATTCCCAGAGGGCGTTGGCTTTGGTTGCGAGTGACATGAGAGTTATCTAGTCCGAGTTGGGGCGCTTCTCAATTGACAAAGGTCAACGCAAATTGACGCGCAGCACCGCGGCACTGGCAAATGGCAGCAAAGCCACCGTCGCGGCGGTGATCCCGGCCAGCATCAACAGCGGTGTGGCCGTGTCCATGCCAATGGCCCCGCGCCGCGCGACCTCGGCCCCAAAAATCAACGTCGGCACGTAAAGCGGCAGCACCAGCAACGACAACAGCAACCCGCCCCGTTTCAGACCTACTGTAAGAGCCGCGCCAAATGTACCAATCACAGACAGGGCCGGAGTGCCAACCAACAGTGAGGCGACGAGCCAGAAAAACCCCGGCCCCGGCAGGTTCAACAGAACCCCCAGCACAGGCGCCGCCAGCACCAGCGGCAACCCGGTCGTGATCCAATGCGCCAGCGCCTTGATCGTGACGACTGCTTCTAGCGGCAGGGGCGCAGTGGCCAGAAGGTCAAGTGATCCATCCTCCCAGTCCAGCGCCAGCAACCGATCCAGCGATAGCAGGCAGGCCAATAGCGCACCGAGCCACAGCACGCCGGGCGCGATGGTGGCGAGAAGGGACGATTGCGGCCCGACGCTGAACGGGACAAGCACCGTGAGAATCAGAAAAAACGCCAGTCCCAGCCCAAAGCCCCCGCCGGCGCGAAACGCCAGTTTCAGATCGCGCAGCAACAGGGCAATCACAGAAAATCTCCGTCAAAATCATCGACAGCGCGAGGCACTGCCTTGAACGGAGCGAGATCAAGAATGTCGGCGTCCAGACCCAAATCAATGTGCGTGGCAATCAGCGCGCTGCCGCCCTGCCCCAGATGCGCCCGAACCGCATCGGCAAACAACGCCACCGCTGCAACATCGAGTGACACGGTCGGCTCATCCAGCATCCAGATCGGCCTCCCGGTGACCAGCAGGCGCGACAGGCCAAGCCGCCGTTTCTGGCCAGCAGACAGATTGCCAGCGTGTCGGTCTGACAGGCCCTTTAGGTCAAACGCGTCCAACGCCGGGTCAATACCTGACGCACCATATACACTGGCCCAGAATGTCAGATTCTCGGTCACGGTCAGGGTCGGCTTGATGCCATCGGAATGGCCCGCATAGGCGATGCTGTCCTCTGCCCCAATGATCTGCCCCGATATCGGCAACTGAAGACCCGCAAGGGTGCGCAAGAGTGTTGTCTTGCCAATCCCGTTCGGTCCGCGCACCACCAGAGCCTGACCCGGAGCGAGCACAAAGCTCAAGCCTTCGAGGACGGGCACGCCACCGCGTGCGATGCAAAGCTCTGTGACGGACAGGGTCATGAGTGGCGAATAACCGATTGACGGTTGGCGAAAAAGCCTAAACCGGGAGCAGCGCCAGCGCGATGCGCCGCCCTTCGGCCAGCAACACGTTGTAAGTACGACAGGCAGCGGGCGAATTCATCACCTCTGCACCAATGCCGGCACTCTCAAGCTGTGTGCGCAAAGCGGTAGGAATGTGCGCAATTTCCGGACCTGTTCCGATGAACAAAACGTCGATCTTGCCCGCGAGCGCCAATAATGCAGCGGTGTCATCCAGTCCACCCCAGGCGGCGGGCCCGTCAGGCCCGGTGAGAACCGCGCCTTTGTGCACCGTGCCTCCGATCCGATAGAATCCCGGTCCATAGCCATCAACCGGCAACGCATTGGAAAATGTGATCTCATTTAGGCGCATGTCAGTGTCCCGTTCCCCAAACCGGCAGCCCAGCCAAAGCCGCACCAAAGATCAGCGCATAGGCGACGCCGCGGTAAACCCGTTCATATCTGGGCAGAAATAGCGCGGCACCGAGCAGATTGCCAACCATGTTTGGGATGGCAAGCAAGAGACCGGTGAAAAAGGGCTCCGGCGCAAGTCGCCCCGCAACCAACAACATCGCCAGAATGGCACCGTCATAGAAGCACAGGTAGAACGTCATGTTCGCCCGAATGACCCGCGCCGGATGCGGGCTTGCCATATAGGCAAAGATCACGGGCGGGCCTGGAATGCCCGCAATTCCGCCCAGAAACCCCGCTGCCGCGCCGGTCCCAAACACCGCCGCCGGGCGCAAGGTGCCGGAATAGCGCCAGCCAAACATCAGCACGCAAAGCATGGTCAGCGACACCAACGAGACGGTGGAACGGAAGATATCGGGGTCAAGAACAAACAGCGCCGCAAGGCCCAGCGGCAGCGCTAGCAGGGTTCCGAAGGCAAGCCGCGCTAGATCGCCGCGATGGGTATCGGGTGCTGCACGCCGCAAGGTCGGCAGCGGGCCAAGAACATCCATGGTCGCGAGCGTGATGACGGCCGCAACAGGATCAAGCACGATACCTGCGATCGGCAGATAGATCAGTGCTGTGCCAAACCCGGCGAATCCCCGCACCGTTCCCGCCGTCAGTGCCGCACAGGCGAGCAACAGAAGGTCGGGTGTCATCAGAGAATAGAGAAAATCCATTTGCCGGACCCTGCCCCGCTCGCCGACGAACCGCTAGGGCCAGATGCCAATACGCTCTAGCACCAGCCCTGATTGTTTCGCGATTCGGCCCAGTTCAGCGGGGCCTTGGTCCCACTGCCACTGCGTCACGCATCGACGTTGGCAAACTGATTTCCGGATGTGTTGCTGGGTTTGGACCAATCACGCTTGACGCCCAGATACAGCAGCACCGCCGACGCCACAAAGATTGAGGAATAGGTTCCGACGATAACACCCCAGATCATGGCAAAGACGAATCCACGGATCACGTCACCACCAAGCACAAACAATGAAACCAAAGCCAGCAACGTCGTGACCGAGGTCATGAACGTCCGCGACAGGGTTTCGTTGATCGACAGGTTCAACACTTCGGCAAGGGATTTCTTTTTGTATTTTCGCAAGTTCTCCCGAACCCGGTCAAACACCACCACTGTGTCATTCAGCGAATAGCCGACAATGGTAAGCAAGGCCGCGATAATCGCCAGATCAAACTTGATCTGAAGCTCTGAAAAAATGCCGATTGTCAGGATTACGTCATGGACCAGCGCCACGACAGCCCCAAGCGCGAACTGCCATTCAAACCGTAGCCAGATGTAGATCAACACCGCGCCAATCGCCAAAACCACCGCGATAACTGCCGTCTGGATCAGTTCGCCAGACACCTTTGGCCCTACGGACTCGACCGAAACGAATTTGATATCTGGAGCGACCGAAGCCAGTGCGGCCTCGACGGCTGCAATCGTCTCGGGGGTTGCCGCTTCCTGTTCATCCTGCGCCTGAATACGGATCATTGCGACGTTTTCATCATCGCCAAAGGCCGGATCGAACACCTCGCTGATCAGCACATCGCCGATGTCCAAATCGTCGAGCACGCCGCGATAGGCCCCCACATCCACGGGCTGCGCGCTTTCAGTACGGATTGTGGTGCCGCCACGGAAGTCGATCCCGTAATTCAGCCCGCGCACCATGAACGAGCCGAAAGCCACAACCATCAGAAACGCCGAGATCCCCAGCCAGACCTTCCAGTGGCTGAAGAAATCGAACGAGGTTTCCTGCGGAACAAGTTTCAGTCGCATGTCATACCTCGATGGATTTAGGGCGGCGACGATCATACCATGTCACGATGATCAGACGCGTCACATAGATCGCGGTGAATACCGAGGTCAGGATGCCCAGCCCCAGCGTGATTGCAAACCCACGCACCGGGCCCGACCCCATGGCAAACAGGATCACAGCCGTGATGAAGGTGGTGATGTTGGCGTCCAAAATTGCGCTCAGCGCCTTTTCATACCCCAATTCAATTGCCCGGGCCGGTCCGCGAGACGTCTTGAGCTCTTCGCGGATACGCTCAAACACCAGAACGTTGGCATCCACCGCCATGCCGACGGTCAGCACGATCCCGGCAATCCCCGGCAAGGTCAGCGTCGCACCGATCAGCGAGAGCAGACCGAAAATCAGGCCAATATTCAGGATCAATGCGATGTTGGCAAACAGACCGAACAAGCCATAGCTGAGCGCCATAAAGATCAGAACGGCGGCAAAGGCGACCATCGTGGCGATCTTGCCCGCTTCAATGCTGTCTTGACCGAGTTCCGGGCCGATGGTCCGTTCTTCGAGGAACTCTAGACCCGCAGGCAGGGCACCGGCCCGGAGCAGAACCGCGAGGTTGGTACTCTCTTCGACGGTAAAGTTACCTGTGATGATACCGGAACCGCCGGGAATGTGGCTCTGGATCACAGGCGCACTGATGACCTCGTCGTCCAACACGATGGCAAAGGGGCTCCCGATGTTTTCAAGCGTGTATTCGCCGAATTTGCGTGCCCCAGAGGTATTGAACCGGAAATTGACCGCAGGGCGACCATTTTGATCGAACGCTGGCTGCGCATCGACCAGTTCCTCGCCGGTAACGACCGGGGCTGACTCCAGCGTGTAAAAGGCACCGGGTTCATCCAGCGACGGAACGATCACGTTGCCGACGCCGGCGTTCGCATTGGCGTCGCTGCCGCGTCCAACGACCGGTTGGAACGTCAATTGCGCAGTCGTGCCGATGATTTCCTTGAGCTCCGAGGCGCTGCCGATTCCGGGCACCTGAATCAGAATGCGATCTTCGCCCTGCCGCTGAATCGTCGGTTCGCGGGTTCCGACCTCGTCGATCCGGCGCCGAATGATCTCGAGCGATTGACGCACGGTGCGATCATCACTGGCGAGCTTTTCGGCTTCGGATAAGGTTACGATCAGGACGTCGCCATCGCCGCTCACTTCGATGTCGGTTGAGCCGACACCCGTCAGGGTCTGAATCGGACGCGCCAGTTCACGCACCACTTCGAGCGCGCGGCCCATGCCCTCTGGCTCGCTGATCTTGACGCGAATCTCTTGCGGATCAGACGGTTGGAGGCGGATCGTCCCGATTGTCGCACGCTCGGGTCGCAGGGCGTCGCGGATCTCCGGCCACATGGCCTGCATCCGGCTTTCATAGACATCGGTGACCTTCACTTCGGCCAGTAGATGCGCACCACCGCGCAGATCAAGCCCGAGGTTCACCAGCGCACTCGGCATCCAGTTCGGCCATTGGCTGGCCTCTGCCTCAAGCGCTTCTGTCTGGCCCTGCACCTCGATTGCCGCAACGGCATCGTTGTGCTGCTCAACCCGCGTATAAAACGCGTTGGGCAACGCCAGCCATAATCCGACCGCGCAGACCGACCAGATCAGCACTTTCTTCCACAATTCGAATTGCAGCATTACCCTGCCTTTTCAGAGGGGTGAGACGCGAAGTTAGCTCGCAGGCTCGGTCTTGCTCATCACCGTGGCGATGGTCGATTTGACAACGCGCACCTTGACATTCTCGGCCAGCTCGACCTCGACCTCGTTGTCGTCCTTGACCTTGACCACCTTGCCGATCAGCCCGCCCTGAGTGACGATCTGATCGCCCCGGCGCACGGCTTCGACCATGGCTTGGTGTTGTTTGACCTTTTTCTGCTGCGGACGGATCAGCAGGAAATACATGATCGCAAAGATTAGAATGAGCGGGAGAAACTGGGCAAGTGCGCCACCATCCATGAGATGTTCCTTTGATTGAAGGGCGGACCCCGGCCCGCGATGTCGGCGGAACCTATGCGCAGAGCCGTGGGTTTGCAAGGCACGATGAGTGAGGTGTTTGAAGGCAATGTTGCGCGTGACAGAAGATCATCGGCTTTGACCCGGATGATCCCAAAACGTGGTAACCCGTTCGGCGGTGAACCGCACCCTACCATAGAACTGGATGATAAGGCATAACGCGGCAAACGACTCGCTCACCAAGGAAGACCGCCATGCATGACATCCGCGCCATTCGCGAAAACCCTGATGCTTTTGATGCAGCCCTTGCGCGGCGCGGTGATGCGCCTGAAGCGTCGGCATTGTTGTCGCTGGATGAGGCGCGGCGGTCCAAGATCCTTGCGGCCGAAACTGCGCAAGCCGAACAGAACAAGGCCAGCAAGCTGGTTGGAGCGGCCAAAGCCAAGGGCGATGAGGCCGAGTTTGAGCGGTTGCGGGCGCTTGTGTCGGAGAAAAAAGCCGAGGTGGCGGCGATGCAGGCCGAGGCCAAGGAACTGGACGCGCAGTTGACCGACAAGCTCGCCCGGATCGCCAACAGCCCGGCGGATGATGTGCCGGACGGGGCCGATGAAGACGACAATGTCGAGATCAGCCGATGGGGCGAACCGCGCGCGCTGGATTTCGCACCAAAAGAGCATTTCGAGCTTGCTGGCGTGGCTGCGTCGATGGATTTCGAATTGGCGGCAAAGATCAGCGGCAGCCGGTTCGTGGTACTGAAAGGTGCCGTGGCGCGGATACACCGGGCGCTGGCACAGTTCATGATCGACACCCATGTGGACGAGAATGGCCTGACCGAGATGAACTCGCCCGTATTGGTGCGCGACGAGGCGATGTATGGCACTGACAAGCTTCCGAAATTTGGTGAGGACAGCTATCAGACCACCAATGGCTGGTGGCTGGTGCCTACATCCGAGGTGCCGCTGACCTATTCGGTGGCGGGCGACATTGTGGAAGCGGCTGCGCTGCCGATCCGGATGACCGCACACACGCTGTGTTTCCGCAGTGAAGCCGGGAGTGCGGGCAAGGACACCGCAGGGATGCTGCGCCAGCACCAGTTTGAAAAGGTCGAGATGGTGTCGGTGACCCATCCGGACGACAGCGACGCTGAGCAAAAGCGGATGCTGCGCTGTGCCGAAGGCTTGCTCGAAAAGCTGGGTGTGCCCTATCGCACGATCATCCTGTGCACCGGCGACATGGGATTCGGCGCGCGGCGGACGTTTGATATCGAGGCGTGGATGCCCGGGCAGGATGCCTATCGCGAGATCTCCAGCGTGTCGACCACCGGCGATTTTCAGGCGCGGCGCATGAATGCAAGGTTCCGCCCCGAAGGCGGTGGCAAGCCCGAGTTCGTGCACACGCTGAACGGATCAGGGCTTGCGGTTGGGCGATGCCTGATTGCGGTTCTGGAGAACGGCCAGCAAGAGGATGGATCGGTAGTATTGCCCGATGTGCTCGCACCCTATTTGGGCGGTCGCAAGATGCTGACCGCCGAGGGTGTACTGGCGTGATTGAACGGGGTCCATTGCTGCCTGCGGTGCTGGTCGCCGCAACAACGCTCGCTTTTGTGAGTTCACCCTTGCTGGTGCCGGATTTTGGTGGCTTTGACCCGAACCTGTTCCCGGTGCCGCAGGACAATGCCCCGGTACAGCCTGCGGGATATGCCTTTGCGATCTGGGGTGTGATCTATCTCTGGCTGGTGGTCAGCGCCGGTTTCGGGTTGTTCGCCCGGGCGCGTGCGGCCGATTGGATGCCCATGCGCCCTGCCCTTGCGCTGTCGGTTGGGATCGGTGCGGCATGGTTGCCGGTGGCCATGGTCAGCCCGCTTGGCGCGACCGCTCTCATCTGGATCATGTGCGGCACGGCGATCATCGCATTGCTGCGAACGCCAGAACTTGATCGCCTGCTCGCACACGCCCCTGTCGGGCTGTACGCCGGTTGGCTGACCGCAGCGAGCTGTGTTTCGGTCGGCCTGGTATTGGCAGGCTACGGGATCATGGGTCAAACGGCCGCAGCAATCCTGGCCCTCTTGCTGGCCCTTGCGATATCTGTTGCGGTCCTGCGTTTCGCGGGCAACTTTCCGGAGTTCGGATTTTCTGTTGTCTGGGCATTGATCGCGGTCACGGTCGCGAGTTGGGATGATGCAACCGTAGTCACATGGCTGGCGGCAACCGGTGCCGGGCTGGTGGCTGGTGTGACGCTCTCAGCAGCCCGGCGCGCCCGAACGTAACCATTTTTCAATGTGCGCCGGGGTGGAACAGACCGCCCGTCAGAACAGCCCGTTATCGTTCTGCGATGTGTCCGTGATCACCTGCAGCACGTCCCAATGCTCGACAATCTTGCCCTGCGGGTCAAAGCGGAAAATGTCCATGCCAGCATAGTCATCACTGCCGGGCCATGTTTGATGACAGTGCAACACCACCAAATCGCCCTCGGCAACAGTGCGCACAAATCGTGTGTGCTTGTCAGGGTACTCGGCCGCCATGCGCTCAAAATAGTCGACAAAGGCCTCTTTGCCATCCGCGACATGCGGGTTGTGCTGGATATAGGCGTCGCCCACGTAACGCTCGATCGCCTCGCGCGGTTTGCACTGGTTGAACATCAGGTCATAAAAGGCCATCGCGTTCTTGGTGTTGGCATCGGCATTTAAGGTCATCGGCGTATCTCGCGTTGTCGCGCCCTGCAGAGGAGCGATGTTTCGGTCTGACCATGGCCCAGATTTCAAGAACAATGCAATCGCGGCGATCATGGTGCCTGACAAACCCTGTCGGTCATCGGCGGAATTGTTTCAATGACGTTCGAACGCGTGATGGCATCAGCAGACCCATATGAACGAAACGGCAGCTTTTCGTGGATTTTGCGCGATGTTTGCGCTCACGGCTTCTCACATACGAACACGCTCTGGTGGCAGGCCTGTTGTCCAAGGATGAAGTCAGTATGTCTTGCGCGGAACGTGTACGCCCAAAGGAAAGACCAACTCGGATGTCATCACATATCACACTCAGAAACCTGATCTTAGCCGGCTTGGCAGGTGAAATCGCGTTTGAGGCCTATGCCTGGCTTGTCTCGCCATTGCTGTTCGGAGTCGCACTCGGGCCGGCGAATTTGATCGTCGCTCTGGGGAACATCACGGCTGGTATTGCTCTGCCCTATTGGGCGGGCTTCATCATTCATTTCATGATCGGCGCGGTCGGGTTTTCGACCTTCGTCTGGATCACCCACCTGATCACAAAGGCCAATCTGATTCTCTCCGGTGCCATCGCCGGTTTCGTACTGTGGTTCGTGGCCCAGGGCGTTCTTGCACCTGCTGTTGGTCGCAGCTTCATGATGGGCTTTGGGGCCTACACGCAATCGTCGTTCATCGGGCATGTCGGAATGGCCACTTTGATGGGGTATGTCCTGTTGAAACTTGGCAGCAGCAAGGCTCTCAAGACTGCATGATCTTGGCTGCGCCATGCAAGCGCCGGGGCGCTTGCCACCAACACGATCAGGGCCTACCCGACGATTGAATCCGCAGTGCTTCTGACCCGATCTTCTGCGCGTGGAAACCGCACCAGCCGGCCCTGCTCTTCGTCCCATAGCTTGAGGTTCAGCGCCGCGACAGCTTCGAGGAACTTGATGCGGCGAGGAGCAAATTCCTCGGGCAGGCTATAGTGGCAGGCGCGCAGACGATAGGACGGGATACGCGAGTTCAGGTGGTGGATATCATGCAGTGTGATGCAGGCCACAGCGTGATCGAACCACGCGCCAAAATCGAGGCAGGACGAACCCTGTATGGCCGCAATCTGAGGATCAAGGTCGGGGCGTCGGTCCCAATAGGTGTCTTCAAAGTTATGCTGAAGGTAGACGAGGAACACGCCAAGCATGCCGCCAACCATCGACGCCGCGAAATAGATACCCAACCCATGCCAGCCCGACAGCACGTAGATCAATCCAACCCATGCCAGAACCGCGACATTATGCAGGACAACCCCTTTCCAGCCGAACCGCATGGTATTCTTGGGCCAGCGATAGCGAATGAAATAGGTGAACAACGCACCAGCAGGCACAAGAATGAACGGATTGCGATAGAGCCGATACTGTAGGCGCGACCAGAACCCCGCGTTGTTCCATTCGCGCAGGGTCATGGTGTTGATTTCACCGGTCTCGCGATGATCCAGATTGCCGACACCTGCATGATGCAGATTGTGATTCTGTTTCATCACTTCGAACGGCGCAAAGGTGAACGGCGACAGCGCGTGTCCGGCCAGCTCGTTCAGCTCCCGCGTGGCGAACAGCGAGTGATGACCCGTGTCATGTTGCAGCACATAGAGACGCACGGCAGAAAACGCATGAACAACAACGGCGGGGATCAGCACGTACCAATGCCCCGATTGGCTGATCGCCAACCATAGCGACGTGAAATAAACCACAAACGTGCCAAAGAAACTCAGGCTCGCGAGGCGGTTGTCCTTGTCACAGTATTTCCGTGTATGCTCGCGCAAGTTCATGTCAGTACCCAAAGCGAAAAGGGCAGATCGCCCTATTGGTTGATAGCAGCACTTGTTGTCAGATATCTGACAAATTTCGCGCTCCTTTTCAATCATTTGGCGAAACTTCGCCGGGATGAGCGACAATTTGGCCGTTTGCCGACCGCGTCACACATGCCTCGGCACCATTCGTACTGGTTGCAGGCGACTTCAGAACAGGTCAGGAAACAGACGTTTCAGGCTGAGCGGTCGATAAGCGTTCATCGCATCCAGACGTTGTTTTACGGTTGGCGACGCATCGGTCGAGATGGCCGGACCGTCTCGCCACACCAGCAGGTCGGGCGAAATACCGTAGATGGGTGAAGGATCGCGCAAAACCGGCACATCATCTGCGGGGTTGGGATCCACCGCCGGAATATTGGCGTCCGGACGCAAGGTTAGTCCGGCTTTCTTTGCGCCTTCGGCGATCCATTGAAGCGTTATGGCCGACAGGCTGGCGCTGTCACCGGTGCCCCCGACAATGCCGTGATCGCCCACAAACCAAAGCTGCTGAAAGGGTCGATCGTCCGAAGTATCGCCGCGATTCAACCCCGGCCCTTCGTCGCTGTCATCCAGATTGTTCCACGGCGACGGCAGAAAGAATGCCCGCCGTTCATCCAACGCCAGCGCGTGCCGCGCACTGGTCACCATGCTGGAAAGATCGGTGTCGTGAAATTCGTATTTCTTGTTCCAGAGGCTCGCGATACTGCCCAGCAGAACCGACGGGATGCCCAGCGATCCCACCGTGTCCCAGACGCCGATATAGCTGATCTTGACGACAGAAGAACCGTCATTGCGCTGTGCGCGCTCAGCCTCAGATGTAGCAAATCGCGGCGATTTCTGTTTGCGCTTTGCCATAACACTTGGTGAATCCGGGCGGTTTCCTTCGCCCGAAGCCTTGTAGAGTTTGAACGCCTCGCTCAGCGCTGAGCTGCTGTAATCATCAAGTATGCCGCATTTGCGGATCATCCCGGCCAGCGACCGCGCGGTATAGGCACCACGTGAAAAGCCAAAAATCAGGATCTCGTCGCCCGGTTCATAGACCTTGCAGACATAGGCGTAGGCTTGCTTGATGTTAAGCTCCAGCCCCCAGCCGAATGCACCGCCGCCGATCCGGTTCAAGAGCCCGCCAAAAAACCCGGCATTAGAGGTTTCAGTGCCGACGCCTCGAAAGTAATGGGCGATCTGAACATCCGCCTGCTGATCGACCGCGTTGTAGAGATTGACAACATGGGTCCAGTCAAGCCGGGTCGGAGAATTCCACGTTCCGTCGCAAAAAACCGCAATACGTTTCATGTTGAAATACCTTTAGCAAATGCATGGAAAGTATCACATATTTGCCACTGCGGCAACGCGCCAAAACAACCAAAACGTTAGGGTGACTGCCTACATACCCGCCGGGCTGAGATGCAGAACGCCCATGGTCTCCAGTCCGACCAGCACCGAATCCACCGCGACGGTTGCAAGAATCATCCCCATCACGCGGCTAACCACATTCGCGCCACCTTTTCCGATGAGCCGCAGAATATGACCTGCCAGCAAAAGGGCCACCAGCGTTACGGACAGCACCGCCAAAAGAAGCACCGCAGTTATCGCCTGATTACCAATCGACGTGCCGTGATTGTCCGTCAGAATCACAACGGCGAGCATGGCGCCAGGCGACGCAATTGACGGAATGGCCAAGGGAAAGACTGCGCCCGAAAGGTCTTCGTTCGTGGCTTCCTCAATATCGTGTTCGGCCTTTGAGTCGCCAAAAATCATGGACAGCGCAAAGAGGAACAACACGATCCCTCCCGCGATCTGGAACGTTCCAAGCCGCAGACCAAGCGCTTCGAGCAGGAATTGTCCCCCGATCATGAAAACCAGCAGCACAGCAGCAGCCGTCAGCACTGCGCGAATCGCGAATGCCTTGTGCAGTCTCGGTGACACACCCGCCGCCGCGAACAGGAATACCGGGATGGTCCCGATCGGATCGATTACCACGAACAGCGTTACGAATTCGCGAATGATGGTTTGCAGGTCCAATTGATGTCCACGTCTTAGCTAGGGGTCAGGTTTTGCGCCCCGATATATGCTTGCGCAATTTGCTGGGCCCACTCTTCTTACGGCCCTTATAGGGGTTTTGATCGTTTTGTCCCCTCATATGCAGCCGGATTGGCGCACCGGGCATGTCAAAATCCTCGCGCAGCCCATTTACCAGATACCGTGAATAGCTGGCAGGCATTTTGTCAGGATGCGAGCACATCACCACAAAACCCGGCGGCCTTGTCTTGGCCTGAGTCATATAGCGCAACTTGATCCGTTTGCCCTGTGGCGCCGGAGGCGGATGCTGTTCCAGCATGCCCGCAAGCCAGCGGTTCAGGGCGGCGGTCGGCACCCGGCGGTTCCACACCTCGTAAGCGCGCAGGATGGCCGTGTGCAGCCGGTCCAGCCCCCTGCCCGTCAGCGCGCTGACCGTGATCAGCGGCGCACCCCGCAGTTGCGGCAACAGACGCTCAAAGGACTCGCGCAGATCACGCAGCTTTTCCTGTTTGTTTTCTTCGGCGTCCCATTTGTTCACCGCAACGACCACGGCACGGCCTTCGCGTTCGGCGAGGTCAGCAATCCGCAAATCCTGTTGCTCAAACGGTATTTCGGCGTCGAGCAGCACGACGACAACCTCAGCAAACTTGACCGCTCGCAGCCCGTCGCTAACCGAAAGTTTTTCCAGTTTTTCCTGCACTTTGGCCTTTTTGCGCATCCCCGCCGTGTCAAAGATGCGCATCGGCGTGCCATCCCAATCGGTGGTCAGCGAGATGGCATCGCGGGTAATGCCCGCTTCGGGGCCGGTCAGCAGGCGATCTTCACCCAGAATGCGATTGATCAGCGTCGACTTTCCGGCGTTGGGGCGTCCCACCACGGCAACTTGCAGCGGTTTGTCCATGGTCGGTGTCGGTACGGCCTCGTCGTCGGCGTCATCATCGACCGCGACATCGGTTTCCGGCGTTTCCGCCGCAGCGCGCTCGGCAAAGCCATCTGCCAGCGGCATAAGCTGAGAATACAGATCGTTCAGTCCTTCGTTATGTTCTGCGGACATCCGGATCGGTTCGCCCAGACCAAGCGCATAGGCCTCGATCACGCCGGCATCGGCGGCGGACCCTTCGGCCTTGTTTGCGGAAAGGATCACATGGGCGCTGCGTTTGCGCAGGATCTCGGCGAAGAGCTGGTCGGTCGGTGTGACCCCGGTCCGCGCGTCGATCATGAAAAGGCAGATATCGGCCATATCCACTGCGCGTTCCGTCAAACGCCGCATCCGGCCCTGCAGACTGTCATCCGTAGCGTCTTCGAGTCCGGCGGTGTCGATCACCGTGAATCGCAGATCACCCAGCCGTGCCTCGCCTTCGCGCAGGTCGCGGGTCACGCCGGGCGTGTCATCGACAAGCGCCAGGCGTTTGCCAACAAGGCGGTTGAACAGTGTGGATTTGCCCACATTCGGGCGGCCCACGATAGCGAGGGTGAAGGACATCGGGTCTGCTTTCAAAAAGTCTGAGAGCGCCCTTTAGCGCATCCGCGCCTCAACGGAAAGCGTGCAGTTCACCATCTCCGCCCATCACATAGAGCGTCTGGTTGGCAACAACCGGCGCACTGGTTGCACCGCCGGGCACCGGCACGGATGCCGTCAGCACCCCGTTTTCGGGGCTAAAGAACCGCAACTGGCCGTCAGACGACGCAACGATGATGCGGCCGCCGGCCAGAATCGGGCCGTAGTTGGCAAAGCTGGCACCCCGCCTGCGGGGCTTGTCCTTAACGAAGTTCGGCAGGTCAACGGCCCAGATCACACCACCATCGGCGGCATTGATCCGCACCAGCTTGTTCTGGTCGGTCACCGAGAAGATGCTGTCGCCCGTTGGCCAGACCGGACCAAGCGCACCTTCGCGCGCGGTCCATATGCGCTCGCCATCCGCGGCATCCAGCGCGACAATCCGGCCAGAGTGGTTACCGGCATAAATCCGGTTCCCGACGACGACCGGCCCACCGGTGACATCGCCGATCTTGGCGATTGCGCGCCCTGTGCGCTGCCCCGCCACCGTGGCACTCCAGCGGCGCAGTCCGCCACGCCGGAACGCCGCCACGATGTCTCCGGAACCGAAACCGAAGACAACGTAGTCTCCGGCCAGCACCGGCGAAGGTGCGCCGAGCACGTTGGTTATGCTGGGGCTGGCCTCAAGCTGCCATGCCACACGGCCGTCAGATGTGTTGATCGCCCAAGCGATATTGTCGCCCGCAATCAGATAGACCAGCCCGTCGCGCACCAGCGGCGTGCCGCTGCCGGTCGAGTCCAGTTTCTGGATCCAACGAGTCGCACCCGTGCGCGCATCAAGTGCGGCCAGCCGCCCATACCCCGACGACACGTATAGCGTGCCGTTGTCATAGGCCATGCCCCCACCCGTGGCCTGACCTTCTTTGTCGCTGGACGGAATCAAGTCAGTGCTCCAGACGATCCCTCCGGTCGGAGCAACGGCCGAAACACGGGCAGCGCTATCAAGCGTATAGATCAACCCGCCCGCAACAACAGGCGATGCCGTGATGCGTTGCTTGCGGCTGTTGCCAGAGCCGATCGAGGTGGAAAAGATGCGCTGCGGTGCAGATCGCAATGCCGCATTTGCCGTGCGGTAGGCCGGTGTACCAAGGGACTGGGCCCATGTGGTGTTGGCGGATTGGGACGGCAGCCGGATTGCGCGGTTTTCATTGACAACCGTGGCAGCGGTCGCAACTGCGCCATCTTCGGTCGGGCGGATGTTTTCGCGCGGTCCCGCCAGAATCTGTTCTTTTTCGGAACAGGCTGTGGCTGCCAGAAGCAGGACGCCAAACAGGGCCAACCCGGTGCGGGACGCTCGAAACGATACCATCTACAAAATCCCTGCCTGTCTTTCTATTCCTGCGGCCAAGTTCCAACCACCCTCATCCTTGGATGCGAGAAGGCACTTGTGGCGTGGCGCCAAGCGCCACCATCAACTGAGAGACCCGCTGTTGCAAGTCCGAGGTGACTTCGGCGTCATCCAGTATGGCCTGCAGCCGCACGACCGCCGCGTCCACTTCATCTTCGGTGACGTCGATCAGGGCAAGTTGCTCTTCGGCCAGCAGTCGCAACGGCGCCCCCGGTTGCGCAAGCGCCTCGAACTGAACCCGACGCTCAGCGGCAGGCATGCTGTCGGTCTGCATGGTGAGCGCCTTGAAGCTGGCGATCTGACGGAAGATCTCGGGCAAATCGCCATTTGTGGCAATCTGGTTCAGCCGGGCGACCGCCCCGGCGGTTTCACCGGAGTTGACCTCGGCGGCGGCAATCAACAAGTTGACCACAGCCTCTCCACCCGCGCTATCGGTCTCGACCTCAGACAACGCAATGGCCCGCTCGGCAGGGTCGTTTGCAGCAAGTGCCGCGATGATACCATCACCCAGGCTTTCGGCGGCAGCACGCTTCTGGGCCTTGGAATATTCGTTCCACGCCGCACCTGCCACAATCAGCACGATCGCAGCAATCGCAATCCAGCCGTAGCGACGGAACATCAGGAACAACCGATCGCGGCGCACCTCTTCGGTCACTTCTTCGATGAAACTGTCGCTGTCGCTCATGCTCTGCCCTGTCTCTGGCCGTGTGATGCCCCGGTTACGGAACGCTGTTTTGCCCTGAAATCGGGCAACGGCCCCCTCTTAGCCTGCATGCAGAGGCAAGCCAAGTGGCCGCTGTGACGCAAATTCACCGCTGCCCGCGCATTCTTTGGAAAAAAATTGATCTGAACTGGTTAGTTTAGTAAAAAAGAGCCCTATATGCCAAGAGGTCCGCGTTTTGTGGGCATTGATTATGACCATTTGAATTTCTGTGGAAAGGCGCAAGATGCGATTGATCCCCGTACTCACCGCAATTTTGGTGACGCTTGGACTTTATGCAGTGGTATTCGAGCGCGAAGCGCTGTTTGCCTTTGCGCGTGCCGGCGACGATGCCGAAACCGACGCCATCACATCGGAAGCTGACGGAACAGCCGTCGCCGAAGACGCCCCTGATGCGGTTGGCGTCGTTGTCTTGCGCAGCGTCGCGAAACAGATCGACAGTGCGGTCATCCTGCGCGGGCAGACCGCTGCCCACAGGCAGGTAGAGGTCCGCGCCGAAACATCGGCGACCGTCGTTTCGGCCCCTCTGCGCAAAGGTAACTTCGTGAACGCGTCAGATGTACTGTGCCAACTTGATATCGGAACACGCGAGGCCGCCCTTGCTGAGGCCCATGCCCGGTTGACCGAGGCAAAGGCGCGCGTACCGGAAACTGAGGCGCGCATGGCCGAGGCCGAGGCGCTGCTCGCCGAAGCCCTAATCAACAACAATGCGGCGGACAAGCTTTCCAAAGGCGGGTACGCATCGGAGACACGGCTGGCCTCGACTCAGGCGGCGGTCCGCTCGGCTGAAGCCGGGGTTGCAACAGCGAAATCTGGGCTGGAAACCACCAAGGCTGGTATCCAAGGTGCAGCGGCGGCGGTCGCGGCCGCAGAGCGCGAGATCGAGCGCCTGACCATCCGGGCCCCGTTTGACGGATTGCTGGAATCCGATACCGCCGAGTTGGGCAGCCTGATGCAGCCGGGCAGCCTCTGTGCCACTGTCATCCAGCTCGATCCGATCAAGCTGGTCGGCTATGTGCCCGAGGCGGACGTCAACCGGATCGATCTGGGCGCAATGGCAGGGGCCGAACTGACCGATGGTCGCCGGGTTCAGGGCACGGTCGAATTCATCAGCCGGTCCGCTGATTCCATGACCCGCACGTTTCAGGTTGAAATCACAGCGCCCAATCCGGACATGTCGATCCGCGACGGGCAAACCGCAGCGATCGCCATTGCCGCGGATGGAACCAAGGCGCACCGCCTACCGGCTTCGGCGCTGACCCTGAACAATGACGGTCAATTGGGGGTGCGCATCGTGCTCCCTGACAATATCGTGGATTTCCGCGCAGTCCGGCTGGTGCGTGATGACGTGGACGGAATCTGGGTCACAGGTCTTGACGAAGAGAGCGACGTGATTGTCGTTGGGCAGGAATTCGTGACCAAAGGCGTGCTCGTCAAACCGGCCTACCGCGAGGCCGCCCAATGACGGGGATCGTCACCTGGGCCTCGGAACGGGCCCGTATGGTGCTGGCCTTTATCGCGCTGTCGCTGATCATCGGTGGCTTTGCCTATGCCAACCTGCCCAAGGAAGGCGAGCCGGATATCGAGATCCCTGCCCTGTTTGTATCAGTGCAGTTTCCCGGCATTTCAGCGGAAGACAGCGAAAGCCTGCTCGTCAAGCCGATGGAAACCGAACTGGCCGATCTGGACGGGCTCAAGACCATCTCCAGCACGGCGGCAGAGAATTACGCCGGTGTCGCGCTTGAATTCGATTTCGGCTGGGACAAGACCGCGATCATGGCGGATGTCCGCGACGCGATGAACTCTGCGCAAGCCGAGTTTCCTGACGGGGCCGAGCAATACACCATCACCGAGATCAATTTTTCCGAGTTTCCGATTGTCATCGTCAATCTGACCGGAGCGGTTCCTGAACGCACGATGGCCCGCATTGCCAAGTCTTTGCAGGACGATCTTGAAGCGCTGGACGCAGTACTTGAGGCCGGGATCGCGGGCAATCGTGACGAAATGCTTGAGGTTGTGATCGATCCGCTGCGACTGGAATCCTACAACATCACTGCATTGGAACTGATCAATGTGGTGCAGAACAACAACCAGCTGATCGCGGCAGGTGAAGTCGAGACTGAACAAGGAAAGTTCAGCGTCAAGATTCCGTCGAGCTTTGACGAGCCGCGCGATGTCTACAACCTGCCGATCAAGACCAATGGGGACCGCGTCGTTACGCTGGGCGAGCTGGCCGAGATCAATTTCACCTTTGAAGATCGCGAAGGGACCGCGCGGTTCAACGGCGAAAGCACCGTCGCCCTGCAGGTGGTCAAACGCAAAGGATTCAACCTGATCGACACGGTTGCGCTGGTCAAGGAAACGCTGGCCGCGAGCAAGGCCAAGTGGCCGGCAGAGCTGCAGGCGGTGGTCAAGGTCGGCACCAGCAATGACCAGAGCCGCGTTGTCGGCTCCATGGTTAGCCAGCTTGAAGGATCGGTTCTGACGGCGGTGGCGCTGGTGATGATCGTGGTGCTGAGCGCACTTGGCAGCCGTGCCGCGTTGTTGGTTGGGTTTGCAATCCCGACGTCCTTCCTTCTGTGTTTCATGTTTCTTGCGATCATGGGCGTCACGATCTCCAACATCGTGATGTTCGGCCTGATTCTCGCGGTCGGGATGCTGGTAGACGGGGCCATCGTGGTGGTCGAATACGCCGACAAGCGGATCAAGGAAGGCGTCGGCCCGATGCACGCCTATGTCGAAGCGGCGCAGCGGATGTTCTGGCCGATCGTCAGTTCCACCGCGACGACCTTGTGCGCGTTTCTTCCGATGCTGTTCTGGCCCGGCGTGCCCGGCGAATTCATGGGCATGCTGCCCGTTACGTTGATCTTTGTGCTGTCCGCATCGCTGATCGTAGCGCTGGTTTATCTCCCGGTCATGGGGGGCGTCACCGGCCGGATGAGCCGCCTCTTTGGCCGCATTTCGCATGTCCTGCGCGCACGCCTGCCCTGGGTGGTCCGGGCGCTGTTGGTGCCCGTCGCGATGTACATGATGTTCCTCGGCGCGATGCAGGTTCTGAACCCGGCCTATCTGCTGCCTTCGGGCGTTCCAGGGCTCGCGGCGGTGCTGTTCGGCGCGGGTCTGTTCCTCTTTGGCTCTTTCGCGGCCTCGGTCACATTGGGTGCCGCCCGGATCGAACGCCCCCCGCGCGCCGTCCGATCTGGCCATCAGCTGTCGCCGTTCGGGCATTTCATCAAGTTCATTGCCGGAAATCCAATCATGCCCATCGTCGCCATCGCGACGGTGTTTGCCGCCGTGTTCTACGTGGCCGCCGTGCTTTTCCCCGCGAATTCACGGGGTGTTGAATTCTTTGTCGAGTCAGAACCAGAACAGGCCAACGTCTATGTCCGGGCACGCGGCAACATTTCGCTGCATGAAACCGACGAAATGGTGCGCCAAGTCGAAGAAGTCATCCGCGCCCATCCGGCCGTCATCAACGTCTTTGCCTTTGCTGGCAGCGGCGGATTGAACACCGGTGGCCCCGGCCAGCAAAGCCCGCAGGATACCGTTGGCCAGGTCCAGTTTGAGATCATCCCTTGGGAAGACCGCCCGACCGCGCGCGAAAGCTGGTTCTTTGGCAAGCTGGAACGCGATGTGACCGCACCCGCCTATGACGGCGATTTCGTGATTGATCAGCTTAACGCCAAACTGCAGGAATTGCCCGGCTTCGAGGCCGAAATCCTGCCGCTGGAACAGGGTCCTGGTTCGGGAAAACCGATCCACCTGCGTCTGAAAGGCGACGACTGGGGCGATCTGACTGAAGCCGCAGATACAGCGCGCGCCTATTTCGACACCCTGCCCGGTCTGATCAAGGTTGAAGACACGCTCCCCCTGCCCGGCATCGACTGGCAGATCGACGTCGATGTGGAAAAGGCCGGTCGCTATGGCGCCGATGTCGCCACGGTTGGCGGCATGGTGCAGTTGGTCACGCGCGGTATCCTGCTCGACACCATGCGGGTCGACAGCAGCGACGAGGAAATCGAAATACGCGTGCGCCTGCCCGAACAGGATCGGGTGCTGAGTACGCTGGATTCGATGAAGGTGCGCACCAGCGACGGGCTGGTCCCGCTGAGCAATTTCATCACCCGCAAGCCGGTCGAAAAACTGGCCGAGATCAACCGTGTCGATCAGCAACGCATCTTTGACGTTAAGGCCGATGTCGGCAGCGCCCTGTTCAAGATCGTGACACAAAATCCTGAGACTGACGGCGAAGATCGGTTGGCGATGGTGCGCGCGTTGGAGGCTGGCGCGGTCGCCCAAGGGGCGACGCTTGAAAATGCCGCCGGTGAGGCATTTGAAATCGTCGACCTTGGTGACGGGGTACGGGTCGATGACCTGCGCACGGCACTCTCGGCGGGCGATGCCCAATTCATACCGGTCAACGCCAACGAGCGGATCGCGGTGATTACCGAATGGCTCGAGACCAATCCGCTTCCTGCGAGCATAGATTGGGAATGGACCGGCGATCAGGAGGAACAGGAGGAATCCGGTGCCTTCCTGCAAAATGCATTCCTCGGCGCGTTGGGGCTGATGTTCATCATCCTGCTGGCGCAGTTCAACAGCTTTTACAACTCGGTTCTGGTCCTGCTTGCCGTGGTGCTGTCCACCACCGGCGTGCTGATCGGGATGATGGTGATGCAGCAACCGTTCTCGATCATCATGACCGGCACCGGCATCGTCGCGCTGGCGGGGATCGTTGTGAACAACAACATCGTTCTGATCGATACCTATCAGGAATTCAGCCAGTACATGCCCCGCATCGAGGCGATCATCCGCACTGCCGAGGCGCGTATCCGTCCGGTTCTGCTGACCACGATCACGACCATGGCTGGCCTCGCGCCGATGATGTTCGGGCTGAGCCTCGATTTCATCAACGGCGGATACTCGATCGACAGCCCGACGTCGCTGTGGTGGAAACAGCTGGCAACCGCCGTGGTGTTCGGTCTGGGGATTGCAACGGTACTGACATTGATCGTAACGCCTTCGTTCCTCGCCCTTCGGGTCTGGTTCTCGACCTATGCGGCCTGGATCGGGCATCTGATCGTGCGGGTAACCGGCGGTAAGGAAACACAGACCGCACGCGACATGCGGCTGGACCGGGCCGCGCGCAAGATCAAGATGGACGAAATCATCTGGGAAGAGGTTGCGGCAGAGATTCCCGAGGCTCCTCAAAGTGGTGATGCGAAAGGCTCTGCTGACACCCAGTCACCGCCTGACGCGCCACCGCCCGAGACTCCGTTGCGGGCCGCTGAATAGGCCAACCGCTTCTGTATCACCGTGACGAAACGGACGGATGCGCCCCGCAACCGGACCTAGCCGGTGTTGAGGCGGAATTTCAGGAAGCGTTTTCCATCATGGATAACGTCCGCAACCCGCGTCGCCCCCAATCGTGCCAGAGCACCCAAGTTGTTACGTGACGGGGGCAGCATGAAAGTGGCATGGGGAATTCGAGCGTCAGCACGCGCAAAGGCAAGCGCCTTCTGCACGATGCGTGGTCCAAGGCCAAAATGCTCGGGCACAAGAACCAGACCGAGATCCCATTCCTCGCCTTCCTTCTGAAAGCCACCCCACCCGACATAGTCCCCTTTGTGCAAAAAGGCCCAATGCCCCAGACCATCGCGGGTCCAACAGGTCTCTTTCGTCGCGATAAAGGCAATGGCGCGATCCCTGTCCCATTCCCCCTCAAGCAAAGGCATGTGTTGGGCCATGCGAGGATCCGACATATGCCGGACAATTGCCTCGGTAGGCACATCCGACAGCCGCACAAAGTCGATCAAATCGGCTATTGCCATTTGGTCCCGCACGGGCCGATGACGGCACAGCGATGCCGCAGGATCATGCCGCGTCTTGGTCGTTTTGTTGCCGGTTCCACAGATTGGCATACCGCCCGTCGCGGTCAAGCAATTCGTCATGCGTACCCATTTCGGCAATCTCGCCGTGATGCAGCACCACGATCTGGTCCGCCTCGGCAATCGTAGAGAGACGGTGCGCGATGGTGATCACGGTCCGGCCTTCGCCCGCACGATCAAGCGCATCCTTGATTTCGCGTTCGGTTTCGCTGTCCAGCGCGCTTGTCGCCTCGTCCAGCAACAGAATCGGCGGATCCTTAAGCAGGGTTCGTGCAATTCCCACACGCTGCTTTTCACCACCGGACAGCTTTAGCCCACGTTCCCCCACAGCGGTTTCATATCCATCTGGCAGGCTTGCGATGAAATCATGGATCTGCGCGTCGCGCGCTGCCTGTTCTATCTGCTCCTGAGTGGCCCCTTCGCGCCCATATGCGATGTTGTAGCGGATGGTATCGTTGAACAGCACGGTATCCTGCGGCACGACCCCGATGGCTGCGTGCAGGCTGTCCTGCGTCACATTCCGAATGTCCTGCCCGTCAATCCTGAGTGCCCCGCCAGTGACGTCATAGAACCGGAACAACAGCCTGCCGATTGTGGATTTGCCCGATCCGGTGGCCCCGACGATGGCAACGGTCTGCCCCGCTGGCACGGTCAGATCGACGCCTTTCAGGATTTCCCGTTTGGTATCATAACCGAAATGAAGCCCGGACAAGGTAATCTCGCCCCCATTGACGCTGAGCGCCGGGGCATCTGGTTTGTCGGTGATCTCGGCGGGTTGCTCAAGCAGGTCGAACATCTCACCCATATCCACAAGCGATTGGCGGATCTCGCGGTAGACGGTGCCGAGAAAGTTCAGCGGCACGGTGATCTGGATCATGTAGGCGTTTACCATAACAAAATCACCGACCGTCAGGCTGCCGGCCTGCACGCCGAGTGCTGCCAATATCATCACGCCGACCAGTCCGCCGGTGATCAGCAACGACTGGCCGAAGTTCAGGAATGCCAGCGAATAGGCCGTTTTAAGTGCTGCGGTTTCATAACCCTTCATCGCCACGTCATAGCGCGCAGCCTCGCGGTTTTCCGCGCCAAAGTACTTGACCGTTTCATAGTTCAGCAGGCTGTCGATCGCCTTTTGGTTGGCGTCCGTGTCCTGATCATTCATCTCGCGGCGCAGCTTTACCCGCCATTCTGTGACAGCAAAGGTAAAGGCCACATAAAGCGCGATGGTGACGGTGACGATAACAAGATACCAGATGTCGAACAGCACGGTCAGAATGATCCCGACCAGCAACAATTCCAGAATCAGGGGGCCGATGCTGAAGATCAGAAAGCGCAGCAGGAATTCGACGCCCTTGACGCCACGTTCGATGATCCGCGACAGCCCGCCGGTCTTGCGCGTGATGTGATAGCGCATCGACAGCCGGTGAATGTGCTGGAATGTCTCAAGCGCAAGACGACGCAACGCGCGCTGTCCCACCGGGGCAAACACCGCATCGCGCAACTGTTGAAAGCCAACGCTCATCAGGCGGGCCATGCCATAGGCGACCGTCAGCCCCACCGCTCCCAGTGCCAGTGTTGACACAGCATCACCGGCAAGACTGTCAACGGCGTCCTTGTAGAGGATCGGCGTATAGACCGCGATCAGCTTGGACAGAACCAGAATGATCAGCGACAGCACTACCCGGCGTTTGACCCACGACTGATCGTCCGGCCAGAGATACGGGGCCACGCGGCGAATGGTCCGCAAGCCTGAAAAGCGCGCCTCGCGAGCGTCTGTGTCTTGGAATGGTGGCATGAGGATTCCCGGAAGGTTTGCAGTCACATAATGCCTGAGCGCCAGCTTTGCCAGTGGCGCCGGTTCACTCCGGTATGGCGAAAACCTGTCCGGGATAGATCAGATCGGGGTTCTTGATGCTGTCCCGGTTGGCTTCGACCACCTTAACGTACAACACACCGTCGCCATAGCGATCGCGTGAGATTGCCCAAAGCGTATCACCAGTTTGTACCGTGACCGCGCGGACCGGAGAATCCGAGTCTTCGGACGTGTCTTCGGCGGGCTGCAACACTTCGGGCGACTCGCGTTTAAACGGCGTTTCCAGTCGGCTCAGAACCTGCCCGTCCGCATCGACTTCATCCAGACGCAGCGTGTAAATGCCTGGCTCTGCGGCACCGATCTTGCCGCGAAACCGACCCTTGGCATTGGTGTCCAGATCAGTCACTGGCTTGTTGTCGAGGTAAACCCGCACCGCCGCGCCATCCTCGGCGGTGCCGCGCAGCAAGACCTCGCCCTCGGCAGAATAGCTGATCGTATCGAGCGTGACTTGCGAGGCTGCGGACTTTTGGGGGGCTGACGATTGCATCACCTCGACGCCATCTTCATTGGCGCGCAACACTGTCACGGGGGTCAGTTCGGGGCCAGCTTCGGTCTCCGGTGGGGTTGGGGCATCCGGTGCGAGGGCGGTGCTAACGACCTCGGCAGGCGTATCGGTCGACGGGGTCAGCGGTAATTCAGCCGTGGCCTTTACCGTCTCGACGTTGACTGTCGCAACCGGCGCCGAGGGCGGCGTATCCCCTGCTGTGGGCACGGCATCACCGGCTGGCATGATAAGTGCCGCGCGCGCGCTGGCAGGCGTGGGTGCAATGATGATCTGATCCTTGGAAATCGCCGATTGGCCGTCAAGTTCGGCGCGCAAGGTCAGCACACGCGGCGCATCTGAGAGCGGTAAGGACAGCAGGCTGACAAATTCACCATCAGCACCGGCTTCGGGTGCTTCAAGTTCATCCTCATCCATGAGGATGACCACGCGGCTGCCCGGAGCGGCCGAGCCCGCAATGACGGTATTTCCATCAGGATCGACCCTGACGACATCAAAGACCGGCGCGGCAAGAGCGTTGGCGTCTGCTTGTTGGGATTGGGTTGTTGCCATCGGCTTTGGATCCGACACCTCGGTTTCCGCAGCATCCGTGGCCGCGTCCGTCAACGCTGTCTCAGTCGGCGGGGTGATCTGGGTGGTGATTGCCGCATCCGGCGCATTCTGTGGCGTGAAATACCCGCCCAGATAGACACCGGCGACCCCAAGCGCTGCGACGGTCACAAGCGCCACCACCCAACCGGTTGAGCCCAAACCTGCCCCTGCGGAATTCCCTGCCATCTTCATCCCTTCATCGCCGCCAGCAACACACGAGCCGTTGCGCGCGGTTGAGCCAGCCTATCAATCCGGCTATCACGGGTCAAAACCTGTTGTTTTCCCCGCACATCAACCCGAAAGGCCCGACCATGCCCGTCAAGTCCATCTGTGTCTATTGCGGATCAAGAAACGGGGCACAGCCCGCCTATGCTGAGGCCGCCGTGTCGCTGGGGCAGGCCATCGCAGAAGAAGGCTGGCGGCTGGTCTACGGCGCAGGTGATGTGGGTCTGATGGGTGAGGTCGCCCGTGCCGCACAAAGGGCCGGTGGCGACACGTTCGGTGTGATCCCAAAACATCTGGTCGATCTCGAAGTCGGCAAGACCGACCTGACTCGTTACGTCGTCACCGAAACCATGCACGAGCGCAAGAAGGTGATGATCATGAATGCCGATGCCGTGGTTGTGTTGCCGGGCGGCGCCGGATCATTGGATGAGCTTTTTGAGGCACTGACATGGCGACAGCTTGGCCTACATGACAAACCGATTCTCGTGCTGAGCAGCGATGGCTACTGGCAGCCATTGCGCGATTTGATCACGCATATCATCGATCAGGGTTTTGCCGATGCCTCCTTGGCCGAATTCGTCACCTGGGTCGAAACACCAACGACTGCCATGGATGCCCTGCGCGCCACCCTGTCCTGACGCAATGTCGCAACCGAATAGATGGCGAGGCCAATCCAGATCATCGGAAATGCGATCTGGTGATAGGGCGTGAAGATCTCGCCGAACAACACCACCGCGCAGAAAAATTGCAATGTCGGATTGAGATATTGCAGCAGGCCAACCGTGGTCATCGGCACCCGGCGTGCGGCAATGGTGAACAGGATCAGTGGAAAGGCCGTGATTGGGCCGGACGCGATCAGCAGGAGCATATCCACCGTGGAATACGTCAGGTTGACCTCGCCCCGTGCATATAGCCAAAACAGTACAGCAAGCGTGATGGGGACTGCGACGAGTACTTCGCAAGTCACAGAGACGATCGGCCCGACCGGCAAAAGCTTCTTGATCACGCCATAGAGCGAAAAGGTTGCCGCGAGTGTGAGCGAGATCCAGGGTAATGCGCCAAGGCCAAACGCCAGCACCGCAACCGCCCCAGCAGCCAGAGACACGGATAGCCATTGCGCCACACCAAGCCGTTCGCCAAAGGCAAACCGCCCGACAAACACCGCAACCAGCGGATAGATGTAGTAGCCAAGGCTGGTTTCGGTATTGCGCTCAGTCAGGGTGGCATAGATGAACAGAAACCAATTCGTCGAAACCATCAGCGATGCCAAAACGATCAGACCAAAGCGGCGTGGGTTCCGCAATACTGATCCCATTTCTCCCAACCGGCCTTGAAAGGCCAGCAGACCGGCAAAAAACACCAGTGACCAGACGGTCCGATGCGCCATGACTTCGGCTGCAGGAATATGGGACAACAGCTTGTAATAAAGCGGCGATATACCCCAGAGCCCCGCCGCGCTGATCATGGCAAGGATGCCTTTTCCGGTTTCGGTCATGCGTCCTCCTTGCGCCTTGCCTCAGCCATCACACGACCAAGTCAGGTGGTCAAGCACAGCCGGTCAACGCCAGCTTTCGCGACCCGCTTCTTGCGCAACTTCAATGGCGCTCGGACAAGCCGCAAGAAACCGGGCGCGCAGAATAGAAAACAGCCCCGCGCAAACGCACGGGGCTGTTGTTCGATCTGCCTGTCAGCTTGGCTTACATGCGACCGGCGACATTTTCCCAGTTGACCAGGTTGTCGAGGAAGTTGGTCAGGTAGGCCGGACGCTTGTTGCGGAAATCGATGTAGTAGGAATGCTCCCACACATCACAGCCCAGCAGTGCTGTTTGACCAAAGCAAAGCGGGTTTACGCCGTTTTCGGTCTTGGTCACGGCCAACGAGCCGTCAGCCTTTTTGACCAGCCACGCCCAGCCCGAGCCGAACTGGCCTGCGCCAGCGGCCGAGAATTCTTCTTTGAACTTGTCAACGCTGCCAAAGCTCTCGGTCAGCGCGCTCTCCAGTTCGCCCGGCATCCCGGCGTCGCCCGGACCCATCATTTCCCAGAACTGATTGTGGTTCCACAACTGGCTGATGTTGTTGAAGATGCCGTTCTGGGCAACCGAATTCGCGTCATAAGTTCCGGTGATGATGTCTTCCAGAGATTTGCCATCCCACTCGGTTCCGGCAATCAGCTTGTTGCCGTTGTCGACATAGGCCTTGTGGTGCAGGTCGTGGTGATATTCGAGCGTTTCCTTCGACATGCCCTTGGCTGCCAGCGCGTCGTGTGCATAAGGAAGATCAGGTAGTTCAAAAGCCATGGTCGGCCCCCCACTTTGAATTAATTCGGTCCTCCCCGTTACATGCGGTGATGAACGGGGTAGGTCAAGGGCTGGCAGGCGAAACACAGCAGGAGGCGCGCAGTTGCTGACCAGAGTGCGAAAGATGATGTACCGTGCACGCGGCTACTATGACGGCGCTCTGGCGGGCGAACGGTTTCGGCTCGACCCCTATCACAGCAAGTTCTGGCGCAAGGCCACGGCAGGCCAATGGGAACCGGACACATTCGCGGTGCTCGACCGGTTCCTCGACCGGGATCACGACTATCTTGATATCGGGGCGTGGATTGGCCCGACCGTCCTCTACGGCGCGCGCAAGGCACGGCATGTCTGGTGTTTTGAACCCGATCCCGAAGCCTTTCGTGCGCTGGCCTGGAACATTGCCCTGAATGATCTGAACAATGTCAGCGCCTTCGCCGCTGCCATCAGCGAAGATGTCGGCATCGCCCGCATGGCCAGTTTCGGTGGCGAAAAGGGCGACAGCATGACCAGCCTGCTGAACGCCGAGGGTGCAAACGGATCAGACGTGCTGACCATCAGCTGGGCACAATTCGCGGGGTCTGTTGACCTGTCGGGCGTATCGCTCGTCAAGATGGATATCGAAGGCGCGGAGTTCGATGTCCTGCCAGCCCTTCTGCCCTGGTTGAAAGCACAGCGCCCGGCGCTCTATCTGTCGACCCACGCGTCCTTTCTGCCGCCCAAGGAGCGGGCTGACCGCATGGCCGCGCTTTCTAAAATGCTGAGCTTTTACGGCGAGTGCGAAAGCGACGCCGGAAGTTTGACCTCCGAGGCTGCGCTGACCCGGTTCCCGAGCTTTTTGTTCACCGCCTAGATCGTGTCAGGACGCGCCGCCGCTCAGCCGCAACACGGCGGAAACTGGTGACAGAGCGACACGGCTCGCACGGTGGTCGGCGACCCATCCCTGCAGGATCTGGAGCGTTGCCGGATGCAGGCGACCGATCACCGTGACGCTGCCATCCTGGCTGGCACGGAACACCGCCTGATCAAGGCTACGCTCAATCGCTGGCGTGTCCTGCCCTGCCCGGTCGAACTCACGGTAGACGGCAGTCGCGGGCACGCCATCGTTATGCGCAAGCTTCAGGGAAGAATTCAGGCCGGTGTTCTGCGCGACCAGCCCACGTCCCGTGCCGTTGGCAACGGCGACAACCTGTGCGGATATCTCCCTGTCGGCCTGAAAGTCGGCCCCTTCCAATACGCCCACTGTGTCGGGCAGGACGTCAAATCCTGCGGCCAGTGAAACCTCGACATCGCGGGCGGTTGCGAATTTCGGCAATTCGACCAACATCAGCACCTCGTGGCCAGCATCGCGATAGCGTGCCATTCGTTCGGCTGCATTTGGCAATGTCGGATCGATGGCGACGGTGATCGGAAACGTCAGCTCTTGCATTGCCTCGATCGCGGGGATTTCACCGTCATCCGCAAGAATGATCGACATCAAAGGATTGCCATCCAAGTTCTCGAACGGTTCTGCATGGAGATCCAGAGGTGCCACATTTCCGGATTGCAAAGGGTCTTCTTTCTGCGCGGCCGCAGCCTTGTGCCGCTCGGTCAAGGGAACAACACGCTTTCCGATCGTCGGTCCCGTTGTCTCGGTTGCGACACCCGCCTGCGGCAAGGGCGCAATTCTTGGCAGCGCCTGTTCTGTCTGATCCGAAACCGTGGTGGCAGTGTCGGGAACCGGAGCAACCGAGGCGCGCGGAGCGGTCACATCCGGAGACGTCTCGATCGTGCCGGGCAGTTCAGGCGCGGCAATATCGGATCGCGCGAACATTTCCGGTCCCTTGGTGACTTGGGGTTGCGGTGCGGGATCGACAGTCGTTTCTGGTGCCGCGTCGGCGATTGCATCGACCGTCACCTGTACTGGTGCGGAACCATTGATCGCAAGATCACGGGTGGTGTTGACGTTTGAAGCCCCGGCCACCTCAGGCTCGTTTGCAAACAAGATGTCGGTGGACCCAAGGCTTTCCTCGGCTGCCGGCACATCTGGCGCAGAGCTGTCGACGCCGACATCACTGTCCTGCACAGGGGCAACGGGTGCATCCACCTGTGTATTGGTCGGATCAACGGTTTCGGGTGCGGCAGGCATCTGAGGCATCGGCGCGGGGGCTTCCGGCGAAACAGGATCATCGGCCTGTGCATCTACGGCTGGCCGCTCCATCGACTGGGATTCGATCTGAATGATGCTGCCCAGATCACCAGCTTCGGGTTTGCTCGCCAACGGTGACACCGGCGGCGCGTTTGTGATCGCTGGATCCGGCTGTTGGCGCGCGATCCCTGCCTGAGCGCTGGTGGGCGCAACCGGTTGAGTTGCTTCGGGCGCGACCTCAGGCGTGGGCGCCAGCGGCGACCAGAGCGACAATGTGGCCAGCCCCACCGCGCACAGGACCAGCCCCAGGACGATTCCACCCAAAAACCCGCGCATGACCCTTTGCCCCTTGTTTTCTCTCTGGCGTTGCACCGGACGACAGGATGCCAATCTCTGCAACGACGCCCGTGGTTTTGCGCACTTGACGCTGCCCGGCAACCCTGAACATGTATGGGCACCGAGAAAACTGCGCCAAAATCGACACCCTTTGCCGAATGAATGCCCCATGCTGCTGCTGATCGATAACTACGACTCCTTCACCTATAATCTCGTGCACTATCTGGGCGAACTGGGTGCTGATGTGGTGATCCACCGCAACGATGCGCTGGATGTGCAGCAGGCGATGTCGATGAACCCGGCGGGCATTCTGTTGTCCCCCGGCCCTTGCGATCCCGATCAGGCTGGTATCTGTCTTGCGCTGACCGAGGCTGCGGCGGAAACCGGAACACCGCTGATGGGTGTTTGCCTGGGTCATCAGACCATTGGTCAGGCCTTTGGTGGCAAGGTCGTGCGCTGTCACGAAATCGTCCATGGCAAGATGGGTCAGGTGGAACATGTGGGCAAAGGTCTCTTTGCCGGCCTTCCCAGCCCGTTTGAGGCGACGCGCTATCATTCGCTGATCGTGGAACGGGACACCCTGCCCGACTGTCTGAACATCACGGCCGCGTTGCAGGACGGCACCATCATGGGCCTGCAACATCGCGACCTGCCAATTCATGGGGTCCAGTTTCATCCGGAATCGATTGCATCGGAACACGGCCATGCGCTGCTCCAGAATTTCCTGAACGAACTGAAAGTCCCGGCATGAGCGATGCGCTGAAACCGCTGATCGGTGCCGCCGCCGTCCGCCCTTTGAGCCGCGACGAGGCAGAGACCGCCTTTACCATCCTGTTTGAAGGCGAGGCAACGCCGAGCCAGATTGGTGGCCTGCTGATGGCCCTGCGCACACGCGGTGAAACGGTAGATGAGTTTGCCGCTGCAGCCGCCGTCATGCGCTCCAAATGCCACCGCGTCAAAGCACCGAATGGTGCAATCGACATCGTTGGCACCGGCGGTGACGGCAAGGGAACGTTGAACATTTCAACAGCCACGGCCTTTGTTGTCGCAGGCGCCGGTGTCCCGGTCGCCAAACATGGCAATCGCAATCTCAGCTCCAAATCCGGCGCGGCAGATGCCCTGACGCAGATGGGAATCAACGTGATGGTTGGCCCGAAAGTCGTTGAAAAGGCTCTGGAACAGGTTGGCATCGCCTTCATGATGGCCCCTATGCACCATCCCGCCATGGCCCATGTCGGTCCCAGTCGGGCCGAGCTTGGCACGCGCACCATATTTAACATCCTCGGACCGCTCACCAACCCGGCCGGGGTGAAACGCCAACTCACAGGTGCATTCTCGCGCGAAATGATCCGCCCTATGGCCGAGACCCTCGGAACGTTGGGATCAGAACGCGCATGGTTGGTGCATGGCAGTGACGGCACCGACGAGTTGACCATCGCAGGCGTAAGTTGGATCGCCGCACTCGAAGACGGAGCGGTGAAAGAAGCTGAACTGCACCCCGAGGACGCAGGTCTGCCCGTTCATCCCTTCGAAGACATTCTTGGCGGCAGTCCCGAAGACAACGCCCGCGCCTTTGGCGCCCTGCTGGACGGGGCCCCGTCCGCCTACCGCGACGCGGTTCTGTTGAATGCAGCCGCCGCACTTGTGGTTGCCGACGCCGCTGACACCTTGCGCGATGGTGTTGCCATGGCTGCGGAGAGCATCGACAGCGGCGCAGCCCGCGGCAAGATCACCGACCTCGCGCGCATTACCCAGGAGCCCGCATGACCACGACCATTCTCGATCAGATCAAAGCCTACAAGCTTGAGGAAATCGCCGCTGACAAGGCCGCGCAGCCGATCGATCAGGTGGAGGTCGCCGCTCGCTCAGCCAGCCCGGTGCGCCCTTTTGCCGAAGCGCTGCAGCAAGCGAGCAGGGGTGGCTATGGCCTGATTGCGGAGATCAAGAAAGCCAGCCCGTCCAAAGGACTGATCCGCCCTGATTTTGATCCCGCCGCACTTGCAAAGGCCTACGAGGCCGGCGGCGCGACCTGCCTGTCCGTTCTGACTGACACCCCGAGCTTTCAGGGTGCGAAGGCGTTTCTGACCGAAGCCCGCGATGCCTGCGCCCTACCCGCGTTGCGCAAGGATTTCATGTATGATCCCTATCAGGTGGTCGAGGCGCGCAGCCTTGGCGCCGATTGCATCCTGATCATCATGGCCAGTGTCAGCGATGATCAGGCCGCCGAGCTTGAAGCCGCAGCTGTGGAATGGGGCATGGATGCGCTGATCGAAGTGCATGATGCCGAGGAGTTGGAACGGGCGATGGTCCTGAAAAGCCCGCTGATCGGGATCAACAATCGCGATCTCAAGACCTTTGAAACCTCACTTGATGTGACACGAAAGCTCAGCAAGCTGGTTCCGGCAGACCGCGTCATCGTCTGCGAAAGCGGGCTGAACAGCCCTGCAGAGTTGGCCGATATGGCCCGCTATGGCGTGCGCGATTTTCTAATCGGCGAAAGCCTGATGCGGCAGGATGATGTTACGGCGGCGACCCGAGGCTTGTTGGAAAGACCTCTGACCCCCGGAGCCATATGATGCCCCTGACGCATTTTGACTCGCAAGGCGATGCACATATGGTGGATGTCTCTGACAAGGCGGTGACAGCACGTGTTGCCGTCGCGCGTGGCCACATCAGCATGAAGCAAGAAACCTTTGATATCATTTCAGAAGGCAAGGCCAAAAAGGGAGACGTTCTGGGCGTTGCCCGCCTCGCCGGGATCATGGGTGCCAAGAAGACACCCGAACTGATCCCCCTCTGTCATCCATTGCCGATCAGCAAGGTTGCGATTGAATTGACCCTCGATCCGCTACTGCCCGGCGTGCAGATCGAAGCGACCGTCAAGACCACCGGCCAAACCGGCGTTGAAATGGAGGCGCTCACGGCAGTGTCCACCGCCGCGCTGACCGTTTACGACATGACCAAGGCCGTCGACAAAACGATGCAGATTGGAGAAATCCGTGTCGTTCTGAAAGATGGTGGGAAATCAGGGCGATACACAGCGTCATGATCACTGTCGCCCAAGCCCGCGCAGCGCTTTCTGACCTGATCGCTCCGCTGCCTTCGCAAGAAGTAGACCTCGTCGACGCGGCAGGCCGCGTGTTGGCGCGGGAGATGCAGGCGCAACGTGACCAGCCCCCATTCGCAGCTTCCTCTATGGACGGCTACGCGGTCAAATCCGCCGAAGTCGAGCTGCATGCGATGTTCAAGGTGATCGGCGAAGCCGCCGCCGGACATCGGTTTGAGGCACCCGTCGGTGCCGGTCAGGCGGTCCGCATCTTTACCGGTGCGCCGATCCCGGAGGGTACAGATTTCGTTGTCATTCAAGAGGATGTCAGCCGAACCGGAGATCTAATCACGATTACGGACGAGCCCGGAACCAAAACCAACATCCGTCCCGCAGGCGGCGATTTTACGGTCGGTACTGTCGTTTCAGCGCCCCGCATCCTTGCACCGCAAGACATCGCGTTGCTGGCCTCAATGAATATTGCGCGCGTTCCTGTGACACGCAAACCGGTTATCGCGATCCTCGCCACTGGTGACGAACTGGTCATGCCCGGAGAGACTCCCGGCCCCGATCAGATCATCGCGTCCAACAGCTTTGGCCTCAAGGCAATGGTCGAGCGGCTCGGGGCGACGGCGCGGCTGTTGCCGATTGCCCGCGATACTCTGTCCTCGCTGCGCACTGCCTTTGATCTGGCCAGCAGCGCGGACCTGATCGTGACCATCGGCGGCGCATCGGTTGGCGATCACGATCTGGTGGCGCAGGCCACAGCGGATCTCGGGATGGAGCGCGCCTTTTACAAAGTCGCCATGCGCCCGGGCAAGCCGTTGATGGCTGGCCGATTGAATGGCGCGGCCATGGTCGGCTTGCCGGGAAATCCTGTTTCAGCAATGGTTTGCGGGCACATATTCCTTGCCCCAATGATCCGCACCATGCTCGGACTTGGCACTGAATTGCCGTCGCTACGCGCCGCAACACTCGACAGCCCGCTTGCGCAAAACGGTCCGCGTGAACACTATATGCGCGCAGTTGTGGCGGATGGCAAAGTGACCGCCTTTGACAATCAAGACAGCTCACTGCTCACAATCCTGTCTCAGGCCAACGCCCTGCTCGTCAGAGAACCCAATGATCCTACATTGGCTGCCGGTGCTTCGGTCAACTACCTCCCGCTCTAGCAAAACCGGCAAAGCGGTTGACACAAAACGAGAACATGTCTAGAACAAACGCAAACCCACAGGCAAGAGGTTCAGGCAATGTTGACCAAGAAGCAGTTGGATTTGTTGGAATTTATCCATAAGCGCGTGCAGCGCGATGGTGTTCCCCCCAGTTTTGATGAAATGAAGACCGCGCTCGACCTGCGCAGCAAATCGGGCATTCACCGGCTGATCACCGCACTCGAAGAACGAGGGTTTATTCGTCGCCTCGCCCACCGCGCGCGCGCAATCGAAGTGGTCCGCTTGCCCGAAAGCCTTGGTGGCGAGCCGACCACGGGCTTTTCCCCACGGGTCATACAGGGCGACAAACCTTCTGCCTCACGCCCGGCCAACGTCAATCCGGTCACCGTCAGTGCCGTAGAGCTGCCGATGATGGGCCGGATCGCCGCAGGTGTTCCAATTGAGGCGATCAGCCATGTGGAAAACCAGGTCACGGTGCCATCGCAAATGCTGTCGTCCTCCGGTGATCACTATGCGCTTGAGGTGCGTGGCGATTCCATGATCGACGCCGGGATCAATGACGGCGACGTGGTCGTGATCCGCGAAACCGCAGCAGCAGATGACGGCGATATCGTCGTCGCATTGGTTGAAGGCCATGAAGCGACGCTGAAACGGTTCTTCCGTCGCAGTGGTGCGATTGCACTTGAAGCGGCGAACCCGGCCTATGAAACCCGCGTCCTGCCCGAACATCAGGTCAAGGTGCAGGGCAAGCTCGTTGGGTTGATCCGCACTTACTGAGCCTTGGCATACTGGATTTTCGGCGCGGCGCGCGTGTTCCATAACCGCTGCCCCGCCGCTTGACGGGCGGTGGTGATACCTTTGTCCGTTATCGCAAGGCTGCCGGTGCGCAGCAGGCGTTTTGAATCAAAAACGTCGCAAGGCCCATCAAGGCGCAACGGGACAGATGCGATCACCACCTGACTTTCCGTGCACGACGAGACCTGCGCCGCGCCGGTCTTACCGATCACATGAATGATTTCTGCCGTGCCAGCAGTCATGACCCTGACCTTGCCCGCCGCTCCCGGCCAGCGCAGGGCCGCATTGCCCTGGTCCGCCCCATCACCGTCGTTCTCCAGCCAGTTCTGCGCCACAAACCCTGCCCCGCGCGGTTTGCTGAGTGCGCGACCTTCGTTTGTCATGACCCCGACCAACCCGCCGGTGTCTGCGACCAGAACGTCCGGGCGTTGCGCCTGTGACCAGATCGCGAACGCAGCCACAACTGGCAGCACCCCGGCAAGGCGCGCGCGCCCTTGCCAGAGCATCAGCCAGAGCATGCCCAACGCCATCATCGGCAACACCGTCGGCCCCGGCCCGGCCACGTACCCTTGCGATCCTTCCAGATCGGAAACTGTCCGAGCCACGCCCAGTATCCAGGCGAGCCCCCACCCCATTGGGGTAAGTCCGATTGCCTCCAGCCCGAGCGGTGCGAGGCACAGCGCCACTACGGCTGCAGGGATCACCAGAACTCCCATCAGCGGCACCGAAACAAGGTTCGCGATCAACCCGTAATGCGACAATGTATTGAAATGCGCGGCCCCCACCGGGGCCGTTGCCAGCCCTGCAATTGCCGAGGACATCAACACCCCCAAAACTGGCTTCGCCCAACCCGGAGCCTTCGGCAGATCCGCGTCGCGCAGCCAGCCAAAGAATGCAATCAGCGCAGTTGTTGCCGCAAATGACATCTGAAACCCCGGTCCCATCATCGCCTGTGGCCTCAGACAGAGCACGATCAGAGCCGCCATGGCCACCGCCCGCAAACTAAAGGCGCGCCGGTCAACGAGCACTGCGAGAAGGACGACCGCGACCATGATAAAGGCACGCTCGGTCGCGACATTGCCGCCAGAGAGCGCCAGATAGACAGCGGCCGCCGCAAGTGCTCCGATGGCCGCAACCTTCTTGACCGAAATGCGAAGGGCGACCGAAGGCACCAACGACAAGGACACGCGCAGGACCGCGAACACAAAACCTGCCAACAGGCCCATGTGCAGACCGGAAATCGCCAGCAAATGCGCCAAATTACTCGCCCGCAGTGCATTGAGCGCCTCTTGCCCGACGCCGCTGCGATCACCGGTAGTGACAGCGGCAGCGAAGCCACCGACATCACCCGGCAATATCTCACGCACACGTCGCGAGGCTTCCATCCGCAAGGCAAAGATGCCCAGCCCCTCCTGACCTGCGCGCGCTGGCGCAATCGTCAGGACGGGGTTGCGGGTGTACCCCACAGCGCCGAGTCCCTGAAACCAGGCATGGCGGCGGAAATCGAAACCGCCGGGTTCAACCGGCCCTTGCGGCGGTGAAAGATGCCCTGTTGTCATGATCCGCTGACCGGGCTTTAATTCTGCCGGTGGACCGTGAAGTGATACTCGAACCCGATCTGGCCGCCGTGCGGGCGCAACGCGTTCTAGCATAACGCGGTCCAGCGTGACCCGTATCGCATCAGATGCGCTCCGATCCAATGCCACGACGCGGCCTTCGATAGCACCGTAATAACGCCAGTCCAGCACCGGTGCGGCGGCCTGATGGGCGCGTAGTCCGGCCAAACCAAACCCGGTTGCCGCCAGAACCACCGCCCATGCCAGCGCTGCCCAGCCCCCTGGCCAACGCATGGCAGCTGCCGCACAGATGCTTCCCAACACGCCAAACGCTGCATAGACCAGCGCGTCAGGTTCGACCGAAAGCACAAAGTAGCTGCCAATACCTATCGCGAGACAAACCGGCGCCCACGGGAACAGATGCCCCCTCTGGCGAAGCAACACCATGTCGCCCCAGATCAACCCTCGCTTCAGGCCGTTCATGTCTGCTTTCCGCCGTCCGGATCATCGCACATGCCCAAAGCCTATCCGGCTCTCGGTTATCAAATGGTTACCGAATATTCTTCAAGCCCCGCAATTTCGTGGCGGGTTCAGCGCTCGCAGAAGGAGTTCAGCGCTATCCCAACTCCATCGTTGCGATCGCCTGCCGGTTTGACCCGCTCACAGGTGCCGCTCCGCGATACATTCGGGCGGTCGCAAATGTCTCGACAAAACCAAGGTCTTGAAGAGCAGAACACAGGTCTGCATTCTCGGACGGCACATCGATGATCACGGCCCCCGAGGGAAGTTCCGCGACTGCAGCACCTGCCAAAGCCAGCGCATCTGACGTGTTATCAGCAATGATCGGGCCGATCTTGACGCCGCTCTGGCATCTTCGAACGGTGGCAAAGCCGGTGCAATATCTGGACGCCTCGAGAACCACGGTTCGTCTGGTTTCGGTCGTTGACAACCAGCCAGTCAGGAAATCCGATCGCGGATATCCGTTGGCGGTTGTGTCCAGTTCGATGAGCCTGAGCAGATCCTCTGACCGCGCAGCGCGTACACGCGGATCGGCTTCCTGCGGCATTTGTCCTTCAAACCGGATGCTGGAACCGGCCCGAATAAACCCAGACTTGGCATAGTTCGCCTGTTGTTCGGCGACACCGTCCAGCCCGACGGTTCGCCCCTCGGCATGCGCGAGCGCATGTTGCCACAGCGCATAGCCAATTCCCTGCCCGCGAAAATCGGGACGACACAGGTATAGCCCCAGAAACGCCATATCCTCGGAATGGTTGACCACCGAAATGGCGGCAACGATGTCAGACTTGTTTTCAGCCACAAAGAAGCCCTTTGGATCGCTGGCAAGAAAGACATGAGCATCCGCAAGCCCCGGGTTCCATCCTTCCTTGGCCGCCCATCCCAGAATGATGTCCATTTCTTCGGGTTTCGCGACGCGCAGTTTCATCCTCTAAGTTCCTCAATCTGGTCCTGTCGCAGACACCGCGCCCGGCATAGTCCCCTTAACCCAACCTCTGAACAACAGGTTCGTCGGTTGGTCCAAGATCGATACCCACCCGGATACATTGGTTTTGCGAACCGGGTGTGGCAAGCAGCAATTGGCGCCGATGCGAACCATTAAAATATCTGACCGCTCTGGCTGGCGCATTTCAATCCAGATGAAATCACCTTCACGGCAGCCTTTCGTTTCACGGTAAAAAAATGTATCCGCCTTTCTGAACCGTGGCGAGCGGGCTTAGCAAGCGCATCTCTTGATTTTTGTCAGCCCCGTGATCTCGCGCCCAGAAATACATCTAATCGTTGCCAAGAGGTAAATCCCCGCACATGTCCGACCCCGTAGTTACTCGCTTTGCGCCGTCTCCCACCGGATTTCTGCATATCGGCGGCGCGCGCACGGCGCTGTTCAATTGGCTTTATGCGCGCGGTCGTGGAGGCAAGTTCCTGTTGCGGATCGAAGACACCGACCGCGCACGATCCACCCCCGAGGCGACCGAAGCGATTCTACAGGGGCTTTCGTGGTTGGGTCTGGACCATGACGGCGAGGTCATCAGCCAATTTGACGGTGCTGCTCGCCATGCAGAGGTCGCGCACCAACTGCTGGCCGAGGGCAAGGCCTATAAATGTTTCGCCACGCAGGATGAGATCGCCGCGTTTCGCGACGCGGCGCGAGCCGAGGGTAAATCCACCCTCTTTCGCAGCCCGTGGCGCGACGCTGATCCGGCGACCCATCCGGATGCCCCCTATGTGATCCGCATCAAGGCCCCTCAGGACGGAACAACCGTGATCCGTGACGAGGTGCAGGGCAATGTCACCATTCGCAACGACCAGCTTGACGATATGGTCCTGCTGCGCGCTGATGGGTCGCCGGTCTACATGCTCGCGGTGGTTGTGGATGACCACGACATGGGCGTCACACATGTGATCCGCGGCGATGATCACCTCAACAACGCCGCCCGCCAGATGATGATCTATGACGCCATGGGCTGGGCAGTGCCGGTTTGGGCTCATATTCCGCTGATCCACGGCCCGGATGGCAAGAAACTGTCCAAACGTCACGGTGCGCTTGGGGCCCAGGAATATCAGGCGATGGGATATCCCGCTGCCGGCATGCGCAACTATCTAGCGCGGCTGGGGTGGAGCCACGGTGACGATGAATTCTTTACCGATACGCAGGCGCTTGAGTGGTTCGATCTTGACGGGATCGGCAAAAGCCCGGCAAGATTTGACCTGAAGAAGCTCGAGAATCTCTCGGGGCAGCATATCGCGGTGTCAGAAAATGCCGCGTTGCGGCAAGAAATTGAAGGCTATCTGGCCGCTGCGCAGCTTGAACCGCTGACATCGGCACAAGGAGAGCGCCTAGAAACTGCGATGTATTGCCTCAAGGATCGCGCACGCACGTTTCCGGAACTGCTTGAAAAGGCCCATTTTGTCTTGACAAAGCGACCCGTGGTTCCGGACGCAAAGGCAGCAAAAGCGCTTGATTCAGTATCCCATGGTATACTGGCAGAATTGACGCCGCAGTTGCAAACTGCTAGCTGGACCCGAGACGATCTCGAGGCGACCCTGAACAGCTTTGCAGAAGCACAGGGAACTAAGTTCGGCAAGCTGGCCGGCCCGCTTCGGGCAGCGCTGGCAGGTCGGGCCGTTACGCCCTCGGTGTTCGACATGATGCTGGTTCTGGGACGTCAAGAAACCCTGGACCGGCTTAACGACGCGTCCGGTTAATTCGGGGTTCATGTCCCGGTCACACGACGCCGATACCAGCAGTGCCGTACCACCGTGTACGGCAAGCCCCCGCACGGGTCAGGCGATGCCCCGCCCCGTGGACCATAAGAGGAAGGGACATCCATGACTGAATCGACGAAATCCGCGACACTGACCATTGACGGTGCGTCTTACGACCTGCCGATATACTCGCCTACAGCGGGTCCTGACGTACTCGACATTCGCAAACTTTATGCCCAAGCCGACGTCTTTACCTACGATCCCGGATTTACGTCGACTGCGAGCTGCGACAGCACCATCACCTTTATCGACGGAGACAAGGGCGAACTGTTGCATCGTGGCTATCCGATCGACCAGCTCGCCAGCAAATCCCACTACCTCGAGGTCTGCTTCCTGCTGCTTTATGGTTATCTGCCCACAGCCTCGGTACTGGAAGAGTTCGAAACCACGATCACCCGTCACACGATGATCCACGAACAGATGCATTACTTCTTCCGCGGGTTCCGCCGCGATGCGCATCCTATGGCCACCATGGTCGGCGTGGTCGGCGCGATGTCAGCCTTCTATCACGACAGCACAGATATCGCCGACGGGCACCAGCGCGAAGTCGCCACGCACCGTCTGATCGCCAAAATGCCGACCATTGCTGCGATGGCGTACAAATACTCCGTTGGTCAGCCGTTTGTCTATCCGCGCAACGACCTGAGCTATGCCGCGAATTTCCTCAACATGTGCTTTGCGGTTCCGGCCGAAGAATACCATGTCGATCCGATCGTTGCCCGCGCCATGGACCGTATCTTTACCCTGCATGCAGATCACGAACAGAACGCGTCGACATCGACGGTGCGACTGGCGTCATCCTCGGGCGCAAATCCATTCGCCTGTATCGCTGCTGGTATTGCCTGTCTTTGGGGGCCGGCACATGGCGGGGCGAACCAAGCCTGCCTTGAGATGCTCAAGCAAATCGGCACGCCCGATCGCATCCCGGAGTTCATTGCACGCGCCAAAGACAAGAACGATCCGTTCCGTCTGATGGGCTTTGGGCACCGCGTCTACAAGAATTTCGATCCGCGCGCGACGGTTATGAAGCAGTCCGCTGACGAAGTTCTCGACCTGCTGGGCATCGAAAACAACCCGGTCCTGCAAGTCGCAAAGGAATTGGAGAAACAGGCGCTGGAGGATCCGTATTTCGCGGACAAGAAACTGTTCCCGAACGTCGACTTCTATTCCGGTATCATCCTCGAAGCGATCGGCTTCCCGACCTCAATGTTCACGCCGATCTTCGCCGTGTCGCGGACCGTCGGTTGGGTCAGCCAGTGGAAAGAAATGATTGCCGATCCACAGAACAAGATCGGACGTCCCCGTCAGCTCTACCTCGGCGAAACCGAGCGCGATTATGTGGATATCGAGAACCGCTGATCGCTGGCCTTGAATGAGGCTCGTTCCACAACAATCTTGATGCCGGCCCGCAGACATCCTGCGGGCCGTATTGCGTTGCGGCGTGTGGCAATCCCACTATCATCGTCAAACAGGCGTATGAGGGTGCCGCTCTGCCAAGCGTGAGTAGCACCGAGCCGCCAGGCTGAGGTTTGCCGCATCGCCCTAGCAAATGCACTTCTAAACAAGGTTACTCTGGTAGCCTGCCCCACAGGCTCCCCCGTTCAAAACGAGAGCCCGCAGGCCTAGTTTTCACATTTCAAATTTTTGATTTTTCGGGGATGTGAATGGTGGGTGATGAGAGACTCGAACTCCCGACATCTTCGGTGTAAACGAAGCGCTCTACCAACTGAGCTAATCACCCGTTCTGCAGCGTTTACGAAAAGCTGCGGGGGCGTGCAAGCCCTTATGACAGCAATCTGCTCTCGTAATTTCGAATGTGGTAAACCACCCCCTGCCCGCCGCCAACAGTGTCGAATGCCTCGGCAGGCAAACCCTGTGCGAGACATCGTATGACGCGCGAGGTGATGCCATGTGTCACGATCACGGTCGGCCCAGTCATCTCGTCAAGAAATGCCTTTGCCCGTCGTTCGAGCGCGATCAGCCCTTCACCATCAGGCGCGTGATCGTACCAGGCCAATCCCTCGGTTTCAAAGAGGTGTGGGACCTGCTCTGCGATCTCGTCGCGGCGCAAGCCCGTCCAACTGCCGACGTCGATTTCCTGCAATCGCACATCTGGCACGATTTCGGCTGAGAGCTCTTGCGCGGCGATCTGTGCTGTGGTCATCGCGCGCCCTTGCGGGCTGGAGCACCAGGCCCATCCCGTGACGCCGAACTCCTGCAGAATCGCGTTTTGCCGCTGTGCGTGCGTCCGCCCGATCGCGGTCAGTTTTGAGTCCAGTCTCCCTTGGAGGCGACCTTCGCGATTCCACTCGGTTTCTCCGTGACGCAGGATCAGAAATTCGGGCAAGGACATGTCAGTCTCTCAATGAAAAGGGGCGCCGCCACTGGCAGCGCCCCGAAATCTGGTGGGTGATAAGAGATTTGAACTCCTGACATCTTCGATGTGAACGAAGCGCTCTACCACTGAGCTAATCACCCGTGAGGCGGGGTATTAACCGTCCTGCGCAGTCTCTGCAAGAGCTGTCGTATCGCTGGCCGTATTCGTACTTTGGCGCAGTTTGCAAACCGTAATCCGGCCATTGTGCTTTTCGACCGTGCGGTTGATGCGCAGCTTGCCAAAGGGTTGAAGGTTCATCTCACGCCCCTCGGCGATGGATTCGCCCAGAACCGCAAGCATTGCCTCGACAACAGGCTTGGCATCTTTCTTCTTAATTCCGGACCGGGTGACCACGAGGTCCACGAGTTCTTTCTTTTTCATCTCGGTCGATGCGGCCTCGGGCTCGGCGGCCGCGTCGGTCACAGCGTCGCCAGCCTCGGTCGAACTGGAAATAGTCATTTACGGTTACCTCTCATGTGCTCCGCCCTGCCGCAAATCTATCGGATCAGCCAAACGAATGCCAGTTACAGAAAGAGGCGCCCCGTTGCCAGAGCGCCCCTATTGTCATCTGCCCAATATCAGTGCGCTCTGGCGGTGGACCCATCGTCCGCCGGAGTGAGCGCTGCACGCGCGGCAGCGGCTTCTTCTTCTGCCGCTTCATCCCATTCGATCGCTTCGGGCTGGCGCACCAACGCATGCTTGAGAACTTCGGAGACGTGTTTAACCGGGATGATCTTGAGCCCGTCCTTCACGTTGTCCGGGATCTCGGCCAGATCCTTTTCGTTTTCCTCCGGGATCAGCACGGTCTTAACGCCACCACGCAATGCCGCGAGCAGTTTTTCCTTGAGCCCACCGATTGGCATCGCGTTGCCCCGCAGACTGACCTCGCCTGTCATGGCGATGTCTTTGTGCACCGGAATCTGGGTCAGAACTGACACAATCGACGTGACCATGGCAAGACCGGCGCTTGGGCCGTCCTTTGGCGTCGCGCCATCAGGAACGTGAACGTGGATGTCGAGCCGGTCAAACCGTGGCGGTTTCACCCCGATCTGCGGGCTGATCGAACGCACATAGCTGCTGGCCGCGTCGATGCTTTCCTTCATGACATCGCCCAGTTTGCCGGTGGTCTTCATCCGGCCCTTGCCGGGCAGGCGCAGCGCTTCGATCGGCAGCAATTCACCACCGACGCTGGTATAGGCCAACCCGGTCACCACCCCGATCTGATCCTTCTGCTCGGCCAGCCCATAACGATACTTGGCCACACCCAGCAGGTCACCCAGATTCTCAGGTGTCACGGTAACGCTTTCCGCTTCGCCCTTGATGATCTTGGTCAGGCTCTTTCGCGCGACCTTGGCGATTTCGCGTTCGAGATTCCGCACACCCGCTTCGCGGGTATAAGTGCGAATAATCTCGGTCAGCGCCGCTTCGGTCAGTTCAAATTCTTTGGCTTTCAGACCGTGGTTTTTGACCTGCTTTTCGATCAGATGCTGTTTGGCGATCTCTCGCTTTTCGTCTTCGGTGTATCCAGCCAACGGGATGATCTCCATCCGATCCAATAGCGGACCCGGCATGTTGTAGGAGTTCGACGTGGTCAGGAACATCACGTTGCTGAGGTCATATTCAACCTCAAGATAGTGATCCATGAACGTGTTGTTCTGCTCAGGGTCCAGCACCTCGAGCATCGCGCTCGCCGGGTCGCCCCGGAAATCCTGACCCATCTTGTCGATCTCATCGAGCAGGATCAGCGGATTGGTGGTTTTCGCCTTCTTCAGCGCCTGGATGATCTTGCCCGGCATCGAGCCGATATAGGTCCGACGGTGGCCCCGAATTTCGGATTCGTCGCGCACACCACCAAGGCTGATGCGGATGAACTCGCGTCCGGTGGCCCGTGCAACCGATTTGCCAAGCGACGTCTTACCGACACCCGGAGGGCCGACCAAACACATGATCGGGCCTTTCATCTTCTTGCTGCGCTGCTGCACTGCGAGGTACTCGACGATCCGCTCCTTGACCTTTTCCAGGCCATAGTGATCGTCATCCAGCACCTTCTGCGCCTTGCCCAGATCCTTCTTGACGCGCGACTTCACGCCCCACGGGATCGACAGCATCCAATCAAGATAGTTGCGCACAACGGTGGCCTCGGCACTCATTGGGCTCATGTTCTTGAGCTTCTTGAGTTCGGCATCGGCCTTTTCGCGGGCTTCCTTGCTCAGCTTGGTCTCGGCGATCTTGGCCTCAAGCTCGGCGATCTCGCCTTCGCCCTCTTCGCCATCGCCAAGCTCCTTCTGAATGGCCTTCATCTGCTCATTCAGGTAATATTCCCGCTGGGTTTTCTCCATCTGGCTCTTGACGCGGGTCTTGATCTTTTTCTCGACCTGCAACACGCTCAGCTCGCCCTGCATCAGGCCATAGACCTTCTCCAGCCGCTCGCTGATCGAAAGCGTTTCAAGCAGTTCCTGCTTTTGCGCGACTTCAATCCCCAGATGGCCAGCTACCAAATCCGCCAGTTTGGCGGGCTCGGTGGATTCACCGACTGCTGCCAACGCCTCTTCAGGGATGTTCTTGCGCACTTTCGAATAGCGCTCGAATTCATCACCGACAGAGCGCACCAGTGCCTCGGTGGTGGTCACATCTCCCGGCATTTCGGTCAGATACTCGGCCCGCGCCTCGAAAAAGCTTTCGTTCTCAAGGTATTCGGTGATCCGTACACGCGCCTGCCCTTCGACGAGCACCTTTACGGTGCCATCGGGCAATTTCAACAATTGCAGCACGTTGGCCAATACGCCAGCCGCATAGATGCCATTTGTATCGGGATCGTCCTCACCGGGTTCGATCTGGCTCGACAGCAGAATCTGCTTGTCATCCGCCATTACCTCTTCCAAGGCACGCACCGATTTTTCGCGGCCAACAAACAGCGGGACGATCATGTGTGGAAACACGACGATGTCACGCAACGGCAGCACGGGATAGGAGGAATTCAGGGGGTCTTGCATGCTCTGTCCTTATTATTGGCAAGATGACACTGGTCCCGCTCTGCGGCAACGCCCGGCCATCTCCGGTCTCAGGTGTTTAAGGTGGGGCCTTCCCCCGCCAGTTCAACCTCTATACATCTCTGGGCCGACACAATGACGTGCGCACCTTCCGAGGGCAAGGCGTCAATTGGATGGGATTTGCAGGAGTCGCGATTTAGCGCATCGTCTGAACAGTTGAGCACAGAAAAGGCACGGGAAACACACATTCCCGGATGGCTGCGCGTTCTACCCGCAGCCAAATCGTGGCGATCACCCGTTGTTAAAAGCCCATGCAAAAAGGACTTAGATCGACGATTATTCGGAGCCAATCAAATGGATCTTAAAGCACCTGACAGCGTGAATCGCACCCGGTTCAACACGGCCATCCAATTCAATTGAATTGGGCATACACAAGCTATGTTGGGCGGCGGCCCCCACGAAAAATCTTCGCACGCAGTCAAAACGTCGCCTAGCCCTCTTTGAGCGCTTGCAAGGCTTTGGCACATCCAACCGATAGTTCATTTTCATTTTTCTCAAGGCAGGCCTTCATTTTGCCGCCCCCCAACCCGACACCCTTGCAGAGCCGTTCAGCATCCGGTTTGCAGTAGGTTTCCAGTGCCTCCTTTTCAGAGGCCGTCACGGTTGCGTGCGCTGCCAGAGCATAGAAAACCGCACATGCTGCAATTAAGAAATGCTTCATCCCAAAATCCTCCCGATTCGCAGAAACGCCAAGATGCCGATGCTGCGCAGTGTAGGAGTTTGCACCACACCGACACCTGCCAGCCTAGAACCCGAACAGTCATCGCGCAACAAACATGCGCAATACTGTAACGCTATCCCCAGATCGCCGTCCGGTCACAAAGGTGAGATGTCTCCTTCAGCGCGTGCGCTGTGAAATGCACTTTCCCAAGCAGCAAATTTACCGGCCTGAATTGCCGCCCGCATCTCGGCCATCAAATCCTGATAGTATTGCAGATTGTGCCAGGTCAGCAGCATCGAACTGATGATCTCCTGACTGCGAAAAACATGGTGCAGATAGGCGCGGCTGTAGTTGCGGCAGGCAGGACATCCGCAATCCTCGTCCAACGGTCGCGGATCATCCTGATGACGGGCGTTTTTGATATTCAAAACGCCCCGCCGGGTGAACACCTGCCCGGTACGGCCAGATCGGCTTGGCAACACACAATCCATCATGTCCACCCCGAGCGCCACCGCGCCGACGATGTCATCAGGCTTGCCAACCCCCATCAGATAGCGAGGCTTGTTTTCGGGCAACATGTCAGGGGCAAAATCAAGACAGCCGAACATCGCCTCCTGGCCTTCGCCCACGGCCAGACCGCCGATAGCATAGCCATCAAACCCGATCTCTCGCAGTGCTTCGGCACTCTCGGCCCGAAGGTCAGATTCAAGCCCACCTTGCTGAATACCAAACAGAGCGTGCCCCGGGCGATCTCCGAATGCGTCGCGCGACCGTTTCGCCCATCGCATCGACAGGCGCATGCTTTCGGCAATGCGCGCTTTGTCGGCGGGCAAGGCCGGACATTCGTCAAAGCACATGACAATGTCGCTGCCCAAAAGACGTTGGATCTCCATCGAGCGTTCCGGGGTCAGCGCGTGTTTCGAACCGTCAATGTGGGATTTGAAGGTCACGCCTTCTTCGGTCAGCTTGCGCAGCCCGGCAAGGCTCATCACTTGAAAGCCGCCGGAGTCCGTCAGGATTGGTTTGTCCCAGTTCATGAAACGGTGCAGCCCGCCCAGCCGGTCAATGCGTTCGGCCGTTGGGCGCAGCATCAGATGATAGGTGTTACCCAAAAGAATATCGGCACCGGTTGCCGCGACGCTTTCGGGCAGCATCGCCTTGACGGTCGCCGCCGTGCCAACCGGCATAAAGGCTGGCGTACGGATTTCACCCCTTGGGGTCGAAATCACCCCCGTGCGGGCGCTGCCATCGGTTGCGTTCAACGCAAATGAAAATCTGTCAGTCATCCGCCTCCGTTACCGCCCTCTTGGCGAAAAGGCAAAGGTCAGAGTACACGCCCGGCGAATCCACTCTGAAATAGTGGATTTCTGCTGACACGGTTTTTTCCCGCCCCGTACTATCACAGCCTATCTATCTCGACAGTCGCAGCCTCGGCTTGCCAACCCGCATGGGTCAGCACCTCAAGGGCGCCCGCCTCATCGGTAAGAACACACAGACCCGGCGCTTAAGAATGGGCGGCTCTCCCGCACGTTCGCAATCCATCCAGCATCACGCTACGCGCAGCTCTGGTTTCGCGCGCGCAGCAAGCACGGGGCAGACATCTCGATCCAGCCCACTATCGGTCGCCCCATTGTTAGCACCAGCACACGCGACTTCACCCCTCCAACGGGCAAACCCTGCAGGAGAGATCCGGTTGGGCTTGATAAACGCGCGACCAACAGTCAGAACCAAACCGGCAATCCCGGAGGAAGTCCTATGACCGAAGACCAGATCTACGCCCTGCTCAGCGACAGTGGCATCTTTATCTTTGGCGCACTTCTTCTCATTGTCGTCATTTTCAAAGGGGTCCGCATTGTCCCGCAGTCAGAAAAGCATGTGGTCGAGCGCTTTGGCAGACTCCATTCCGTACTCGGCCCCGGCATCAACTTTATTGTGCCGTTTCTGGACGTAGTGAAACACAAGATCTCGATCCTTGAACGTCAACTGCCCAATGCCACACAGGACGCGATTACCAAGGACAATGTACTGGTGCAGATCGACACGTCCGTGTTCTATCGCATTCTGGAGCCCGAAAAGACCGTCTATCGCATCCGTGACGTTGACGGCGCCATTGCCACCACAGTTGCTGGAATCGTGCGCGCCGAGATCGGCAAGATGGATCTGGACGAGGTGCAATCCAACCGCGCCCAGTTGATCGGCCAGATACAGACGAGTGTCGAGGACGCCGTGGACGATTGGGGCATCGAAGTCACCCGTGCCGAGATCCTCGACGTCAATCTTGATCAGGCCACCCGCGACGCCATGCTGCAACAATTGAACGCCGAGCGCGCGCGCCGGGCGCAGGTGACCGAGGCCGAAGGCACCAAACGCGCTGTTGAACTCAATGCGGATGCCGAGCTTTACGCCGCCGAGCAGATCGCCAAAGCCCGGCGCATTCAGGCCGATGCCGAGGCCTATGCCACCGCAGTTGTTGCCAAGGCGATCAAGGAAAACGGGCTGGAGGCGGCACAATATCAAGTCGCACTGAAACAGGTCGAGGCGCTCAACAAACTGGGCTCGGGCGATGGCAAACAGACCATCCTCGTCCCTGCCAACGCACTTGAGGCGTTTGGCGATGCGTTCAAGATGCTGAAAGGCGGTAGCTGATGACGCTGGCCTCGCTCTGGTGGGTCTGGCTTTGCCTAGCGCTGATCCTCGGCATCGCCGAAATGCTGATCCCGGGCTTCATTTTTCTGGGTTTCGCAATCGGGGCGGTTGTCGTTGCATTGTTGCTGGCGATTGGCCTGTCGGTTTCGCTGCCCGCCCTACTCCTGATCTTTGCTGCACTGTCACTTGTCACATGGCTTGCATTGCGTCGCTATTTTGCTTTGCCCAAAGGTCAGGTCAAGACGTTCAAAGACGACATCAATGGCTGACACGCCCCCCGCTCCATCTCCACCTATGGACGCCGCGCGCATCCTCAAACTCGAAGGCCGCTCGTTGCAGATTGCGATGTGGGGCAACCTGTTCATGGCCGTGGCCGGGATTGTAGCCGCCATCCTGTCAAATTCGATCGCGATCATGACCGATGGCCTGTTCTCGCTGATAGGCTTTACCGCCGCCTTCCTCGGTCGCCGTATCAGCCAGAATGTCGAGGCCGGCCCGGACCGTGTTCGCCCGATGGGATATGCCGCCGACGAGGCGCTCTTTACCACGTTTCGCGCCCTGTCATTGCTGGGTCTCGTGTTCTTTGCGGTCGCCACGGCCTGCATGAGCATCTACAAATATCTGTCCGGCGGCACGCCACCCCAGTTGGTCTTTGCACCCCTGCTGATCTATTTCGTCCTGATCGGTGCAACCTGTTTCCTGCTCTGGGCACTGCATCACTGGACGTGGTCCCGCACTGGAAAAACCAGCGATATCCTGCGGCTCGAGGCAAAGGCATCGATGTTTGATGGGATCATCACCGCCGCTGCCGCCATTGGCCTTGGCGCGGTCTATGTTTACCGCGATGGCTTTCTGGCGCCGATCGCTCCTATTGGCGACTCGATCGTTGTGCTCATCCTTTGCCTCTTTGTGGTTGGCCAGTACCGGCGCGATCTGATGGCCGGTCTGGGCGAGCTCGCCGGGGTCACCGCAAGCCCCGCAACGCTGGCCACTGCCCGTCGCGCGATCCGCCCAGCCATCGCCGAACATGGCGGCACCCTCACCGATCTTTCGGTTACCAAGCTCGGGCGCAGCCATCTGGTCACTGTCTATTTTGACCCCGGCCAGCCTGTGACCGCATCGAAGGTGGACGAAATCAACCTGCGTATGATCAAGGACGTGCGTACCGATCTGCCCGGTGCGGATGTCTTGCTGGTCATCACCGAACACCCACGTCGCTGGCCGGACGAGATCAGCCCATTCTGACTTTAGCACCACCAGGCAACTATCCCTTGTATCGCACCACCTCAACGCACTCACGCCATGGGTTGAGGGCGAAGCTGTGTGCAATTCGCGTCAAAGTTGCCGAAAATCGAGAATCATGTTAGCCTAACCCCTTATTGCCACAAATATTTTTTGGAGCAGAAACATGAAGTACGCATTTTTTAGCGTCATCTTTGCAGTGCTGGTCATGCCAGTCGATCCCTTGGGCGGACCCGGCGACCCTGCCGCGGGACCGTGCAATCCGACTGTCGAACGCTGCCCTTAGCGCCTGACAAAGATTGAAAGATGAACAATCTGATTTACGCCGGAGTAGTCCTCTTCGGCGCCATTACGCTTGTGATCGAGGCGCGGCGCAATTACTCGGTTTCGGCCAAGCATCACCCCTTCGCCTTTTACGGCATTCTTGAGCATCTCGAGGCGCGGCACCTGTGCTCACCCAGAGAATGGAACTTCGGGTTCTATGTCTATTCGCTGCTGTACCTGATCAGCTATGCAGTCCTTCTGTCCTCTACAGAATTGTTCGAGCTGATCTACAATTCCAACGCCGCTGCCAATCTCGTCGGGGCCACCGGCACAACGCTTGGCCCGGAGAGCGATCCCTTTAATCTGTCCGGAACCAACTACGGCAAGCCGCTTTTTATCTCTGCGTTTATCATCGCATTCTATTCGATAGGTGCCACGCGCAACATTGAGTTGCATATCCGCACCCTCGCCCACCGCCTCGCCGGAGTTCCGCGCGGAGTCTATCAGGTGCTCGACCGTCTTCAGGATCCGGATTTTCTGTCGGAAACGACCCCGCCGACAGGACCGTTGATGGCCAGTTTCCGGGAAAAGCTTAAACCGCTAAAAGACGAGGAAATCGCGCCAAAATCAATCAGCGATCTCATGACGGTCACGACCCTACCCCTTGAGCCCGGTCGCCCTGCGAAGAAATCCAAAAACACAAAAGGCCTGTTCGCCTCATTGCTGAGCCAAGCCCAGACCCGGTTGGGACCAGAAGTCGAGGATAATCGGCCTAAGGGCAAAGAGCAGTACCTGTTTGATATCTGCAAGGCATTGCGCGTCATCGACCTGCTGCGCCCTGCGATTATCGGTGGCCAACGGGCCACCCATTTCCCGCTCCTCGGGATGAAAGAGCTGGGTGATATTTCGACGAACCTCGATGACTCGATCGGCAGACCCGGCAACAAACGCAAGCCCAATGACGAGAGCCCCAAGACGCTGCATGACGAAATCAACGATTTCAAGAAATACGATGAAGCCAGTCTCGAACGCTTGCGCGAAAAAGCCATAGAGGTCGCCAACAGCGCCCGAGCCGTATTTGCCGTCTATTTCATCTGCAACAGCCGCACGGTCCTGAACGTCGACCGTCAAAGCGCCTTGCAGAAGGTTCGGGCCTTTGCCGATCGCGGTTACAAGGTAGAACAGAATTCCTTTGCCGGCTCGCTGTTCTTTGCTGCGGTGATTGCCACATTCTCCGGTTTTTTCATTCACCAGTCCTTCAAGTTACAAGAGGTCCAGACCTATCCCAACCTGATGGCCGAGCAAATCTATGATCGGCTTGGCCGCACAGAAAACAGCTATCTCGCCTGCCGGCACGATCACTATCAAACAACAGACAAGCCAAACAAAAACGAACGGCCCGAGGACTACCCAATGCTTACGCAGGAGGTTTGCCAAACGGCGTTTGACAAGGGGCTTGCAGCCTACCGCAAAGACTCCAAATCGCAGATGATGGCCTGGACATTCTTTGACAATCTGGCGCTGCTGCTGATGGTCGCTGCGGTGGTGCAAATGTCGATCTTTGAAAAAGACGTTCAGATGGACCAGAACGCCTGGCGACGATGGACTATGAAACGGGTGCCCTATGTGCGGCTATTGACCGGCGCAATCCTTCCTTCGCTCGCAGGGGTATTCGCCCTGTCGATCGGATTTATTCTGCGCCTGTTCTGGAATGCCGAATTTGATGTCACGACCTCGCAGATTGAATTTCTATTTGTCGAGAATTGGCAATATTTCATCGCCTACCTTGTGCCGTGCTTTGTATTGTCGATCTCGACCTTTATTCTGATCGACAAGCATGACGACTGGACGCTCCCCGCTACGTTGTCTGTCGCCCTGTTGGCCTCTGCGATCTATGTCTTTTCCGTCTGGCTGGTGCCGATGGCCACATTACGGTTCCTGCCGCCCATCGACGTTACCAGCTTTTGGATGGCCTGGTGGAACACCGGCTCTTTCCGAGAAGCGTTGGCTGCCGAAACCTTCTGGCTGACCTCCTATGTCGCTCGTGACCTGCTGATCCTGACCCAACTGCCAGTGCTGTTCCTGATCCTCTTTGCCTTTTTCGTCGAGTTTTCCGAAACCCCCGGCACGCGCCTTAACAAGGGCAAGGACGAGGACGCCGAAGGTGCCGACGAAAACAGCAAGGAGCCGAAAGAATGAGCCGTGCGACAATACCAACATTTTTCGCTCTTCTGTTGCTGGCAACATCTGTGAGTGCACAGGAGCAAACCGAACCAGACGCTCCGCCCGAAAACGCCACCTGCCAGCAACCAGACCCTGCGGATCGGATCGACATCACGTCGCTTCGCATCGGTGTGCGGCGTCACGCCAGACCTTTTTCCTATTTCTCCGAAAACCTGCGGGAAGTCTGGAGCGCCGCACCGCAGGCCCCGTTGGCCTTGCGCAACTACACTGGATACATGAGCAAAATCTGCGACGCAGTCCTCGCCGACATGCAGATCACGCGCCCCGCAGACTCAAACAGTTTTGGCTATTCGGACGTCAAGGTCGTGGACGTTGATTGCCTGATTCAGCAAGACGAACGCAATGGCACCCCCAAACCCAGCCGTCTGGAGTATCTCGGCGACAAGATTGACATCCTCTGCGATCCCGCGACAATCACAAATGCCCGCCGTCACGGCTTTATCCTGTCTCCGCCGCTGTTTCTGTCGGGCATGGGGCTGATCAACCGTGGCACCGCAACGATCGGCAATGCCACCTGCCCCGCAAAGCCGCTGATCGGATACGTGCGCAGCACGACCGCTGCGCTGTCGGGCATTCCCAAGGTTCTGGAGGCCAATGAACTCAAGAGCTATGCCGAACTGCTGCGCGCGTATGTCCGTGACCAGACGAATGCCTGCAGCACCGCGCTCAGTACCAGCTATGTCGTTCAAAGCTACGAGACCCACGAAAAAGCCGCCAAAGCCTTCTGCAATGGCGAATTCTACTATTACATCGGTGACCGCGAGATCATTACCTACAACGCCCGCAACATCCCCGGATGTGGTGCCGAGATTGAAGGCGCGGGTCAGACCTATTCCAATGACCGTTATGCAATCTATGGCAAGATCAGTCACCGCAAAGGCGCCGAGATCCGCGACCTGCACATCGCCCGGTTCTTTGAAATCCTGTCACAAAAGGTCGTGGTCAGCCCGTCCCTGCTCGACACCGCCTATGAAAACACATTCTTCGAAGAACCCAGCCGCAAGCTCGAAGCCTTTTACTGGAACATCCGCGGCCCCCGCCAACCCTGACCCTTGCACGCACAGGCGACCCCATGACCGACACCCCCGATCCCGTCGCCCGCATCAACGCGCTCACCACCAACGCGCGCAACACATGGTTCGTTCTTTTGGGTGTACTAGTCCTTGTCGCCATCACCCTGATGGGCGTGCAGCATATCGATTTCTACGGGGTGGACCGCGCCACCGCCCTGCCGCTGGTCAATGTCTCGGTTCCGACATGGCTGTTCTTTTACGCAGCACCGTTGCTCATCACCGCCGTCTACGGCTATTTCCACCTCTACCTGATCCGCCTCTGGGACGCCCTCGGCGACGCCGATCCTATCATCAACGGCACCCCACTTGGTGACGCCATCACCCCATGGCTGGTCAGCGACGTTGCGCTGAAGCTGCACGCCACCTATCGCGACCCCACCTGCATAACCCCCCGCGCCATGGAGATCCCAAACGCCATCTGGAACACCCTCTTTGCCTGGATCGCCGGCCCCGCGATCCTCGGCTGGCTCTGGTGGGCCTCGATGCCCGCCCGCGACTGGGTCATGACCGGTCTTGCTGGAATCTGTCTGATCCTCGCGCTTGCCTTTGGCTATGCCAGCTTTTCGATGATGCAACGCCGCATGGCATCGGACAAGGAAAGCCGCGTCCACAACGTTTGGGACGACAGCGCGTTGGTCGCCCTCACGGTGTTCGCTTTGGCGATTGGCAGCGTGACAACGGGGCGAACACGTGGTGACATTGACACCCTCGCTCAGATCAACCTCACCGGCGCCGCGCTGGTCGAGAAACCTGCCGACTGGCTTCCCTATGACATCGCCCGCGCGGATTTTCTGTCCGAATGGTGCGCCCGCGAGAAACCGGCCTGCGATCCGCCGAAAGCTGCGGTTCCCGGCCTGATCCGCCGCCTGCCCGGTCTCCTCTTTGGCAAAGACGACACACCCGCGTTGCCCACCCCTGCCTCTAATCAACCAGCGGCCTTCGAAGCCGAGTGGAAAACGCGACGCACCGCCGCCCTCGCCGCGCTTAAAAAACCGCGCTGGAGCACCCCCAACGCCGATCCGCCCGATTTTCGCAACGCCATCCTATCAGAAACATTCCTCTCCGGTGCTGACCTTGGCGGGGCACAGATGCAGGGGGCGCGCCTCAGCGGGGCGCAGATGCAGGGGGCGGACCTCTTCGGGACGCTCTTGACAGGCACCCTTGAAAACCCGAACCTCGCTTCGGACACGAACCTCAGCGCGCGCACAATCAATGGCGGCGCGCTGAGGTTCGTGGACCTGCGCTCTGCAAAAATTGATGCTCTTACGGACTGGCGCAATGCATTTTTTGATGGCTCCGTCCTTGTGCCAAACAACAAAAAGACCCAAATCGGGCAAACTTGTCTCTGGGGATGGATTGCCAAAAACCCTGATCCATTGCCAGACAAGGAATATTTCGGGCGCTGGCGCGGTTGGTTGACGCTTGACCCGGAATGGGACGATGATGATTGGAGTGAACTCCCGTCAGTCCCAGAAGACTGGCGCGACATTGCCGACATCCCGCCGCCATCTGACTGCGCATGGCACTCTGACCCGTTGCCCGGGACCGTTTCGCAAGAATAACCCCAGCCCGCGTCGCCGCGCCCACTGGACGTTTCCGCGACAATTCCTATATAATCGGTCAGGAACAACCCAGAGGCCCAAATGACCCACGCCCCGGAACCGCTCGAAGGTGCGCCGCTGATTGCGCCCTCTACCACCGATCACCCGCTCTTTGACGCGGTGGTTGAGGCGTGCCGCAGTGTTTATGACCCGGAAATCCCGGTGAACATCTATGAACTCGGCCTGATCTATACCATTGATATATCGCCGGAAAACGAGGTGCGGGTCATCATGTCCCTGACCGCGCCGGGCTGCCCTGTTGCAGGCGAAATGCCCGGTTGGGTCGCCGATGCGGTCGATCCGATCCCCGGTGTCAAACAGGTCGATGTCGAGCTCACGTGGGAGCCGCCCTGGGGTATGGAAATGATGAGCGATGAAGCCCGTCTGGAACTTGGATTCATGTAAAGAACGGCGTGCAAACCGTTTTGAGGAAACAGTAAAATGTTCGGCATCCCCGGCAAACAGGCCGTCACCCTGACGCCCGCAGCGACCGCCCAAATTGCGCGACTCATGGCCAAGAACGACCATTCCGGCCTGCGCATTGGCGTCAAGAAAGGTGGCTGTGCGGGTATGGAATACACTATGGAGTACGTCCAGGCGACGGACCCCAATGATGAAGTCGTGGAACAGGACGGCGCACGGGTGATGATTGCGCCGATGGCACAGATGTTCCTGTTCGGCACCGAGATCGACTATGAAACCGGCCTGCTGGAATCCGGTTTCCGGTTTAACAACCCCAACGTCTCCGAGGCCTGTGGCTGTGGTGAGTCGATCAAGTTCAACTCTCCTGACAGCGCGGCCTGAACCCGTTTAAGCCTTAGATTTCAGGTGTAGATAGGTCTCGTTGAAACGACGGGACAGATGGTCACCTGCGAGAATGGTTTCACTTGATCCCGGCGGCGCCACATTGGTGTCGTAGGACGGATTTAGAAACAGCGGCACCGAGATGCGTTCGTTTGCACCCCCGACAACCCGATGGAGCGTGGCCTTGACCCGCCCACCGGTCCACATCTCAAGCATCTCGCCAAAATTGATCACAAAGACACCGGGCTGCGCATTGATGGCCTGCCAACTGCCATCCGGCATCTGCACCGTAAGACCCGGCGACCCGTCCATCGCCAGCAGTGTGAGACAGCCGTAATCCGTATGCGCGGCAATCCCGAAATCCTTGGCCCCTGCCCAACCCGGCCGCTCCGGGTAATAATTGCCCCGCAACAACGCCATGGGTGCGTCAAACGCGCCAGCAAAGCCAAAGGGATCATCCCCGGCCGCATCGGCAATAGCCGCAAGAACCTGCCGCCCGACCTCCAGCGCCTCGGCATAGTAGGCCTGGATTTCGGTGCGAAACTGTGCCGGGACAGCCGGCCATAGGTTTGGCGCATAGACGCTCAGGTTCCGGGATGCCAACGGATGCCGTGCAGGCAATTCATAACCGCAATCAAAGACTTCCTTGAAGTCCGGGTTTGCCTTGGGGTCGACCTGCTCCGACCCCGGCGCACCCCATCCCCGGTTCGCCCCGGTGCGAGCCATATCTACCGGGCGCTTTTCCTCTTCGGGCATCTGAAAGAACGCACGATACAGGTCAAGCACACGGGACACCCGCGAGGCCGTCAGACTGGTGCCGGTTACTGTCAGAAACCCAATGTCCCGCACGGCCCGGCCCAGCTGTGCCATCTCGCCGGGATCGCGCGCATTCAGCGCCTTCAGGTTCAATTCAGGTATCAAGGTGGCCTCCCCTAAGATGCAATCCGGTCAGCAGCAGGATGCTAGCACGGGAGTGAAACGCTTGACAGAAACAACTGAGGCGCCGCCCAGAACTCGGGGCGACGCCTTTGCATGTCTTTTCAAAGTCAACGTACGCGACTGTAGACTATTTGACGATGATCTCCGGCCCCATGAACGTATTGGGCAGGAAGGTGCTGATCGACGGCACATAGGTCACGATGATCAGGAACACGAACAGAACCGCCAGGAACGGCAGCGCGGCGCGCACAACCCGCATCATCGGCATGCCAGCGACGCCCGAGGTCACGAACAGGTTGAGACCGACCGGTGGTGTGATCATTCCGATTTCCATGTTCACCACCATGATGATGCCCAGATGGATCGGATCGATCCCCAGTTCGATGGCAATCGGGAACACCAGAGGCGCAACGATCACGATCAGGCCCGAGGGTTCCATAAATTGCCCGCCGATCAACAGGATCACGTTGACAATCATCAGGAAGATGACCGGTCCGAACCCTGCGGCCAGCATCGAGCCTGCGATTTGCTGTGGAATCTGCTCGTCGGTCAGAACATGTTTAAGGATCAGCGCGTTGGCGATGATGAACATCAACGTGACGGTCAGCTTGCCTGCCTCAAACAGCGTATTGCGTACATCCTTGTGAAAGAACGCCGTGATAATCGCCACCGGTTTGTCGAGCAGCGTCAGGTTGCGTTCGCCCTCTGGACGGGTCAGCGGCCCCATGTCTCGATAGACGAAACAGGAGATCAGGAAGGCATAGACCGCAGCCACAGCGGCTGCCTCTGTCGGTGTGAAGATGCCGCCATAGATGCCGCCAAGGATGATGACGATCAGGAACAGGCCCCAGCCGGCATCGCGGCCCGAGGAAAACACCTCGCCCCAGCCCATCCATTCACCTTTGGGCAGGTTTTTAACCTTAGCGATCAGGTAGATGGTGAACATCAACATGGTGCCGGCCATCAGCCCCGGGATCACACCTGCGAGGAACATGCGCCCGACAGATACGTCGGTGGCGCTGGCATAGACCACCATCACAATGGATGGCGGGATCAGGATCCCCAGTGTACCCGCATTGGCAATCACGCCGGCTGCGAAGTCCTTGGAATATCCCACCTGACGCATTCCGGCGATGACGATGGAACCGATCGCAACCACCGTGGCCGGGGAAGAACCCGACAGCGCCGCAAAGAGCATACAGGCAAAGACACCGGCAATCGCCAACCCGCCGGGCAGATGGCCGACAATGGCAATGGCGAACCGGATGATCCGTTTTGCCACACCGCCGGTCGACATGAACGACGAGGCCAGTACGAAGAACGGGATGGCCAAAAGCGTATAGTGGCCTGCCATCGCCTGAAACAGCGTCTGAGCAATTGACGCCATCGACGTATCGCTGAGCACCAGCAGGAACAGGATTGAGGACATGCCGAGGCTGACAGCGATCGGTACGCCGACCAGCATCAGACCGATGACCATCAGAAAGAGAATGGCGACTTCCATGATTTCAGTCCTCCCGGTTCATGTGCTGGACATCCGCAATGGCGTCCTCGGCTTCATGGCTGACAATCAGGCCCGCAGACTCACCGCGTGCGATCCGAATGGTTGCCTGAACAAACCGAAACAGCAGCAGTGCCGCGCCAAACGGCAGGATGGCATAGGGGATAAAGCGAGGCAGTTTTTCATAGCTTTCGCCTTCGTTCATGATCGGCTCGATAAAGCGCAGCCATTCCGGGATCGGGATATCGACCACCTCGTACCAGGCCTGATCGCGCGAGTTCGCAAAACCCGTCGGGAACCAGCGCCCGCTGGTGGCATCCAACCCGGCGAATGGGGCCCAATAGTCCCAGGCACCTTTCATGATCAGCGCCGCATAAAAGATACAGACGGCCCCGGCAAACAGCGCCAGAGCCTTGCGCACAGGCGCGGAGAACAGCGTGATCACCGCGTCCACGCCAAGATGCGCAGTCACCTTGACCGCATAACTGACCCCGAACAGAACCAGCCAGGCAAACAGGAACGAAGTCGCCTCTAAACCCCAGATCAAACCGGTGTTGAAGCCATACCGAAGAACAACGTTAACAAAAGTGATGAGGGTCATCAGTCCGAGAAGGATCGCAATCGCGGTTTCCTCGAGTTCATTGACCACCCGGCCCAGGACCGAGTTCGACTCGTATTTGGCCGACATAATGCCATGCCCCCTGTTTCAAGATGCGAAATCAAATGGGTCCGGCCCCTCGTGGGGACCGGACCGGTGCGCACGTTACGCGCTTAGTTCATCGCGTTGAACTTTTGTGCTTCGGCGATGTTGTCTGTGCCGACATCGCCTTCGAACTCGGCCCAGACAGGCTTCATCGCTTCGACCCAGGCCGTACGCTGTTCTGGCGTCAACTCAACAATAACACCACCAGCGTCAAGCACAGCCTGACGCGCTGCGGCATCCACTTCGCCGACGGCGGCGTTGCGTGTGGCTGTAACGTCAGCGACGATGGCACCCAGTTGGTCGCGTACGTCGTCTGGCAGGCTGTCCCACCAATCCGTCGACGTCACCAGCATATAGTCGAGAACACCGTGGTTGGTCTCGGTTGTGCCGTCCTGAACTTCAAAGAACTTCTGCCCATAAATGTTGGACCAGGTGTTTTCCTGCCCGTCTACAACACCGGTCTGCAACGCGCCATAGACCTCGGAAAAGGCCATCGGCTGCGGGCTTGCACCCATCGCCGCCATTTGCGCCTTGAGCACATCCGAGTTCTGCACGCGGAATTTCAGACCGTTTGCATCTTCCGGTGATACCAGCGGTGTGTTGGCAGACATCTGTTTCATGCCATTGTGCCAAAAGCCCAGCCCCAAGAGACCGCGACGGGTCATCGATTCCTTCATTTGCTGGCCGGTTTCAGAGTTCTGAAACGCGTCCACAGCCGCCATGTTGTTGAACATGAACGGCAGGTCGAAAATGCGGAACACCTTGGTGAACTGTTCGAACTTCGACAGTGACGGCGCGGCCATCTGCACATCGCCCTGCAGCATCGCCTCGAGCACCTGATCATCGTTATAGAGTGTCGAGTTCGGGAAAACCTCCATGCAGGCCTTGCCGTTCATCTCTTCGTTGACGCGCTCCTGAAGCAGCGACGCGGCGATGCCCTTGGGATGTTTGTCAGTATTGGTGACGTGGCTGAACTTGATGACAATCTCGCCATCGTCGCATGCTGCAAATCCTGCGGTTGCCGTCAGCGAAAGAGCCATTGCCGTTGCGGCAGCGGTAAACAGTTTCATCGGTCTCTCCTCCCGAAATTTTCTTGTTTGATACGGGTCTGCACCCAAAGCTGGCGCTGGAATCAGCGCGCTGGATGCAGTGAAACGGATTGCAACGTGTCACTCAACAGTTTGTGATGTCGCCGGTCATAATACGTATTTATTTTGTTGTTGCTGATGGTTACGGAGATTTTTTCACGTTGTAAAACAGTTGGCATAAGGTGAATGTGCGAGATTCCACACAGTCAAAGTGATGTTTGTGCGAAAACCCGCACACTCCTATCGGCGAAAATCTTCCGGACGAATCCCGTATTTGGCCAACTTGTCATAGAATGTCTTGCGCGGCAGCTTGAGCGCCCTCGCCGCATCCGACGCATGACCGTTCTGCCGTCCCAGTGCCGCGATCAGCAGTGATCGCTCTACCCGCGCCATCTGCTCGGCCAACCCAAGCTCCGCCGCTTCACTCACATCCTCCGGCATCCCGAGGACAAATCGCATCGCCGCGCTCATCAATGAGCGCGCGTTTCCGGGCCAATCCTGCGCCATAAGCACCGCCAGATGTTCGGGCGTCACCTGCGGTACGCTGAGACCCGCCTGTTCACTGGCCTGATCCACATAGCGTCGAAACAGTACCGGAATATCCTCGGGCCGTTCGGCCAGCGACGGAATGCGCACCGAGGCCGCTTGCAGTCGGTAGTAGAGGTCGCCGTTCAGCATGGTTTCATCGAGCTCGACCGTACTGCCTGCCATCACCCGCGCCTGCCCGGTTTCCTCAAGCGCCTCGATCAGCGCAATCTGGGTGTCAGCCGGCAGGTTACGGATCTCATCCAGAAACAGGCTTCCACCCGCCGCAGCGCTCAGCGCGTGACGCAGTTCTCTGCGATCCAACCCTGCTGCCGCACGCTTTTCAAACGGGCCTCGCGCCTGATCCGAGCATAGATGGATTACCTCGGCAACCTTGGACACGCCACTGCCCGGCGAACCGGTCACCAACACGGCAGCGGCGGTTTTTGCCAATCGCCGCACCCGTTCCCGAACGTTTTCCACCAAGGTCGATGTGCCAAAGATCATACGCGCCGCCGGATCTCCAGATTGCGCCTGCTCCCGTTCTGCCCGCATGTCCAACGTTGCCTGCCTCGCCGCAAGCGCACGGCCCAGAACCTCGACCAGCTCGGTTGGCGCGCAGGGTTTTTCCAAAAAATCGAACGCGCCTTTTTCCATAGCTGACACCGCCATCGGGATATCACCTTCCCCGGTCAACAGAACCACTGGCAGATCCTCGTCCACATCACGCGCAAAGGATAAAAGATGAAAGCCATCGCGACCCGGCATCCGGATATCGGACAGGATGATACCGGGAAAATCGCGCTGAATGTGATCCTTGGCTGCCACGAAGGATCCCGCCGTTGTCACGTCGAGATCGGCCAAATCCAACGTTTGCGCCAATGCTTCGCGCACCGCTGCATCATCATCGACCAACAACACCTGCCGCAATCCACTCATGCCGCCTGCTCCGCCTGCCATGGTTCCAACTGTACGCTGAACACCGCCCCGCCATCCGGGGCGTTTTCGCCACGGATATCACCACCGAAACTCTGCACGATGCCATAAGAGATCGACAACCCCAGCCCCATGCCCTCGGAGGCACCCACCACCTTGGTAGAATAGAAAGGTTCGAACACCTTGTCGGGCAAATCGATGCCGGGACCATTATCACGCACGGTCACGGTCAGCGGACCGGTCTCGTTTACGTCGATCCTGATGCATTTGTCGTCCTGCCCCTCCATAGCGTCGGCCGCGTTTGTCAAAAGGTTCACGAACACCTGTCCCAGTCGTACGTCCCCCCCTCGCACCCAGATCGGGTGATCCGGTCGCGCAAACCTGATGTCGACCGAGTCCTGTCGCATTCGCGCGCCTGTCAACTCGATCACACTGTCCAGAACCGCAACGATATCCACCTGCCGGACCTCCTCGCTCTCCTGCCGCGCAAATGCGCGCAGATTGCGGATGATCCGCCCCATGCGATGTGCCAGATCAGCAATTCGGGACAGGTTCTCACCCGCCTTTTCGCTGCGCCCACGCTCGAGATATTGCGTGCCATTCTCTGCAAACGACCGGATCGCCATCAGCGGCTGGTTCAGTTCGTGGCTGATCCCCGCGCTCATTTGGCCCAAGGCGCTCAGCTTGCCAGCCTGTACCAGATCAGCCTGCGCACGCTTGAGGGCGGCCTCGGCCTCCATCCGCTCGCTGATTTCCTGACGCAGATGCACATTCGCCTCAGACAATGCCTGTGTGCGCTTGGCGACACGGCTTTCCAGAACCGCATTGGCCTGCGCCAGAGTCCTCCGCCGTTCGGTGGCGAGAAACAGCATCGCACCAAAAGCCAGACAGATCGCTGCCACCGCCGAGGCCTGTAGCCATGCCAGCCGACGTGCAGGTGCAGCGTTGACAAGGAGCTCTCCAGTCAACGCAACCACCGGCAAATGCCGCTGAAGATGCAAGGCCCGCGTCGGCACATAGGGCCCCCAGCGGATATTCCAGATGTCGTGCGCCCCGGTCTGCGCCGCCCGAAATTCCGGAGCGGGTCCTTCGGGCGGAACCAGCCCAACGCCGCTGTCCGGTCGGGTCCAATACAGCAACTCAAAGCGGTTGGTAACGAAGACCTCGCCGTTTGCATCGGTAAAGAAAACCGCTGGCGCACTGCCGGGCCATGCCAGTTCAATGCTGGCCACATCGGCCACGACCACCACGGCCCCACGCACCTTCCCCGCCGCATCAAAGGCCGGAGCCGCATAGTAATAAGCTCTTCGGTCCAGCGGCGCGCGCAGCCCATGATCGGACCCCAATGCGCCCTGCATCGCACGGCGAAAATAGGGTTCATCGGATACGTCATTTGTCGTCAGCCCATTTGCGCTGACCAGAATGCGCCCTGTCACATCAGCAAAGGCAACATCAAGCGCGGCAGTCTTGTCCGCCACTTCCAGCAATTGCGCCTGCGCATCCTTTCGTCGGGTCGGATCGTCAAGCCCCACAAGCATCGGATGGTCGGTCAGCAACACGGCAAGTTCCTGATAGACCTGCAGTTCCGTGCTTAAACGGTCGCTTGCCAGCGCCAAATCAGCCTCGGCCCGGCGCGCCAGCTGTTCCAACGCCTGCAAATACCCGTACCGCCAGACGCCTCCGGCCAAGGCCGTGACAGCAAGCAGGAAGATCAGCACCATCCAGGTTCGTTGATGTCGCAGGTGGCTCATCCGTCAAACCCTAGCAGGGCCATCCTCGTCGTGACCAGAGCGCACCTATAGTGGCAGCATGGTTGTCGACTTGATTTCTTCCATCGACAGGAGTGCGGTAACATTGTGCACCCGCACCTCTGAGATCAGCGCCTGATAGAATTCGTCATAGGCGCGGGCATTCTTGACCCGAACTTTAAGGATATAGTCGATATCCCCCGCAAGCCGGTGTGCTTCCTGCACTTCCGGTCGATCCCGCAAAGCCTTGAGGAACATCGCCTGCCATTCGGCCTCGTGTTCTGATGTGCGGATCAAAACAAAGAAACAGGCTTCGAAACCAAGTGCCTCGGCGTCCAGAACCACGGTCTGTTGTCCGATCACACCTGCGTCGCGCAGCTTGCGGATGCGATTCCACACCGGGGTCTTGGAACTGCCGACTGCGCGGGCAATGTCGTCCAGCGACTGGCTCGCATCCCGCTGCAATTCCGCCAGAATTTTCCGATCTACGTCGTCGATCCGTGCGCCCATTCCGATTTCACCCCATTGGTCAGATCATATGTTCTACTGCGAGGAGCTTTTGGAACAATATTCCTTATTTGGCAAGGTATCTGGCGTAAACATGGGAAAATTTCCTATATAGAGCGCAGAAACAATGCAGTCTTGAGGAAACAATCGGATGCCCCGCGAATTCACTCCCAAAGTCGTCACCGCATCGGACCTGTTAGAAGGCGATGTCATTTACCTGACGGCCAACGATGACTGGAGCCGTGATCTTGTAGATGCCGAAATCATCACCGACGAGGCCCACGCACAGTTGCGCCTGCTTGATGCAGAGCGTCAAGCCAACCGCATTGTTGGTGCTTATCTCGCCGAGATGCAGCCCGCCGCCAGCGGCCCGCAACCCACCCATTTCCGAGAGGAATTCCGCCGGACCGGGCCATCGAACTATGCCCACGGCAAACAGGAAACACAGGCCGGGCTGCGCGGGTAAGATATACCGCCAGCCAGCGCGTCACCTCTCCAGACAGGACAGACCAGATGTACAGCTATACCGAATTTGACACCGCATTCCTTGCCGAACGCAACGCCCAGTTCCGCGCACAGGTTGAACGCCGGATTGACGGTTCCCTGACCGAAGACGAGTTCAAGCCGCTGCGCCTGATGAACGGCGTCTACCTGCAATTGCACGCCTATATGCTGCGGGTCGCGATCCCTTACGGTACGTTGAACGGAGCGCAAATGCGCAAGCTGGCTTATCTGGCTGAACGCTGGGACAAGGGCTATGGCCACTTCACTACGCGCCAGAATATTCAGTACAACTGGCCGAGACTGCGCGACATTCCAGATATGTCGGACGCTCTGGCCGAAGTGGGACTCCACGCGATCCAGACCAGCGGCAATACCATCCGCAACGTGACTGCGGACCATTTCGCAGGTGCCGCAGCCGATGAAATTGCCGACCCCCGCCCGGTCGCCGAACTCATCCGTCAATGGTCGACTGACCACCCGGAATTCCAGTTCCTGGGCCGCAAGTTCAAGATCGCCGTGACCGGTAGCGACAGCGACCGCGCCGTGATCAAGGCGCATGATATCGGACTGCAGATCGTAGAGCAGAATGGCGAGATCGGTTACAAGGTCATCGTCGGCGGCGGACTTGGTCGTACACCGATGATCGGCAAGGTCATTCGCGAATTTCTGCCGCAGGCTGATTTGCTGCCTTATCTCGAAGCGGTTCTCAGCGTCTACAACCTGCTGGGACGGCGCGACAACAAGTACAAGGCGCGCATCAAAATCACCGTGCACGAGCATGGCATCGACGACATTCGCGAGCGTGTCGAGCGTATCTTTGACCGGCTCCGTCCGGTCTGGTCCGGCGCGGATCAGGACCTGTTGCCAGACCTTGAAGCCGCGTTTGCTTTGCCAACGCTGCGCTCAGGCTCGATCACGGCCTATGAAGACGCATACAACGCAGACCCCATTTTCCGCAGCTGGGCCGACACCAACCTGACCGCGCATCGTGATCCCGACCACGCCATTGTGTCGATCAGCCTTAAGGCGCATGGCGCCACGCCGGGCGACGCCAGCGCCGATCAGATGCGCCTCATGGCCGATCTGGCAGAGCGCTATGGCCATGACGAGTTGCGCATCAGCCATGAGCAGAATGTGGTGCTACCGCATGTTCATAAATCCGACCTGCCCGCGATCCATGCGGCTCTGAAATCGGATGGCCTTGCCACTGCCAACATTGGTCTGATCAGCGACATCATCGCCTGCCCCGGCATGGATTACTGCGCACTGGCAACTGCCCGGTCGATCCCGATCGCCCAGCAGATCGCCACGCGGTTTGACGAGTTGCAGATCGAGAACGATATCGGCCCGCTCAAGATCAAGATCTCGGGCTGCATCAACGCCTGTGGCCACCACCACGTCGGTCACATCGGCATTCTGGGTCTGGATCGCGCGGGGGTGGAAAACTACCAGATCACCTTGGGCGGCGATGCCACCGAACATGCGGCGCTTGGCGAACGCGTTGGTCCCGGCTTTTCCGCCGACGACGTGATCCCGGCCATCGAGCGGCTGGTCTATGCCTATCTCGACCTGCGCAATGACCCGGCCGAAACCTTTCTGCAAACCTATCGCCGCATCGGGTTGGCCCCGTTCAAATCTGCGCTCTATCCGCAGGCTGCCGTGGCTGCCGAGTAAGCCCATGCTTGATCTCGCAGAAAATGCGCCCGCCGGCGGCCTCAATGCCGCCGCGCTGAGGGCCAAGGTGGACGAGCTGAATGCACGTTACCGGCATCACAGCGCCACTGCGGTGATGCAGGGTGCGTTGAAGGAGGCTGGCAATATCGCGCTGGTCTCAAGCTTTGGCGCGGAATCGGTTGTGCTGTTGCACATGGCCGCGGTGGCGGATCGGTCCACACCAATCCTGTTCATCGACACCGAGATGCTGTTTACCGAAACGCTGGTCTATCAGACCGAAGTGTCCGAGCGGCTCGGCCTCACCAATGTGCGGATCATTCGCGCCGGTGACATTGCGGCGCGCGACCCGGACGGAACCCTGCATCGCAGCGATCCGGACGCGTGTTGTACCTTGCGCAAGACAGAGCCGCTGAACAAGGCGCTGGCACCTTTTGACGGCTGGATCACCGGACGGAAACGGTTTCAGTCCGGCAAACGCGCCGCCCTTGATTTCTTTGAGGTCGAGGACGGCACCGGGCGCATCAAGATCAACCCGCTGGCCCATTGGGCGCCCGAAGACGTGCGCGCCTATATGGACGAAAACAGACTGCCCCGGCATCCGCTGGTGGCGCAGGGCTATCCGTCGATCGGATGTGCCCCCTGCACCTCACCCGTGGCCGAAGGCGAAGACCCCCGCGCCGGACGCTGGCGCGATCAGAACAAGGACGAATGCGGCATCCACTTTGTGAATGGCAAGATGGTCCGTATAGGAGCAAACACATGACAGTACTTGTAACCGACACCGGCTTTGGCCAAGATGACTGGACCGCCGGCTATTGCGATACAGGCAAGGCTGCCAATGATGCCGTGTCACTGGATATCGCTTCGGACACCGACCCGGCGGACGTACCGCTGCATTCGGGTCTGCAAATGATCCGCGTGGATTTCCCGAGTTCCGCAGACGGGCGTGGCTTTACCATCGCGCGGCAATTGCGACTGCGGGGCTATACCGGCCGGTTGCGCGCGCGTGGTCATGTGCTGGCGGATCAATACGCGATGGCACGACGTTCCGGTTTTGACGAGGTCGAAATCGACGAGGCGCTGGCCAATCGGCAACCCGAAGATCAGTGGCTGGCCCGTGCAAACTGGCAGGAACACGATTATCAGTCGCGCCTGCGCGGCTAAGCCCCCTTTCCCTGACATACATCAAAGATTAATCAGAGGTGTCGGTTATGCAGACCGGCAGTGTAAACGATGACAGAGATGACCCCCGTGACCCAAGCCACGACCGACGCCACCCCCGTCAAGACGCCGACCCTGCCCGATGCCCAGACGGTCACCTCCGTCAGACATTGGACCGACCGGCTGTTTTCCTTCCGCGTGACGCGCCCACAAAGCCTGCGGTTCCGATCCGGAGAGTTCGTGATGATCGGTCTGCTCGGAGACAACGGCAAACCGCTCCTGCGTGCCTATTCCATTGCCAGCCCGGCCTGGGACGAAGAGCTGGAATTCTATTCGATCAAGGTTCAGGACGGTCCGCTGACCAGCAAGCTGCAGCATATCCAGCCCGGCGATCAGATCATTCTGCGCCCCAAGCCTGTGGGCACACTGGTCCACGACGCGCTGCTTCCCGGCAAGCGTATCTGGTTCTTTGCCACCGGCACCGGTTTTGCGCCATTTGCTTCGCTTCTGCGCGAGCCCGCGACGTACGAGAACTATGACGAGGTCATCGTCACCCACACCTGCCGTGATGTCGCCGAACTTGAATACGGTCGCAAGCTGATCGACGATCTCAAGGCAGACGAGTTGATGCAGGAGTTGATCGGCGCCGAGAACCTGAGCAAGATCCGCTATTATCCGACCACCACGCGTGAGCAGAGCCCCAAGATGGGCCGCATCACCAACCTGCTTCAGGACGGAACCGTGTTCAGTGATCTTGGCATTGCCCCGATCAGCGCCGAAACCGACCGTGCAATGGTCTGTGGCTCGCTTGGCTTTAATCAGGACATCAAACAGGTTCTCGAAGATTTCGGCCTTGTCGAAGGCGCAAATTCGGATCCGCAGCATTACGTGGTCGAAAAAGCCTTTGTCGGCTGACCTTTCCACGATCTGAAATGTGAAAACGCCTGCCCATAAGATGTTGGGCAGGCGTTTTTTGTCTGTACGTTGATGGCTGCGCTATCGCAGTCAGCGTTCCCGATACCGTTGGCCGGAAAGCGAACACGCTCCCGGCCAACCAATTGGGCTCATAACTGCCTTTTGCTTTGGATCAGAGACCCAATGCCGACCGAATCTGGTCCAGCGCTGCCTTCAGCAGTTCCGGGTTGTTCTTCGCCTGCTCAAGACCCGCCAACAGTGTCGCTTTCTTCGCTGCACCAAGATCCGACTCTGTCAGCGCGGTTGTCGCCTTGTCATAGTCAAACCCTTCGGTTGTGAAGAGCTCGGTCAGATTGGTGCTCGACTCGGCTGCAGCTTCCGTAGCGCTGTCCACAGCATCAGTAGCGGCGCCCTCTGCGGCGTCAGTCGCTTCAGCAGCAGTATTAGCAACCGAATCCGCTGCATCGCTGGCGGCCTCTGTCGCTTCAGTTGCAGTTTCGGTCGCGGCGCCGGCGGCCTCGGTTGCCGTATTGCTCGCCGCATCCGCCGCCTCGGTGGCAGTGTCGGTCACGCTTTGCTCTGCCGCATCCGCTGCTGCGGCCGCATCCGAAGCAACATCACTGGCAGCTTCTGTAGCGTCGGCTGCTGTGTCAGTCACGGCATCAACTGCATCCGTCGCCGCGCCTTCGACGCTTTCAGCAGCCGTAGTCGCCGCATCCGTAGCACTATCCACTGCCTCCGACGCCGCTTCCACAGCACTTTCTGTTCCGTTCGTCGCGGCATCAACTGCACTTTCTACAGCCTCTGTCGTGGCATCAACCGCGCTGTCGACGGCATCCGCAGTCGCATCAGCCGCTTCTGTAACCGCCTCAGTTACTGCAGTGGTTGCTTCGCTTGCGGCCTCCGTCGCCTCCGTCACAGCTTCTTCAGCAGCAGTTTCGGTCTTGTCCGCCGCTTCCGTCACAGCTTGATTTACTTCTTCCTGATTGTTCAGGTAGTAATATCCCGCACCGGCAACAGCTGCGGCAGCAACGACCCAGATCACTGGTTTCATGACGTTCTCCAAATTTCCAACACAGACACCCGAGCGGTATCAATTGCCCGCTAGATCTGCTTCATGTTGCGCACAATCAAGGGGAAATTGCAGCCCCAACGCCGCAATTCGGGCATTTCGGCAAAGAATTGCGACTTGAACCGCAGCGCCGCCAAAGATAGGTTTACGTTTCAGATATTCGAACGATCAAAGGAACGATTCCATAGCCCGCAGACCTCATAACGCGCCGCCAACCCGTGACACCGGCCCGCGCGTAAACGAAAATATCCGCACCCCCGAAATCCGCCTAATTGGCGCCGAGGGCGAAAACGTAGGTGTGGTGACCCCTGCCCGCGCGATCGAGATGGCCATCGAAGTTGGGCTGGATCTCGTCGAGATTTCACCAAACGCAAACCCGCCCGTTTGCAAGATCATGGATTTTGGCAAGTTCAAATACGAAACCCAAAAGCGTGAAGCCGAGGCTCGGAAGAAACAAAAGACCATCGAGATCAAAGAGGTCAAGTTCCGTCCGAACACCGATACCAATGACTATAACGTCAAGATGCGTAACGTGTTCAAGTTCCTAGAAAACGGCGACAAGGTCAAAGTGACCCTGCGCTTTCGTGGCCGCGAGATGGCCCACCAGAACCTTGGTCGCGAGTTGCTCGAACGTGTCGCCGAAGACACCAAGGACATCGGCCGGATCGAGAACTTTCCCAAGATGGAAGGTCGTCAGATGGTCATGCTGATCGGGCCTTTGCCGAACAAATAAACGCTGGCGGCTCAGCTCACCATGCCTTGAATAGAAAACGCCCGGCAACTCTTGCCGGGCGTTTTTTTATTTCGGGTCTATTCTGATCCTGGCATCAAACACGCAGCGTTGCGCCCTTGCCTGCGGAACAGTGTTTGTTACCCGCTGATGGGTGCGCAGACAGTGGCCCCGGCATCCGTTGTCGCCAGCTGATAACCTGCGGTACAACTTGCATTGCCTGCCTTGTCGAACGTCGGCTGAACATAGACCGGTACCGGCTCGGGCTGTGCACAGGCGGTCAAACCCAGAGCAACGGCACCCAATGCAAACATCTTGAATTTCATGATCTTCTACCCTCTTGTTGCCAAAAGAAATTCACCGATTGGTTGAATCTCTCTTCACGATACGTGTTCAACACCAAGCTGGCAACTCTACAGAAGGCAAGGCATCAGGCTGAGGCCGAAACTTGCCACCACCGCGCCGGTCTCTCCCCCGAAAAGGAAAATCCGGCGCGGTGCGTGATCTGATTGGATCTGCGTCTTCGCGTATCAGCTCGCGGCCTTGACCGCCCGCTGTGTCATCACCTTGATGATGTGCGCGCGATAGTCGCCGGTTCCGTGAAGATCCGATATCATGCCATCGCCGCTCAGGCTCAGCCCATCAATCGCCTCTGCCGAAAAATTGCCCGACAGCGCAGCCTCGGCCTCGCTCCAACGGAACACGCCTTCTTCCGACGCCCCGGTCACTGCAACCCGTACGCCATCGGCAAAACGGGCCACGAATACGCCCACCAGCGCAAAGCGTGACGCCGGCTGCTCAAACTTCTGGTAGTTCGCCGCCTCTGGCACCGGGAAACGCACCGAGGTGATCACTTCCCCCTCTTCCAGAGCCGTGGTGAACATACCCTGAAAATAGTCGTCCGCCGCAATTTCGCGTGAATTCGTGACAATGGTTGCGCCGCTGGCAAGGGCCGCCGACGGATAACAGGCCGCCGGGTCATTGTTGGCGAGGCTACCGCCAATGGTGCCGCGATTGCGAACGGCCGGATCACCGATGTTGCCGGCCAGCGCGGCCAGCGCCGGATAGGCCGACGCCGCGTCCATTGCGACAGTCCCATGGTTGGTGCCGCCGCCAATGGTCACAACACCATCAGCGCTGCTCACACCCTTCATGGCCGCAATCCCTGTCAGGCTCACCAACCGTGAAGGGCTTGCCAAACGCTGCTTGAGGGTCGGGATCAAAGTCTGCCCACCACCAAGTGCCTGCGCGTCCTCGACCGCCAACGCCGTGACTGCCGCATCAACGCTGTCCGGCTTGTCCACTTCAAAACTGTACATTTCAGTCCTCCCAGAAGAGGCCCCGCCCCTTCATCTTTGTGCAAATACTCCGGGGGGTTCGGGGGGCTGGCCCCCCGCCCCGTTACTTCAGATTAGCCTTGCATCGCGGCCCAAACGCGCGACGGGCTCAGCGGCATGTCGACATGGGTGACATTCTTGCCGCCCGATTGCAGCGCATCCACCACCGCGTTCACCACCGATGGCGGTGACCCGATCGCGCCAGCCTCACCACAGCCCTTCACACCCAATGGGTTATGGGTACAGGGCGTGCAGCTCGAGTGATCCACCTCGTAGAACGGCAGATCATCGGCACGCGGCATCGCATAGTCCATATAGCTTGCGCTCAGCAACTGACCGTCATCATCATAGATGCAGTGTTCAAGCAACGCCTGCCCGATCCCTTGCGCCAGACCACCATGGACCTGACCCGACACGATCATCGGATTAACGATATTGCCGAAATCATCTGCCGCCAGCATCCGCTCGATGCTCACCTTGCCCGTCTCAGGGTCGACTTCGACTTCGCAGGCATAGGCACCGGAGGGGTAGGTAAAGTTCGACGGATCGTAAAACGCCGTTTCTTCCAGTCCCGGCTCGATATCCTCAAGCGGATAGTTATGCGGCACATAGGCTGCCAGACAGACATCCCCCCAGGCCACCGATTTATCGGTGCCCGCAACGCTGAATGCGCCATCCTTCAGCTCGATATCGGCCTCAGCGGCTTCCATCAGGTGCGCTGCGATCTTGCGCGCCTTGTTGATGATCTTTTCGGTGGCACGAACCATGGCTGACCCGCCGACCGCAAGGCTGCGCGACCCGTAGGTGCCCATGCCCATCGGCGCGTTGGCTGTATCTCCATGCACGATCTCGACCATGCTTTCGTCGATCCCGATCATCTCGGCAATGACTTGCGGAAACGCGGTTTCATGGCCTTGCCCGTGCGAATGGCTACCGGTCATGACAACCAGTCCGCCTGTCGCGTTGACCCGCACCGTGGCGCTTTCATACAGCCCCGCGCGCGCGCCAAGCTGACCGACAAGATTCGACGGTGCAATGCCACAAGCTTCGATATAGCAATTCACACCCAGCCCACGCAGCTTGCCGTTCTTTTCGCTCTCGGCGCGACGTGCAGCAAAACCGGCGAAATCGCCCATCTCTTCCAACTTGTCCATCGTCGCATTGTAATCGCCAGTGTCATATTCCACTGCCACCGGGGTCGCATAGGGGAACTCAGTGATAAAGTTCTGCCGGCGCAGCGCAATCGGTTCCACACCCAACTCACGCGCGGCTTTGTCAACCACACGCTCCAGCTGATAGGTCGCCTCGGGACGTCCAGCACCGCGATAGGCGTCCACCGGCACCGTGTTGGTAAACACCGCCTTGACGTTCACATAGATCAGCGGCGTCTTGTAGTTGCCAGCCATCAAAGTGCCATGCAGCCAGGTTGGAACCGACGGCGCAAAGGTCGAAAGATACGCGCCCATATTGGCCAGGGTATCAGTCCGCAGCGCGACAAAGTTGTTATCGGCATCCAGCGCCAGTTCGATCTTGGTCACATGATCCCGACCATGTGCATCAGACATGAACGCTTCTGACCGCGAAGACGTCCATTTCACCGGACGGTTCACCGCCTTGGCCGCAAAGGTACAGAATGCTTCCTCGGCATAATGGAAAATCTTGGTGCCAAAGCCACCGCCCACATCCGGGGCCACGACACGCAGCTTGTGCTCGGGAATACCCAGAACAAATGCGCCCATCAACAGCCGGATAACATGCGGGTTTTGGCTGGTGGTATAGAGCGTGTGATCGCCGGTTCCGCGGTCAAAATCGCCCACGGCCACGCGCGGCTCCATCGGGTTGGCGACCATACGCTGATTGACCAGCTCCAGAGTCGTCACATGTGCCGCACCCTTGATCGCGGCATCCACCGCATCACGGTTTTCTTCGACAAAACCCCAGTCGTAACAGAGGTTGTTTTTCAGATCGTCATGAACCTTTGTTGCACCATCCGCCAGTGCCGCTTTCATATCAACGACGGCAGGCAGATCTTCGATATCAACCTCGATCGCTTCGGCGGCATCCCGCGCCTGCTCGTAGGTCTCTGCCACGACAGCAGCGATGGGATCGCCCACATGGCGCACCTTGCCCTGTGCCAGAACCGGGTGGCCTGGTTCTTGCATCACTTCGCCGAATCGGTCGGTAACTTGCCAGCCGCAAGGAAGGCCGCCGATCCCTTCGAAATCCGCGCCGGTAAAGATCCGCACAACGCCCGGCATCGCCGCCGCCGCAGATGTGTCAACCCCGTTGAGCTTGCCATGAGCAACATCCGAACGCAGGAAATGCACATAGGCCTGCCCGCGAACGTTGATATCGTCGGTATAATTGCCGGTCCCGCTCAGAAACCGTACGTCCTCGCGCCGCTTGGTGCTGGCGCCGATGCCACTGTCTTTGGGCATATTCACTGTCCTCCCTGAAATTCCGGCGGATTTGCCGCCACTATTCAAATCGCCGCGCCACGCGCCCCGCCCCCTTCAGCTTTGTGACAATACTCCGGGGGTCCGGGGGCTGGCCCCCGGCTCTATTCTGCCGCGATTGCGGCCGTGTCCTGACCGGACGCCGCCATGATTGCTTTGACGATGTTATGGTATCCCGTACAACGGCACAGGTTCCCTTCAAGATAATCCCGAATTTCCGCTTCGCTGGGCTTTGGATTATCCTTGAGCAGTGCCGCCGCCGACATCACCATGCCCGGCGTGCAAAATCCGCATTGCAGTCCGTGATGATCCTGAAACGCCTGTTGAATGGTATTCAGCGTTCCGTCAGCCGCCGCCTGACCCTCGATGGTATCAACCGTGGCGCCATCCGCCTCGACCGCGAACATCGTGCAGGATTTGACGGCAACACCGTCCACATGCACCACACAGGCACCACATTGCGAGGTATCACATCCCACATGTGTTCCCGTCAGACCCAAACCATCCCGCAAAAACCCGGATAGCAGCGTGCGCCCTTCAACCGAACCGGACTTTGAAACACCGTTAACCGTCATGGTCACATCAACCATCACATTCCTCCCTGTGCGTGTCGTTTGCTTTTGCTGGAGTTAAACATGCTGCCCGCACATTGAGAACAAGAATTTTATAGGACTTTAGCATAACACCCGTTGTCAGTTCTTGGGCCTGCGAGGCTGGGGGCGCGTCGGAATCTCCTTGAGCAACCCCCCGACACCCATTCCCATGATGTCCTCCGGGCCGACCTTGAGACCACAAATCACCCGTTCAAGTACCCAATCAACGCCGCTGACCGCAGGTGAGCGTGCGCTGCCCGGCAGACCAATCACCATCTGTGCGCCAATCCGACCCAAAAACAACAAGTTGCCCGGATCCACGGGCATTCCGAAATGGATGATTTCGCCGCCTGCTTGTCGTACCGCCTCGGGTGCCACATCGGTCGGATCCGATGTGGCCGAGCCGGTCAGAATCAAGATCAGTTCGTGATCACAGGCAGCAATCGCTTGCACCAACGGAGCAACACGATGAGGCACCGCAACAGGATCGGACAGGCGTGCGTCCAGACGATCCAGACGCCCCTGCATCATGCGGTAACCCTTGTCGCTCACCGTACCCTCTGTCCGCCCGGAAATACGGGTTTCGATAAACCCGGCACGGGTCAGCGTTGGTCGCTGAAGGGTCAAAGCACCCGACGCCACCTCACAGGCCTGTGCCAACGCCGCGCCGGGCACCGCGTAGGAAATGATCTTGACGGTCGCGACCATGCCTTCGCGATCCATCCGTTGCCAGCACGGCACCGTCGAGACTGTGATCATCGGATGCACATGATTGACCCGATTGATAGCGGCCGCATCTATGCGGGCCAGACCGGGACCGTCAGCCAAAAGATTTACACGTCCGGTGAATGGTGCGCTCAGATGCAGCCCTGCCACCTTCGGATCCGGAACCAATGCCCTGGCCAAAGCCTCTGCCGCGTCATTTTCGCAGATGTCACCGGTATCAAGCCGTGCCACCGTGATCTGGTCGAATCCGGCCCCCGCGAGGGCCGCGACATCGCCGTCAGTCAGGGTCATACCCTTGCGCAATCGTCCCGTTGGCAATTGCACGGAGTGGGCCAGAACATGCCCAACCGCCTCGGCTACGGGAACCGGGCCGAACTTCATCCCTGTCTCAAGACCTGCGTCATCTGCGCGAGGATGGACACCGCGATTTCGGCGGGTCCAGCCGCCCCGATATCAAGTCCGACAGGCCCATGAATACGCGCAATCTGTTCCGGCGTAAATCCGGCCACGCTCATTCGGTCCACGCGCTTGGCATGGGTTCGGGTCGAGCCCAACGCGCCGATGTAAAACACGTCCGCCGCCAACGCCGCTTCTAGTGCCGGATCGTCGAGCTTGGGATCATGGGTCAACAGCACGAGTGCGGTCCGCGGGTCCAACCCCAGCTTGGCCACTGCCTCGTCCGGCCAGTCCTGAAAAATAGTCTCGCCGGGAAAGCGTGCATCGGACCCAAAAGCGTCGCGCGGGTCGATCAGCACCGGATCATACCCGGCAATCCGCGCCATCGGCACCAACGCCTGTGCGATATGCACTGCCCCCACAACGATCAGCCGCAAGGGCGGATTGTGCACCGCCACAAATGTCTGCCCGTCCTCTTCAAAACCCGAGCGGTCCATGCGCATTCGGTGCGGATACCCATCGCGTACCAGTTTCCGCTCACCGTTTTCCAGATTGACTTCATAGGCCAGCGCGTCGCGATTGGCGCGGGCCTCGACCAGTTCGGCGAGCAACGCTTCGGGTAACGCTGCGCCCACTGGCTCGACCAGCACCCTGATGGTGCCACCACAGGCCAGCCCCACGGCAAAGGCATCGTCATCGCTGACCCCGAATTCCAGCACGCGATGCGCGCCTGCTTCGATGGCCTCCAGCGCCTCGACGATCACCGCGCCTTCGACGCAGCCGCCGGAGACCGACCCTTCGATCCGTCCGTCACCGCCAATGGCAAGCTGCGCACCGACCCGGCGAGGCGCACTGCCCCAGGTCTGTACAACAGTGGCCAAGGCTGCCCCGATGCCCTCGCGATGCCAGGCCAGAGCCGTTTCAGGGCTGTTGTCAAATCGGTCCATTTCGGTCCTCCCCAAGGCAGCAAGCACCCCGGATTACATAAGATCGCACATTGGCGAACACAAACACCATGCGCCTAACGCGGCGCGTCCAGCAATGCCATCAGCCGCGCTTTCTCGCCCACATCGTCGGGCTTTGAAATCACTTCTGCCAGTTCTTGCATCGAGGCAACCGAATGTCCGGCACGAAAGCTGTCGACATGAGGCAACATCGCCGCAATCCCCTGCGCCTTGGGTGCAAACCCATCCCATCGCAGCAGTGGGTTCAACCAGATCAGACGCCGCGCGGACAGGTGCAACCGCTCCATCTCGCGCGCCAGTGCATCCGGATCGTCCCGATCCAGCCCGTCGGTGATCAACAGGACCACAGACCCCTGCCCCATCACACGGCGCGACCAGTCGCGGTTGAATGCGTGCAGGCATTCGCCAATGCGGGTGCCGCCTTCCCAATCCTGCGCCTCGGCCCCGGCCGCCGCCAATGCAGCGTCCACGTCCCGCTGATTCAGATGCCGGGTGATATTGGTCAGCCGGGTGCCAAAGGTAAAGGCATGAACCTTGGCCCATCCCGCGCCGCGCGCATTCGAAACAGCATGGAGAAAATGCAGGATGATCCGGCTGTATTGGCTCATTGATCCGGAAATATCGCAAAGCACCACAAGATTGGGCCAGCGCAGGCGCGGCTTCAGATGCGCCAGATGATGCAACTCGCCGCCTTGCCGCATACTTGCGCGCAAGGTGCCGCGCCAATCTATGCGAGCGCCCTTAGAGCTGGCAATGCCGCGACGCGACGGTATAGGTTTTACAGGCAGCTTAAGACGCGCCAGCATACGTTTGGCCTGCGCCACCTCTGCGGTGCTCATCTGCTCAAAATCAAGCTTGCGCAAGCGTTCCTCGGTGGACATCGTCATCGAGGCATCAACCTCGATCAACGTCTCGTCATCCGGCGACTCGCTTTCGCCCTCAGGCAGGTCCGGGTTGGTCCCATCTAGCAGCGCCTCTGCCGCGCGCTTTTCGGCGGCCTGTGCGTTGCGATCTTCTTGCACACCACGAATGGCCGGCAGCATCATCGCCATCATGTGTTCCATGAACCGCGGATCGCGCCAGTACAGGCGAAAGATCTGCCTGAACACCACCCGTTGTTCCGGCTTGTTCACAAAGCAGGCATGCAGCGTCCAATAAAAATCACGCTTGTCGGTAAATCCGGCAGCTTCAACCGCCCGGATCGCGTCAATCACCCGACCACTGCCAATCGGAAGCCCTGCCTTGCGCAAGGCACGCGCGAAGTGCGTGATGTTGTGAACGAGCTTGGGATCGTCCGGAATGTCTATTGGAGCGTACTCAGCCATCGACTCTTTTCATTCCGCGACAAAATTGTGGAAAATTTCATAGCGCGCGATCCCGTCTGAGGACCACGAGCCAAAGTTAGGCACAATGCGCACATAGAACGTTGACGAGCCATCAACCCATGCCGAGAGCCTCGCGACACCGTCAGAAGCGTATTTCTCATCTTGTTCCACCTCTTGACCGTCAAACAGTGTGACCCGTGTCGACATCCCGCCGATAAAACGAACACCGACCTCGATCTGCTGATCCGGATGGCCACTCGTATCTATGACATACCAGTCTATTTCGTCACGGGTCGTCTCCAAGGAGCCGGAAATCGTGGTATCTGACGCAATCGGTATCGCCGTTTGAACTGAGTTATTCGGTTCGACTTCAGTACCGCCTTGGGGTGGTGCCTTTGGCATTCCTGTTTTGCCATGGTCCTCAATTGGCGGTTTTGACAGCGGAAGATCACCGACGGAAGGTCCTTCGACTTTTTCCGGCACAAACAGAGTTATCGCAAGAAATGCGGCACCAATCAGAAACACCAACAAGCCGGCCGAAGAGCTTTCAAATTTCAGTCCGAACAACTCGATTTTTGCTGCCCCATGTGATCGTGGGCGCAACATGAGATACAATCCCACTGCTGCAAACACACCGCCCGCGACCATCAGTACAACCATTCGCGCAGCGCTGATTGGCTCGAAATCCATAATCTCAGCCCTCCTGCCCGAAGCGTAGCACAACATCGGGCTGTGTCACGCGGGCTCCAGTGTCGCCCTTGCCTCGTCCAGAATACGTTTGGCCTCGGACCCTTGCAGCTTTTGAATGTCATCCTGATATTTCAAAATTGCACCCAATGTGTCGGCGATAACTTCGGGGCTTAGGTTGATCACATCCAGCGCCAGAAGGCATTTGGCCCAGTCGATGGTTTCCGCAACGCCAGGCTTCTTGAACAGATCTTCGGTGCGCAGGGATTGAACAAAGGCAACCACTTCGCGGCTCAGCGCATCGGACGCCTCTGGTGCGCGGGCTTGCAGGATCTCCATTTCCCGATCAAAATCCGGGTAGTCGACCCAGTGATAGAGACAACGCCGCTTCAACGCGTCATGCACTTCACGTGTGCGATTGCTGGTCAGGATAACCACCGGCGGTTCGGGTGCCTTGATCGTGCCGAGTTCCGGTATCGTCACCTGAAAGTCACTCAGCGCCTCAAGCAGAAACGCCTCGAAAGGCTCGTCCGTTCGGTCGAGTTCGTCGATCAACAACACCGGCGCGCCATTTTCATCCGGTCGCATCGCCTCAAGCAAGGGGCGCTCCACCAGATAGTCGCTGCTGAACAGCTCTTGGTTCAGCGCTGTGCGGTCGGCGGTTCCTGTCGCTTCGGCGGTCCGGATGGCGATCATCTGTGCCGGAAAGTTCCACTCGTAGACTGCGCTCGACGCGTCCAGCCCTTCGTAGCATTGCAGACGGATCAGGCGTCGATTGAGCGAAGCCGCCAATGCCTTGGCGATTTCGGTCTTGCCCACCCCGGCTTCGCCCTCGAGAAACAACGGCCGACCAAGCTTGAGCGACAGGAAAACGACCGTGGCCAAAGCCCGACCGCAAACATAACCTTGTGCCGACAACATCTCTTGCACGGCATCGATAGACGGCGGTATTTGCATGGAATCTCCCTTTGCGCCCTAAGAGGTCATGAGTCGCGCCATGTCGTCAAGCACAGCGCCCTGCGACCTTGGTCCTAAACAGACGCCGCAATGACTTGATCAATTTGCCTCAAATCCGACTCGTTTGGCCGCGAAGATTGACCCTATATCGTCCGGATGGCATGAATTACGTAACAAAAGCGCAATATTGGCTCAGAACCAGCGCCCACAGATCAGGCAGAATGAATGGCAACTGGCGGACAGCAATCGGATATGCGGATCACCGCCGTCACCTGCGTCAAGAACGAAGGACCATTTCTGCTGGAATGGATCGCGTTCAATCGGCTGATCGGTGTCACGGATTTTCTGTTCTATTCCAACGATTGCAGCGACGGCACCGACCATCTGCTTGATGCGCTGGCGGATCGCGGTCTGGTGCGCCACCTGCCCAATCCGGCGCAGGGGCGTAATTATCAGATGGAAGCGCTGAAAGACGCGCGGCGGCAAGACATCGTTGCCGAGGCGGATTGGGTCTGGATCGCCGATGTCGACGAGTTCCTGAACATTAATACCGGCGATCATACGATCCCTGCGCTGATCACTGCCTGCGGCGAGCCACAGGCAATATCGGCAACATTCCAGTTCTTTGCCAATAACGGAGTCGAGGCGTTCGCAGACACGCCTGTGATTTCCCAGTTCACCCGCTCGCACAATCCCGACCTCTGGTGCGGAGAATTCGCGATTGAGGTCAAGACGCTGGTCCGCAGAGATTTTCCCCTGCAATATTTCGGCGCACACCGACCGTTTTTCAAAGGCAATCTGGCGGCTGACCGGCGCCCGCGCTGGACCGATGGCTCCGGGCGTGATGTGCCGCACCGGTTTCTCGTCGCGGCCAATCCCCGCCGCATTCGCCGCTTTCCAGCTCAGGGCGCGCGAAATTTTGCGACACTGAATCACTATGCGCTGCGCTCGCTGGACAGCTATCTGGTCAAGAACGACCGAGGCGACGTGAACCGCGAAAACCGTGCGTTTGATGATACCTATTGGCGCGAACGCAATGATTCTGGCCATACCGATACCAGCATCCATCGGTATCTTCCGGCTCTTGAAACCGCGCTTGCCGAGCTGCGTCGCGATCCCGAGATCGACGCCCTGCACCGGGACTGCGTCGCCCGTCACATCGCGCGGCGCGATACGCTCCTTAAACGACCCGAATACAGGGATATGCGCGATCAACTGCGCAACGCCAATGCGCTTCCACCGCAGGAAGAGGCGTTGATCAGCAGCTTGGGGCTGGCATCATGACGTTGCAGGTGGTCAACCTCGGTCTGCCGAAATCCGGTACCACCACGCTGGCCAAGGCATTGCGGTTGGCGGGATACGCAGTGGCCGATCATCGCCTGCGCGGTCGCAATACAGACGATCGGGCGCAAAAAGGGATGCTGGTCGCTGATCTGCTTTATCGCGGCTATTTCGAAACCGGCGATCCTGCCAGGCATCTTCCGGGAATCAACGCGGTATCCGAGATGAGCGTGCTGCGCGGCGCCAAATCACTGTGGCCGCAGATGGATTTTGCGCTGCTGCTGGCGATCCGAAAATTTCATCCCGAGGTGCGTTTTCTGGCCTCTCGCCGTGATGCATTCGAGCTGTCGCAATCCATGCTGGCCTGGTCCGATCTGGGTCTGAAGCGGCTACCCGACAGCGTGATCCCCGGTCTGCCGCAAGGGTATGGCGACACCACCAAACAACGTATGCAATGGGTCGAAGGCCACTATGCCGCCCTTGCCCGGTTCTTTGCGGATGACCCCAATTTTCTGGAGTTTGATATCGCGGACCCCGACGCACGCTCCAGAATATCCGTCTTTCTGGGGCGCGATTTGCCCTGGTGGGGTCATCTCAACGCCAATCCCATCCGCGAACGTCTCGGGAGCAATTGATGCGCATCTGGCTTCACATCGGGTTGGGCGCTTCGGTCTCGGATCGAATTCAGCGTGTCATGGCCGACAAACGCGAGCAAATGATCGCCAAGGGCATCCTGTTTCCTCAGAATGTCAGCGCCGCCTTGTGCCGGGCAGCGCGGGGCATGGCGGAAAGCGATGCGGCGCACCCGGATCAGCAAGGCGCGTTGCATGCGCAATTGAGTGCGGACCTTGCGCGCGAAATTGCGACCCATCAACATGATACGCTGATCCTGTCAAACGCCCAATTGGGTCAGACCCTTTGTCTAACCAGCGAATTGGAGCGGCTTAAGGCCCTGCTCAGCCCGTTTTCTGATGACATCCGTATCGTTGCGCAAGTGGATGAACAGGCGCGAGCGCTTGTCCGGCACTATGAGGCTCAGGTGATGACCGGGCGGCACGCCCCGCTTGAACGGGAACTGGGCCTCGCGACATCCAAGGATTGGTGGCAATCCGCAATCGACGGCGCGGGTCATTCTGGCACAGGGCCAACGTCAGATAACGCGCCCTTTTGGCTCGACTATGCCGCAGTTGTTCAGTTTTGGGAAAGCGGCTTTGGCCCGAATAGCGTCACGCTGCACCCAGACTACCGTCAGAAACTGACCTCTGACACAGCACCCGATGTCATCCGTTCGTTGTTCGAGATCGCCCCGACCTTGGGCAAGACTCAAGCAGAGCCCTTTTCACCACCGCCTTCGGCCGCGTGGCTTTCACGCGCGCGACAGATGAATGTGCTGTTTCACCACCTGACGAGAAGCGGGCAGCGTATCATTCCGCCTGATCTGTGGCAGGCATTGCTGGCTGAAACCGAAATCGAGGGTGAACCGATTGCGCCTCGAACGCTGTCCGCGATCTCGAACAGGTTCGCCAAGGACAATCAGAACCTCGTCGAGACGCATCCCGCTCTGAACGCCGAGACGCTCCGCCCTCCATCCGCTCAAGAGCAATGGAGCGAGGCCGATCCGGGCAACGGTTTTCGCGCGACCCAATATTTATTGGCCTTCATGTACCGGATCGACAAGGCCACGAATGCCGCACACAAAGAAAAACCCGCTCCATCCACCAATCCGGATATTGCCGCAGGGCTCAGCCCCGCGGCGCGCGCGGTGATGCCGCCGCTCGCCGTGCAGAATTTCGACAAGCTGCGTAAATCCTCCTATGCGCCGCACAACCGTCTGGGTGCGGTGAACGAAGAAGAGCTGGCCGCAGCCTATTCCTTGGCACCTCAACGCATCCTGCCAAGGGGTTCATCCGGGCGCGTCATCGTCGGCTGCATGAAGAACGAGGCGCCCTATATCGTCGAATGGATCGCCTATCATCGTGCCATCGGCGTCGATAATTTTCTGATCTATACCAATGACTGCACCGACGGCACCGACAAGATCCTGAACCGACTACAACAAATGGGCATCGTTCAACATCGCAACAATGACGATTGGCGGGGCAAGTCACCACAGCAACACGCGCTGAACATGTCGCGCAAAGAAAAGGTGATCCGCAACGCAGAGTGGCTGATCCACATCGACGTTGACGAATTCATCAACGTGCGCACCGGCAACGGCACGTTGGACGACTTTTTCGCCGTGGTTCCAGATGCGACCAATGTGGCCATGACCTGGCGGCTCTTTGGTCATGACGGTGTGACCCGGCTGGCGGATGAATTTGTTATCGATCAGTTCGAAAAATGTGCCCCGACCTATTGCCCGAAACCCCACACGGCATGGGGTTTCAAGACCATGTTCAAGAACATCGGCGCCTATGGCAAGATCAGCTGCCATCGGCCCAACAAGCTTGACGAAGACCTGCGCGATCAGGTTCGCTGGGTGAACGGATCAGGTCAGGACATGACCGAGGAGGTCGCCAACAACGGTTGGCGCAATTCGCGCCGATCAATCGGATATGATCTGTTGCAGCTCAACCATTATGCCTTGCGCAGTGCGGAAAGTTTTCTGATCAAACGGCAGCGCGGCCGGGCGCTGCACGTAGACCGTTCTATCGGCATAAACTATTGGATTCGCATGGATTGGTCCGACTTTCGCGACATCACGATCAAGCGCAATATTCCAAGAGTCCGCGCCGAATATGACCGGTTGATGCAGGATGATGCGTTGCGCAAGTGGCATGAAAAGGGTCGTGACTGGCACCGCGCCAAGGCCCGCGAGCTTCGCAAGAATCCCGAGTTTCAGGAACTCTATGAACAGGCGCTGGCGATCAAGCTTACCGAGACCGAACGCGTTGCCTATGCGCTCGCACTCGATATGGAAACCTGAGATGCACGGGCGGCTCTGCAGGTGAGGTTTCTCGCGGTTCTTACGGTTCGCAACGAAGGCGCATTCCTGCTGGAATGGCTCGCTCATCATCGTGCCGTCGGGTTCACCGACATACTCGTTTTTTCCAACGATTGCCACGATGGCACGGACACGATGCTTGATCGATTGGCCGAGATGGGCTGGCTGACACATTGCCGAAACGATGGCCCTTATGACAAACGAGGTATCCAGTTCACCGCTCTGAAACAGGCGGAACGTCTTGAGATCGTGCAATCCGCTGACTGGATTCTGTCTCTAGATATTGACGAGTTCGTCAACATTCACACAGGCGATCATACCCTTTCGGCTCTGCTGGCCGCACTGCCTGCTGCGACAGCAATTGCGCTGACCTGGAGGCTCTTTGGCAATGCGGGCGTTCGCGGCTATGCCGACGCCCCGATCACCGAAACCTTTACCCGCTGCGCTCCGGTGATCATGTTCTGGCCGTGGCGATCGGCCATGTTCAAGACGTTTTACCGCAACGACGGAACCTACGGAAAACTGGGCGTTCACCGGCCACGCGCGCCCCACCCTGACAAACTCCCGGATGCGCGCTGGTTTGACGGAGAGGGCCGCGAGTTGGACGATCAGTTCAAGTCCCGGCGACTATTCTCCAACTATGGCCGCTCCAACTATCAACTGGTGCAACTTAACCATTATCCGCTGGGCGCGATGGAAAGCTATGTGCTCAAGGCCGATCGGGGTCGTGCGGTCCACAGTGATCACATGCTGGGCATGGACTATTGGGTCGATCGCAATTTCAACACCGATTCCGACGACAGTATCGCCCAGATCCGACCGCTCAGCGCCCCCATTCTCGCCCAACTGCACGCGGACCCAAAACTCGCAATACTACATCGGGCCGCCGTCGAATGGCGTCACGCGCGATTTCATAAGTTGCTGGAGCAAGAACCTTTCCGCGCGCTTTACGCCCGATTGCAAATGACCCCCTCGTCCGAACCGCTCGATCATGCGACCGCGACAAGATTGAGCCAGGCTGCCATGAAAAGTCGCACATAACCTACGTGCAAAGGATGGCGTTCAGCGAGGACTGGAAGAACAGCCTCTGCGCGTGGTCCCCTGCTCGTCATGCACTGGTACTTCGAACCCTGACCCAAAGGTCAGTCGTTTGGACGTGTCCAGGGTTCGGCACCACCCACATCCACAAAGACGCGATAGACCGACCGCGTCGCAGTGATATACATCCGCTGGCCGTCCGGTCCGCCAAAGCACAGGTTCGAAACCACCTGCGGGATCAGAATTTTTCCGAGCAGCGTTCCGTCCTTGCCAAAACAATGAACCCCGTCCGCGGCCGAGGACCATAGATTGCCACGCACATCACACCGCATTCCATCCGGCAATCCGGTGTCGATCTCGGCAAAGGGCGCACGTTCCCGCAGCGCATCGCCTTCAACCGCAAACTGGCGGATGACAGAGGGAACGGCATCGGCATGGCTCGACCCGCTCTCGGAAATGTACAGCGTCGTTTCGTCAGGCGAGAAACACAGTCCGTTAGGTTGGGTGAAGTCGCTGACGACAACACTCAACGCTCCGTCAGGCGACAGACGATAGACGTTGCGATTGGCTTGTTCCGGTTCGCGACGATAGCCCTCGAAATTCGAGAGGATGCCGTAGGTCGGATCGGTAAACCAAACGGCACCATCCGAACTAACCACCACGTCATTGGGCGAGTTCAGCCGCTTGCCATCAAACGCGCTCGCAAGAACCGTTACCGCGCCGTCAAACTCGGTTCGCACCACGTCGCGCGCACCATGTCTGCACCCGACGAGCCGCCCCTGCCGATCGCGCGTGTTGCCGTTGTTAAAGCATGATCCGGCACGAAAGACAGAAACGCCTTCGGCCTCGGACCAGCGCATGATGCGCTGGCTGGGAATGTCAGAGAACAACAGGCAACCGTGGTCACCGAACCAGACCGGGCCTTCGGTCCAGGTGAACCCCTCGGCGATCACGTCCAGGGTCGACATGGGATGCACCAGCTTGGCGAACCGGTCGTCATGGATTTCCAGATGTGACGGCATGGTGATCATGCGCGGGCCCTCCTTGTGCTGGCGGCAATGACAATGGTGATGATGATGGCCCCGGTCAGCACATTGCGGGCCCCTGCCCCCGCGCCATAGCTGTTGAGCATCGAGACCACGAGAAACATGAACAATGCCGCACCCCAGACGCCCGGCACGTTGGAGTTACCCCCTGCGATAGAGCTGCCGCCGATCACGACGACCGCAATGGACATCAGCAAATATTCCGCGCCCATGTTCAGCGCCGCACCGCCGGAAAAGCTGGCCAGCAGATAACCGGCAAGCCCCGCAAACATGGCAACCGAGATATAGGTTGAAGCACGCACCAATTCGACCGGCACCCCCGCAAGGCGAGCCGCGCGAAGATTCTGGCCTGTCGCCAGCAACCAGCGCCCCCATACTGACCGCTCGAGGATGATCCAGACAATGATGGCCATGAACAGCCCCACCCACGCGACATTGGGCAGCCCCATGAACCGCCCGGTCGCAAAGTCGGCCAAGCCTTCGGGGGGCTTGATCCGCAGGCCCCGGTTCGACCAGATTGCGAGCGATTGGAAGATCAGCGAGGCGGCCAGCGTTGCGATGATCGGCGGCAGGCGCAGCAGAAAGATCAGTGCGTAATTTGCGATCCCGGCACCCGCCCCCACGGCCAGCGCGATGCCAAGACCCAAGAGCGCGGTGCCGGGATCCGTGCTCATCCCCTTTAGCGCCAACGTCGCGGACAGCGTCATAGTCGCGGGAATGGACAGGTCCACATTGCCCGGCCCCAAGGTGATCACCAGCATTTGCCCAAGGCCCACAATGGCGGCGAATGCCCCAAAGGACAGCGCAGCATAGGCTAATTCACCAGCACCCCGGCCCGATGTCAGCCCGAGGATCAGGGCAAAGGCGACGGCAGCGGCCAGCCAGGACCAGAGCCAGGGTTTGCTCAGAAAAGTCATGCGCCGGTCCCCTTCCTGCTAAAGATCAGGCGCGCAGTCAGTACAAGAATAAGGATCGCCCCCTGAGCTCCGATCTGCCAATCCGGCGACAGGCGCATAAAGCTGAGAAAACTCGCAGCCAGCGTCAGGGTCAGCGCACCGATCACCGCCCCCGTCGGGCTGACCTTACCGCCGGTGAATTCGCCACCACCAAGGATCACCCCGGCGATTGACAACAGAGTATAGCGTAAGGCTATGTTGGCATCCGCCGAGGTCGCCAACCCCACCAGCGCCATGCCAGCGAGCACACCAAAGAGCCCCGCCAAGCCATAGGCCAGCGCCTTGAGCCGGATCACTGGCCAACCGGCGCGTTGCACCGACCGCGCATTGCCTCCGACACCGCGCAACACCGTCCCGATGCCGGAGCGGATGATCAGCAGATGGGTGACGGTCGCGATGATGACTGCGGCCACCACGGCCATGGGTGCAAATGGCGGCTTTATGGTCATCAGCGTGCGCAGCCACTCGGGGCTGGACCCACCGGGCGAGGGCAGGATGAACAACGCCAGTCCCCCCCAGACAAAGGACATTCCCAGCGTCACCACAATGGCGGGCAATTCCAGCGCATGGATCACCGCCCCAAGCAACGCATAGGACAGGATCAGCGCAAGAAGGATGAGCAGCCCCAACAGCGGCGTATCGTTGAGAAACGTCGCGGTTACGCAGGCCGCAAGACTGACAAAGGTGCCAAGTGACAGGTCTATGTCATTGACCATGATGATCATCATCTGCGCGATCGTTGCCAATGCGATCGGCACCGCGAGGTTGAACAAGAGGTTCAGCCCGAAATAGCTCATCGCGCGCGGCTGCATGTAGAATGTCGCCGCCAGCAGGATCGTCAGCGAGACCACCGGCAGGATGATCCGGTGACGTGCAAGAAAACTCATGATGCCTCCTGCATCTCAAACGACGCTTGAAGGATTTTCTCCTCGGTAATGTCGCTCCCGGTCAGTTCGGCACTGATCACGCCATTGCGATAGACAAACACCCTGTCGCATTGGCAAACCTCTTCGGTCTCGGTCGAGTACCAGAGGAATGTCCCGCCTTTTGCAGCCTCGGCACGGATCATGGCGTAGACATCTTGTTTCGTCCCCACATCGACGCCCCGCATTGGATCATCCATGATCACAACCGGGGCTGGCGAGGCAAGCGCGCGGGCAAACAGCACCTTTTGCTGGTTGCCGCCTGACAGGGACAGGATCGGGTTTGTCATGTTGTCCGTGCGGATACCGATGCGCGCTTTCCACGTTTCGGCGATCCGGGCCTCCGCCTCGTGATCGACCAACCCGCGTTTTGCACATTGCTGCAGCACCGAAATCGAGATGTTGCGCAGGATTGACCAAAGCGGCAGCACCCCGTCGCGTTGACGATCCCCTGCGACAAACACGGATTCGGGCGATTTATCCGCGTGCCAGGACGACGACCGCGACAGATAAAGCTGCGCCAATGCTTCGGCTTGCCCATGCCCAGCAAGACCCGACAGGCCAATAATTTCGCCCTTGCGCGCCGACAAACCCTGTTCTGTACGAACAATTTCGGGTCCAAATTCGCGCGCGACACCAGTGGCATCGGCGGCTTCGGCCGTCACATGACCCATCGCATCCACAAGGCCCTGCCGGGTGAATTCGTCGGTCGCGCGTTCGGCCACAGCCTTGCCGTCTTTCAGCACCACGATACGGCTGGCAACGTCAAACACTTCACCCATCATGTGGGAAATGAAAACGACCGCGCCGCCTTCGGCGCAGAAGCGTTTGACATGCGCCAGCAATTGATCAGCGATGCCTGCATCTAGCGACGAGGTCGGTTCATCCAGAATGACCAGCCGCGCCGTGCCGCCACGCGGGGCAAAGCCGATGACGATCTCGACCATCTGGCGTTCGGCAATCGACAGCGTATCGACCTCGGCATTTGCATCGATGCCGTGACCGGGAAAGATGGTATCCAAGCTTTTCAGGATTTCGGCTCGTGCGGGCCGCCGCCAATTCGGACCCTTCAGGGCGCTGTGCGAAATCCGCAAGTTTTCCGCGACAGTCAGATTGGGGCAAAGCGAGAGTTCCTGAAACACCGAACGCACGCCGGCCTCCAGCGCGCTACCGCCGGAGGAAAACGCGATGGAACCCGAGGACGGCGTGAGCCCGCCATTGATCAGGTTAACCAACGTCGACTTGCCTGCCCCGTTGTGACCGACAAGCCCGATGCAATCACCGGGAGTGACGATCAGGCTGACCCCGTCCAGCGCCCGAACAGGGCCAAAATGCTTGGCCGCGTCGACGAGCGTCACGATCGGGGTGCTCTCATGATCCGACATGAGCGCTCCATTCTGTGTTAATTCAGGGCGGATCGCCGATGAGGACGACCCGCCGCAATGGGATCACTTGGCGTCGGCGATGACCTGCTGTGCGTCTTCCAGCGTATAGGTCACGTTGGCGACAGACCCTTCCGGCGTGCTGGTCAGAGACTCGTCAAGCGTGTCCTGTGTGATCTTGAGAAACGGCACGGTCAGATCCTTTGGCACGTCGTTACCGTCAAGCACCTGCTGCGCGACCCAAAATGCCAGCGAAGCAACACCCGGCGCGATCGACAAGGACAGGGTTTCGTACCCGTTGGCGTCGCGCTGTTCGGCCCACCACTGCAATTCGTCCTGACGATTGCCCAGCACGATCAATGGTGTCGGGCGATCCGCGGCCTTGAACGCCTGTGCGGTGCCATACCCATCGCCACCTTGCGTTACGACCCCAACAATATCCGGTAGCGATGGAAGGATACCCGCAACCGCCTTTTGCGCCACATCCTGCGCCCAGTCACCGTGGACTGAGCCGACAATCTCAAATTGCGAATGCTCGGCCACGCCCTCGTGGATACCCTTGGAGATTTCGTCATCAACGAAGACCCCGGCCAGTCCGCGGATTTCCAGCAGATTGCCGCCGTCCGGCAGGCGTGTCGCGATGTAATCGACCTCTTCCTTGCCCATCGCTGCGAAATCTACCGCAATTCGCCATGCGCAGGGCTCAGTCACGATGCCATCAAAGCTGACCACCGTGACGCCTGCATCGCAGGCCTCTTTTACCGCACCGTTCAACGCGGTCGGTGACGCTGCGTTCAATACGATCGCATCATAACCTTGCAGGATCATGTTCTGGATTTGCGCGGCCTGCTCCGTCGCCTGATTCTCGGAGGTCGTATAAGCGTCTGCCGCTGCAACGGCACCGTCGGCCACGGCCTGCTTGCCAGTGTCCTCAAAGGTTTGCAGCATGGCCTGCCGCCACGAATTGCCCGCGTAATTGTTGGACAGCGCAATGCGCTTGTCAGAGGTGTCGGCCTGAGCCAGTCCAGCGATCATGGCAAGCCCTGCCGCACTCAGCAGCAACTTCGAAGTCGTCATGTTTTCCTCCCTGTCACGCATGAATCCATGCGCTGCATACCGGCCCGAAAAGGGCTCTGGTTCGGGGATCATGTTGTCCGGTTCTACGGTTGTAAAGGCAGCACCCCGCAGAGATGTTGCGGGTTCCCGCAACGACTTTACGGTTCCGGGTGTTCCAATTCCGCCAAATGCTTGCCAGAATTGCGGGGACGCGCACCGCGCGACGGGAGGAGATATGACCTATCCAATACAGCCCCCTGCAAGGGGCAATGTCTTTCTGCGCATCTCGGCACATCTCGCCGAGCGTACCGACATCGCATCGGCGCTCGAGGCCGTGGCCGACGAAATTGCCGAAGTCATCCCGTTCACCCATGCCGACCTGTGCCTGAAAGACAGACCCGGCTGGCTCTCCAGCTACGAAGTCGGCATTCAGACCCGTTGGTCGCGAACCAGTACACGGGTTGAGGCCTCGCCAATTCGCGACCTGATCACCGGAAAATGCGATTACATGTTGTGCGAGAATGCGATGCACGACCCACGCCAGACATTTCAGGACGCCTGCTCGGAACCGATCATGAATCACCAATTGAGGTCGCGTGTACATGTGCTGATGAAGGTCATGGGCCAACACATCGGTACATTGAACATTTCACACTCGACCCCCGAGCTATACGATCAGGAAACAGTCCAGCGGGCCCAACACGTGGCAGATGTGCTATCGCCCTATTTCCACGCCCTGCACACTGCCGAACAGGCGCAGCGTGCCACACAGGTCAGACAAGAAGCACAGGCCCGCGAAGAAGGCTTGCGCCGTGGTGCGCTGGAACTGACCCAGACGCTGGAACAGGAACGCCAACGCATCGGCATGGACCTACATGATCAAACGCTTGCTGATCTCACGAGAATGCTCCGCGAGATCACAGGGGATGCTGCACCGCAAAGCGAGCATCTGAGCCACCGCATCAAGGAAATCATCAGTGATCTGAGGCGGATCATCGATACAGCGGTGCCCACGCTGCTGGAGCTGTTCGGCTTTGTTCATGCCGTCCAAGTTCACCTTGAACGCGCCGTCGAGTCGCAGCAGATCGAAGTTCTGGTTGTCGACACGACTAATGGTGCACCGGATCGCCTCGCCCCGACAGTGCGCACTGCGTTGTTTCGGATCGCGCAAGAAGCGATCAACAATGCCGCACGCCACGCCGGAGCCAGCCGTATCGAGGTTCGCATTGAATCGCTAGCCAATTCCGGGCTCGTCCTGACGGTGCGCGATGATGGCTGCGGCCTTCCGGCAGAGCAGCAGCGAACCTCTGGCCTTGCCCACATGCGCACCCGCGCAAGGCTGATCTCTGCCGATCTCGACCTGCTGAACGACGGCGGCTGCACGCTGCGTGTGATGTTGGGAGAGCGTTTGTGAAGGTGCTGATTGTCGAAGATGATCAATTCCATGCGACCTATCTTCAGGACGCACTGGCCGAAGCCTTGCCGGAAGTGACGGAAATTGTTCATGCCATCGACGGTGCTGCGGGCGAAGACGCGGCGCGCCAGACCGAGGTCGAAGCGATTGTGATGGATCTGCAGATGGTGAACCGAAACGGCATCGAGGCTGCCCGCTCGATCTGGGCGGCAAGACCGCACAGCCGTATCCTGTTCTGGTCGAACTATGCAGATGAAGCCTATCTGCGCGGCATTGCTCAGATCGTGCCCGAAGACAGCGCCTATGGCTACGTCCTTAAAACGGCGTCACGGGCGCGCCTCAAACTGGCCTTGCGCGCTGTGCTGATTGAAGGGCAGATCATGGTCGATCGCGAGATCCACCGTTTGCAAAAACGCGGCGCGTCGCCACGAACACGGCTCGATGAAAGCGAGTACGACGTTCTGCTCGATCTGGCATTGGGGCTTCAGGACAAACTGATCGCAGAACGCCGTGGAATGTCATTGAGAACGGTCCAGAATCGGTTGTTGTCACTCTACGAAAAGCTGGGCGTCGTTTCGGAAGCGGACGAGCACTTGACTCTCAATAAACGCGTGCGCGCCCTGAACAGAGCGCTTGTAACCCGCACGATCAACACCGAAACACTCGAAGCCGCGCAGCGAGAACTCGCAACCTGGCTGGCTGGGCGCGTTTAGCCATAGATGCTCCCAGCAAGGGCGGTTTGGTGAAAGTAGATCGCCGTGACCAATTGATGAACGGATCAGAAGTGGGCGCGAAATAGGATTTTGTTCTGAACAGTTACAGTCTCAGGGGGCGGCATAGATTCCTGATGTTCGCGGTTAAATCAATCGATCCGCGTCGAACAAATACTCCGCTTCCTTTGCTTGGAATAGATGCCCTGTCACGCCTGCGCGGCACTGCAAGCCAGGTGGCTGACCCCATCTTGACCGGGCATCGACACGTTGAACTTGTAAAGGAGGCGATGCGGATGGTTGAACTGGCGGACGATAACAAAGAACTACAAGCCAACCTTGCGGGCATCCGTGATGATTGGTGAATTGATCCTGCAACCATGCCCGATGGTGAGTTGGCAGACATAGCCGCATGGGCTTGGAAGCGCCGACTTGAAAACCGCATCTATCGGGGCCGTGACAGTGCTTTTCCGGTGCAACGGCTGGCCTTGGATGCGCTGCGCGGTGAAGCCAATGGAGACGCTATCGCGTTACTGGTGCTGCTGGTGGATCAGCACGGCCATCATCATGGCAACGCTTTTCCTCGGATTTTGACGATGCGGGCGGCGGGTCTGCTGAACCTTTCCAAGCCTCGCCTCCGCGCCGCACGTAGCACATTGCAAGCTGCTGGCCTGTTGCGTTTGGTCGGTCGGCATCGCGCAGGCTCAAAACCTCAAACCTTTGCCCTGACAAGGCTGCATCCCGGCGTCGGTGGCGCAGTCAATGTCGAGACCATGTCCCACTCCACTATCACCGGGACAGGGTGGTACAGCACCGGAAAAGATCGTTTTGTCCCGCTTCGATCAGGGGTATGCGGGCCGGTTGGTGATAGGCGTAGAGTGATGGGTTTGGCTTGCGTAGCACGCTGACGGGGCGGGGTGGCGCGCGCGGTCATTTTTACCTCGTCGAAGGGGCGGCTTGACAGCCTTGGGTCCTTCCTGACCCCTTGGCTCATGCGGGTAATTCGCGCCGCATGTTTTCGGTTTTATTGGGGTATTATTGCACCTACAGATCAGGGTTGTTGTTGTTGGTCAGCCCGTTGGGATGCGGTGATTTCTTCGCTCTGCGCGCGAGTCGTGGCCGGGACGATCCCAAGCGCTTGCGCCATCGCCTCAAGGCATTCCTCAGCGCAGACTATGAGCGTTGCCGTGTCGCGCTGATGGCCCGACCAGCCCGCCGCGCTGAGGATTGATTTCATGTCCCGGCCATCAAGGCATATCGCATCCATCAAGGCGCGGGCGGTGATCGGGTGGCGGCTGGCAAAGCCCGGTCCTCTGCGCGGGCTCAGGGCAACCCCTGCGGCAACATGCGTCGCCAAACCGGCTTGGCAGGTGAGGCAATCAATGTGGTGCCCGCCTTCCTTGTGGTTCCGCCTGAGCTGGAAACGCTCGCTGAACAGGTCTTAACTGAGATCGCAGCAAGTTAGGTTGCCAACGCAAACCCCTTCGCGGGCAAGCTGCGGTTGCTTGTTGAGCCTCGCCTTGCCAGCCCTAGCGCGTGGTATCTCTGCGCCGCTCCGGGCGTGCCTGACAGCTTGCAGCACGCTTACCTTGATGGTGCCACCGGGCCTCAGCTTTTCACACGCGAGGGCCTTGAGGTTGATGGCATCGAATACAAGGTTCGCATGGATTTTGGCGCGGGTTTCACGGGACATCGCGGCTAGTATCTGAGCCCCTCGGCATAAGCTGACGGTTCGGCGTATCGCCACTGAGATCGTGCGGCAGGTTTTTTCAACCTTCCTCCTGTCGCACGTTTCGGGATGCTTGGAGCCTGAGACCAAGCATCCCTCAAAGCCCCGGTGAGGTTCATCCTCGCCTCACCGGGCACTTTTATTGGGTATGAATATGGCAAACTCTGCAATTCCATCAAACGCGCCCGCAATCTGCGTCAGCAAGTCCGCCGCCGCTGCTATGCTGAACCTATCACCCGGCAAGTTTTCGGAGCTGGTTCTATCTGGCGCGATGCCAAAGCCCCGATGTGTCGGCTCTCGTCGCTTGTGGCTGGTGAATGAGCTGTACGTTTACGCAGCGGCGCTGCCCTTGCAGGATGAGGATGATACTTGGGGTGATCTCTGATGGCTCGCCGGATCAAGCGCGAGTTTCCCGGCGTGATTGCGTATTTTGATCGCCATCAAAAACGCCGTTACCGTTTTCGCCGGAAAGGGTTCTCGCCTGAAATCCACGGCGAATGCGGCTCTGATGATTTTCGCCGGAACTATGAGCGGGCGATCAGGGGCCACAGGTCGCAGGAAATCGGAGCAACGGCCACAAAGCGTGGCACGATTAACGCTCTGATTGTCTTATACTATAAGAGCCCTGAGTTTGTGTCGCTGAGTGACAGCACAAAGTCGACATACTGGCGCGAGATTGAACTTCTGCGTGACGAGCACGGGCACCGGCTGGTTGAGAAAATGAAGCGCACCCATGTCGTGAAGCTCCTTGAGCCTCTGACCGATCGGCCATCAGCCCGGAACAACCGCCTGAGAATGCTGCGCCTGTTGCTCAACCATGCTGTTGAAATCGGCTGGCCGAGTGACAACCCAACCGCAGCGATCAAGAAAATGCGCACCGGATCGCAGGGCTTTCATACTTGGACGGATGATGAGCTAAACGCCTTTTTCGCCTGCCATGAGATCGGCTCCACGGCTCACACGGCTGTTACGCTCATGCTCTACACTGCTTGTTCTCGCGTTGATGCGGTTCAGCTTGGTTGGCAGAATGTGAGCGGCTCTCGGCTCCGGTATCGTCGGCAAAAGACTGAGCGGTTTTCTGAGGTGGTCGTGGATATTCCAATCCATCCAGATCTTCAAAACGTGCTGGGTGCCCTGCCCAAATCACAAATGACGTTCCTTCAAACATCAAACGGGCGCTCACGTTCGGCAAACGGCTTGGGCAACGCCATGCGCAAATGGTGCAACGCCGCCAAGCTGCCCGACTGCACGTCCCACGGGTTGCGAAACGCTTGCGCCACACGGTTGGCGAAGGCCGGGGCGTCGGAGCGCGAGATTATGGCTTGGACGGGTCACACATCGCC